>CAIPGC010000025.1 GCA_903864505.1 uncultured beta proteobacterium | reverse complement strand
GCACTTCGATCTGAGAAATGGGGTGGGATCGTGAAGGTGCGAAGTACAAATTCTTCAGACAGACCAAAGCGGTCCTATCGAAGAATCTTCAACAAAATCAATGGTTTGCGCGGATAGCGAAGGGAATAACTTTTTTGTGCTCATCTGCATTGCGGCACCCTCGAACCGGTAAAGGTCTTCAAGCGGAAGGCAGTTTCGCTTGCAAATGTCTAGTCCCCTGCCGTTGTCAAGGGTTGAAAGCGCCAAACACTCTGCTTCTGACAACTGTACGTATGCACGTGCGTACTGCCGTTTGCTCTACTCGACGGATCTACGCCCGTGTTCACGACGAGCAATCCATACGGTTGACATCAAAATAACCAAGGCACCAATCAAGGTGGTCTGGCTCGGTACATCCGAAAAGACGAGCCAGCCCATTAATGATGCCCAGATCAGATCCAAGAAGCGCAGAGACTGGGTGGCCGATATGTCAGCGACACGAAACCCGCGCGTGAGGCAATAGTGGCCCAGCGAACCCAAAACGCCTGCGGCTGCAAACCCGAGCCATTGCCAGATCGTTGGAGTGGTCCAGTGAATCAAGCTCAGTGGCAAACTCAGTAGGGTTACCGAGATGGCTTGCCACAGCACAATCACCCCCGGACTCTCGTAGCGGGTCAGGGTCTTGGTCATTAAAAAGGACGCAGCAAACACAGGGGAGGAGGCGAGCATCACCAGCGCGTACCCACCGCCCTGGCCCGTGAATTTTGGGGCAACCACCACTAGGACGCCTCCAAAGCCGATTGCTGCCGCGACCCAACGGTCGCCGCGCATCTTCTCCCCCAAAAACCAGGCGGCTCCAAGCATGATGAAGATTGGCCCGGTAAAGCCGATCGCGGTCATATCCGCCAGCCCAAGGTGCGGCAAGGCCATGAACCACAGAGTCAGTCCCAGGGTATGCACCGCGCCACGCCAGAATTGCCCGCTCAGGCTGTTCGGTCGGTAATGCTGCAAGCCTTGATGCCACACCACTGGGAGCATTGCAGCGATGCCGAAAAGGTATCGCAGAAACTGTGACTCAAATGGGTCAAGTGACAGGGCAATGTTGCGCACCGTCGCGTTAAGACAGGAGAATAAAAGTCCGCTCAAAGCGACCCACAGCATGCCGCGCCAAACCGCTGGTAGACGAAATGCACGCATGCGCGTGTGCCGGTGCGCCACTGCAACCCTGCGCGGTATCAGTTTCGAGAATAAAGATCCGGGTTTCACCCGCGCTGGTCCTGGGGAGTTTGCAACAGGTCAGTTTAGGGCAGGCGATTTGAAAACGTAGTCGCGCAGCATACAGCGCGAAGCAGCTTTGGAGACTTATGGAGAATCGCCGGATGGGTTTGCAGGTCTGCCCAGTGACAGTAATATCTTGTATGTTCATATTCACACCTTAATAGGATTCGCCATCGTGAAGACATTAGCTGCCTTTGCCTTGTTTCTCATTGTTTCGAGCAGTTCCTGGGGGCAAGTCGCCCGCGAGCTGGTGGGTAAGTACCAGATGGAAGTGCAGGGGGGGGACACGTTGGAGCTACGCGCCAATGGAACGGCCAATCTGGCCGGCGAGGAAACCCGATGGGCCGTCAGAGGCAACCAACTCACGGTGGGTGCGGACGTGATGCCCTACGTATTGCGAGAGGGGCGCCTTATTGTGACCGTGGGACCAATCCAACTTGTCTGGAGAAAGGTTGGGGCGGTGGCACACGCTGCCTCTCCGATGGAGAAGGCGGCCCGCAAAGCACAGGTTGCGGAGGGCCAAATTGGCAGCAATCCTCAGGATGCCCAATCGAGGCAGATACTGATGGGCAGTGCTTGGTGTTCTTTCACCTACAACAAGGTGAGCGGCACGTCCACCACCCGCAAAGTGGTCTTTCGGTCCGACGGAGTGATGACCATCAATGGCGGCGCGGAGACCTACAGTTCGGGCTATGGTGGGGCCTATGCCGGACAATCCAGCAACTCCAATGCCATGCTATGGAAACTTGAAAACCAACGCTTATTTGTGGATGACCGCAGCGGGGCTGGGTTTCAGGATGTTGGGCTGACCGCAACTACCAACTCCAACGGGTCGATCATTCTTCATTCACAGGGACGCGAGTACGCGATGTGCCGATGAATCCACGCAAGAAGTTCGCATACCCTTCCCGGTCACAGAGCGCTTAGAACCGAGGATCGAGCAAATCGTGCAAGGGTAATCTTCGCGCCTGCTACACCTGAAGTTGGCTGGAAGGTGTTTCAGCGCTTGCCTGATATCTGAACTGCGGATAACCCTGCTGATGACACTCTAAAGTCGAAATGACTCGGTCAATTCTTGCAAGGAACTCCTCTTTACAAATACAGGGGTGTTCCGTGAACATCTTGGTTGCACTATCAGCAATATCGTGCTTCCCAGCCTGCCTGGCCCAACCCCTGACTTCGCAATAGGCAAGCAGAGCAAGTCTGCCAAGCTCCTCGTTCCTGCGGGCACAGTGCAGATCGGCAAGCAGGTCTTCAAGTCCCAGTTGTGTGGTGAGTGCGGTATTCATGTTGCTTTGCAGCATAGGGTTGCGATCTGACAACTCTCTGACAATTGAATGCTTCGGCTGCTACCTAATTCAGCTGACAGATTCCCCGTATCAATGGGGTGCGCGGCGTCGTCAAGGACACCTGCAACAGCAAACTGCACCGTGCTTGCCGACGACCACTCTAGGCTGAGCGCCTGTTGGCACATTGACGGCCGAAATGTGGACTACTGCTTGCCAGTGTTCGCTGCCCAATGGTATGGTTGCGACTATTAGGGCACAGCACCATGAACTCACATAACCTTTTGCGTCGACACCTGCCCTTGAAATATTGCAGCGCTGGAAAGCAATCGGCCTCAATAGCAAAACCTGCTGGAACCTTAGAGGAAGGTTGACGGATGAGTTTGCCAACCCTTGATCGCGTTCTGGATGCGGTGTTGCGAATTGACACCAACTTTGACATCAAGTTTGTATCCGAAGCAGGGCAGCGTTGGCTGGTGCAACTTTTGGGGGCGGATATTCCCGCGAATTTCATTGATATCCTGCACCCGAAGGACATTGAACGGTTCAAAGATGTTCTGCACGACTCGCCGGAGTCCTTTAGCTGTGATCTTCGTGTTATCAAAGGGTCCGGCGAGTGCTGGGTCAATCTGCGCAGCTACCAACTGACGGGCGTACACCAATACGTCATTTGCATCATCGACATTTCCGTGTGGAAGGCGAATGACAGCGCGTTTCGGCATGCGGCGGAGCATGATGATCTGACAGGGTTGCCCAACAGAGCATTTCTGAAAAATGCGGTGGATGCGCTGATTCAAGAAAATACCCCAGCATTCTCGATTGCGCTACTGGATCTGGATGGCTTCAAGAAAGTCAATGACACTTTTGGCCACGCCATGGGCGATGCCGTTTTGGTGGAGACCACCCGGCGCCTTGTAAAAATCATTGGTCCCCAGGACGTGCTGGCCCGACTCGGAGGAGACGAGTTCGTGGTGCTGTTTAGTGACAAGAGCGCCATAGGAGCACAAGAGGCCCTCGCGAACGTGTTGCTGGCGGTTGCCAGACCCTACGATACGGCTCCGCACAATGCCTATCTTGGTGTAAGCGTCGGTGTCGCCCAATACCCATCCCATGGGCAGGACTACTCAACGGTATTGAAGAACGCAGATACCGCGATGTACTTCTCCAAGAATGCAGGCAAGAACCGGATCAGCATATACACCCCGACGGATGTCAGTGTCGATTTCTCCATCAAGGCGGCCATTCACAACGGGATTCAGGAGGGGGAGTTCTACATGGACTATCAGCCCCAATATGACATTCAACGCAATTTGATCGGCGCCGAAGCGCTGATGCGCTGGAAGAGCCGAGACTTTGGAAATGTACCGCCTGACAAATTTATCCCGATTGCCGAAGAATCGGGGTTGATGCCATTTCTGGGGAAATGGGCGCTTCGTTACTCTTGTCACCAGTTAAGACGGTTTCAGGAATGGATGCCGGACTTCGTCATGTCCGTCAACGTATCCCCGGTCCAGTTCGGAAGTGACGGGTTTGACACGCTGGTTCTTGATGCGATCGAAGAGACTGGCATTGACCCTTCAAGACTGATCCTGGAAATTACCGAATCAACGCTGATGCAGAGCCAAGAGCGCACCGAGCGCGCTCTCGGGAACCTGCGAGAGAGAGGTGTTCGGTTTTCGATTGATGATTTCGGAACCGGCTTTTCGAGTTTGGCCTACCTGACACGCCTTCCGGTATCGAGCATCAAGATCGACAAGGCCTTTGTACGCGCCATTCAAGATGAGCGCAAGGCATCGCAATCCGACAGAAAACTGATTACGGCCATGATAAATCTGGCACACAGTATCGACTTGAAGGTGGTTGCAGAAGGTGTCGAAAATGAGGCGCAGTTTGCTTTCCTGGAGGGCGCTGGTTGCAATTTGATACAGGGCTATTTGCTTGGAAAGCCCATGTCCGCAGTGGCCATCAGTTCTTTGCCTGGGTTGACCCGTGGGGTAGCCGCATGAGTACTCCGGCGCTGGGAAAACTGTTTGTTGCCATGCAGAGCTCCAAGGGATTTCCCACCCTGGAGCGCACCGCCACTGCAGTGCTGGGTGCCTTGAATGGGGCAGCCAGGAACCCCCCGGACGTGGTCTCCCACATCATCGAAGATTTTGCTCTGACACAAAAGGTTCTCAAGCTTGCAAATTCGTCGATGTACGCTCCATTTGCCAAGGGTAGCGCTTCGGTGTCCTCCGCGATGCAGGTGTTGGGTTCGGACGCTCTGCTGCACCTCGTCCTTGGAACCAGCTTGATCACAGACGATGAACTCCACGCGGATGAGACACTTTCCAGAACGTTGTTGGCCTGCGAATTCTCGAGAAGCGCATTGGCCGAGCGTGCCGAAGATGCATCAGTCGCCACCTTGATGTACAACCTTGGCAAATTGATTGTGGAAAGATATTTGCCACAGGAGATGGCTGCCATTAAGGAGCAGGTTATTGGCGGTGCTGCCGATGAAGACGCTGCGCAGGCCGTATTGGAAATGTCGTTTCAGCAGGTTGGCGTCGAGGTCGCAAAGCATTGGAACTTGCCAACTGCCGTCCTTTCCTCCATGGATGGAACCGGAGACCCCGCGTTGGTAGGTGTGGCCAAATTTTCAAATGACGCGTCAGCCCTCTTGCGGGAGGGCAAGCTAGATGATCTGGAACGGCTTGTTGAACGACTGGACGTGGCTGGCATCGACAAGTCGAAACTGGCCACGTTGGTCAAACAAAAGACACGGGCAACTGCACCTATTGAAAATTCGGGGACCATGTTGCCCGTTGAGAACTCGCTTGGCGACCTGTATGCAGTGCTGACGCGTCAACCGTTCAATTCGGTCGAGGAATTGGCCAATTCCATCTTTCCGATGTTTGGCAGGTCACTGAATGCGACACACTGTCTATTGTTCATGCTGACGCGGTCCGGAGAATTTGCCATACGCCATGGGTATGGCAATGGACTTGATTCATTGAAGAGCAATCTGAAGATAGCGGCCGAATTCAAGCCCACCGCGTTTCATGCGGTCATCAAGAAGAACGTGGACGTGTCGATTGAAGATGTTTCCAAGTTGAAGCCCGCGTCATTGCCTGAGGGGTTTCGTGAACTCCTGCCCGCCACCAGCAAATTTGTCATTCTGCCGATCGCGCACTCCCGCGTGACAGGGTTACTCTACTTTGACTGGGATTCGGAGAAAGCCTTGGGTCTGGCGGAGATGGAAGCGGCAAAGAAACTGCGCGATTTGTTCCTGCCGTTCTTCCCTCGCTGACATTTGATCCGGCGCAACCTGGACCGTCTGTGTTCTGCTGCGTGGGGAAGCCAGTTTTTGTTACGCTGCTCGTCTGGAAGCGCTTTGGCGGAACTAACCACTGGAGTTCGTCACTTCCAAGTGGATCCATGATTCGCATTTGCTGGGCTAGCACTTCCAGGGTCGCATCGGAGGCATCTTTGCCCTCGGCTTGGCGTGACTGGATTCGTTCCGTCAACTGTTCGGCCGTTGCCTGGGGAGCCAGAATCTCAAAGGTTGCACCGGCCTCCAGTGCCAGCGCATGAAAAGTATCGCGGTCAGTGCGTTTCAGGAAGGATGCGTCGACAATCACGGTCCCACCGACCGGCAACAGCATTTCGACCAGATTTCGTAGCCGGGCGTAGGTCTGGTTCGTCGCCTGCGCGGTGTACAAGCCGGCATCCGGCTGTGATCCACTTCTGGCGCTGGCGCTCAAGCCGTGCAGACGTTTTCGCTCCACGTCCGATCGCAAGCGCACGGTGCATGCCAACGGATCCCTTAGTAACAGTGCCGAGGACGCAAGGGTCTTGCCGCAGCCCGAGGGGCCGTGCGTGATGATCAACCGTCCGGGACGCGGAGCGGTAAGGCGCTCAGCCAGTGCCACATAAATTAGCGCCCGCGTCGACACGATGTGGCTGTCCTGCGTAGGACTTGCTTCAACCATCGCCCGAACCAGTGCCCTATACACCGCACAGAGTCGCAGTATTCTAATGGCCCCATAGTCGCCGTTGCGGCTTAACATTTCGTCGATAAACCAGTTTGCCAGATCTGGTCGCTGATGTGCCAGCAAATCCATGTAGGTGAAAGCAATTTCGCTGGCCTGATCGATCCAGCGAAGCTCCGCGTTGAACTCGATGCAGTCGAACATGCGTACACGGTGATCGATCAGCACCAAATTTGCCAAATGCAGGTCGCCATGGCATTCGCGAACCCAGCCCGCCTCCTTGCGCTCCACCAGAAACGGCGACAATTGCGCGAACTGGGCTTCGCACCAGGATTGCAGGGTCTGCAGTCTGACCAGGTTTTCGTGCTGCGCAAGCGAACGGCGCAAGCTATCAAAGTTGTCACGAAACATGGTGGCAAATGTAGTGGGTGAACCAAAGTTGGAAACGCCCGGCGCAATGGCCGACTGATTCTGAAAGTTGTACAGGGTGTCGGCCAGATCGGACAAATGACTCGGCTGCAGTTCACCGCGACTACAAACCCTGTCCAGACGGTTGTCCGCAGGGAAGCGCTTCATCTTGACGGCGTACTCGATGGGAGCGCCGATGCCAATCCAATGCGGATCGTCCGGTGTATTGAAGATTGAGAGGACATCCAGGTAGATGTCCGCGGCGAAGCGTTGATTGAGTCGAAGCTCTTCACTGCAGCATGCACGACGTTTCTCCAGCGTGCTGAAATCAAGAAAATGCAATTGCAATGGCTTCTTGATCTTGTAGGCAAATTCACCCGCCAGCAAGATCCAGGAGATAGGCGTCTGGACCAGTTCAACCTGCTGCACCGCGCCGGGGTACCGATGCGGGTCGAGCAGGGCGCGGATCAGTGGCGGTACGCTGTTGTCCATGGTTTTATGATGCACCCATTTCCTTCACCCGTCTACGATGGCGTGAGCTTTCGGGTTAGAAAAGTTGACCCGATTGTTCCTGATTCGCTTCTAAAAACATAGCGTCCTGCGCAGACTGTACGCGGGCCAATGCCCCAACACGCACTCCAAGCAGCCGCAGCCGCTGGGTTAGCGGTGCCCGTTTCAGGCACTGGCCTGCGACCCTGCGGATCTCCCTGGAATCGGCAGTGTAGTGGTCGACCGTCAGGTCGCGGGTAACGCTCTTGAAGTCGTCGTAGCGAAGCTTGATGCCAATCGTTTTCCCGACGTAGCCCTTGCGCTGCAGATCCGCGGCCACCTGTTCGCACAGCCGGGTGAACGCGGCCCCCAATTCGGCACGGTCACGCACCGCGTGCAAGTCCCGCTCGAAAGTGGTTTCCCGACTTACGCTGACCGGTTCACTCTCTGTCACCACAGGGCGCTCGTCACGGCCGTGCGATGCGGCGCGCAGCCAGGTTCCGGTGCGCTCACCAAAGTTTTGCATCAACCACAAGGCATCGCACTGGGCGAGTTGGCCAATGGTTTCAATGCCCAGCCCCTTGAGCTTTTCATCGGCCTTGGGGCCGATGCCGTTGATCTTGCGGCAGGCCAGCGGCCAGATTTTTTCTTCAAGGTCCTCCTCCAGGACGATGGAAATTCCGCGCGGCTTGTCGAACTCGCTCGCCATCTTGGCCAGCAGCTTGTTGGGCGCGACCCCGACGGAACAGGTGAGGTCGGTGGCGTCAAAAATGCTTTTTTGGATCAACCGTGCCAGCACCCGGCCGCCTTCGCGTTGACCGCCCGGAACCTCTGTAAAGTCGATGTAGACCTCGTCCACCCCGCGGTCTTCCATGAGCGGTGCAATCTCGGTGATGATGGCCTTGAACTGGCGTGAATAGCGCCGGTATTCGTCAAAGTCCACCGGGAGCAGAATCCCTTGCGGGCACAGTTTTGCAGCTTTCATCAATCCCATGGCCGAGCCAATGCCAAACTGGCGCGCCGCGTAGGTGGCGGTGGTAATGACACCGCGTCCGGTGTAGTCCGACAGGCGCGCAAAGGCATCGACGGGGATACGGCGCAGGGCTTCGCGCTGGGCCTGGGCATCCCATTCGCGATCAGGGTCGTCCTGTGCTGTAGCCAGCCGCAACTGTTCCAGGGCCTGCGCAATATTGGACCGCCCGCCTCCAATCACCACGGGCATGCCTTTGAGCTGCGGGTAACGCAACAGTTCCACGGACGCGTAAAACGCGTCCATGTCGAGGTGGGCGATACGACGCTGCATGGACGCGGTGGTTCACGCCGCGGTTCGGTTACTCGTCGTCGAGATTGACCGCTTTGTGGGCCGACATCAGCTTCTGCTGGGTCTGCGCTGGCACCGGTGCGTAATGCGAAAACTCAATGCTGTAGGAGCCCTGGCCTGCCGTGAGGGATTTGAGCCGCCCCTGGTAATCGTCGAGTTCGGCCAGTGGAATCTGGCCGCTGATTGCGACCGTTGCGGCCGGGCGTGGCTGCGTGCCCGTGACGTGCCCGCGCTTGCTGGCCAGATCGCCAGTGAGGTCGCCAATGGCGGCTTCGGGCGCAACCACTTCGATGTTGACCAGCGGCTCCAGAACAATCGGCGTGGCTTTCATCACCGCTTCATGCGTGGCCTTGCGGCCAGCCTGGGTAAATGCAATGTCCTTGCCGTCCACCGCGTGGGTTTTGCCGTCGTAGACAATGACGCGCAGGTCGTGCACCGGGAAGCCGGCCAGGATGCCGTCGGCCAGCGCCTGACGCACGCCCTTTTCAACTGCCGCCATGAACACGCCGGGAATGGCACCGCCTTTGACGATATCGACAAACTCGAAGCCGGCGCCGCGTGCCAGCGGTTCAATGCGCAACATGACCTCACCGAACTGACCTGCGCCGCCGCTTTGCTTTTTGTGGCGGCAATGTCCGTCGGCGTTTTGGGTGATGGTTTCTCGGTAGGCAATCTGGGGTGGGCTGGTGTCAAGCTCGAGCTTGAACTGCTGCAGCATGCGTGCCAGTTTGGCGCGCAGGTGCATCTCGCCGAGCCCGCGTATTACGGTCTCGTTGGTGCTGGGGTGGCGCTCGACTGTGAAGCAGGGGTCCTCGAGCTCGAGCTTGTGCAAGACGTCAAACAGGCGATGCTCGTCGCTCTTCTTGCGTGTCTGTACTGCAAGTCCCTGCATCGGCAGCGGGAACTGTAGCGGTTTGAGATGGATGTGGTCTTCGTCGTGCGAGTCATGCAGAACGCAGTCGAAATCGATGTCGTCCACCTTGGCCACGGCACCAATGTCTCCGGGCACCAGCACGGGAACTTCGACATACTCCTTGCCCTGAAGACGATACAGGTGGGCGACCTTGAAGGGCCGCTTGCCGGAGCCGATAAACAGTTGTGCATCCTTGCGAATCGTGCCCTGATGCACCCGGAACACCCCCAGTTTGCCAATGAACGGGTCCATCACGACTTTGAATACATGAGCCAGCACATGCAGTTCGTCGTCCGGTTGCGACTGGAACGACTCGGAGCTGGCGATGGTTTCGCCCTTGTAGAACGGTGGTGGGTTGCCTTCGCTTGGGTTGGGTGCGAGTTTGGCCAGCGCGTCCAGTAACTGAGGTACTCCGGCGCCCGTTTTTGCCGAGACGAACAGAATGGGAATCAGATGGCCTGAACGCAGCGCAGCTTCAAACGGCGCATGAAGTTCGTCAAGACTGGGGTCGACGCCATCTTCCAGATAGCGCGCCATCAGGTTTTCGTCTTCTTCCACAATCTGGTCTATCAGGCTACGGTGCGCCGCGGCAACCGACGCAAAGTCGCTCTCGCCGTCAGCGTGCCCCAGCAACTCGACCACATCCTTTCCGTCGTGCGTAGGAAGATCGAGCAACAGGCACTGATTGCCAAACCGTTCACGGATCTGCCCCACCAGAGCAGGCAGGTCCACATTGTCAGCATCGATCTTGTTGATGACGATCATGCGGCACAGACCGCGTTCACCTGCGAGGGCGAACATGCGATCGGTCGATAGCTCAATGCCGGTCTGCGCGTTGATGACGACCAGTGCGGTATCGACCCCGGCCAGCGCTGCCACGGACTGACCCGCGAAGTCGGGGTAGCCGGGGGTATCGATCACATGTACCTGGGCACCGCCGGTCTTGAAACTGACCAAGGCTGTTTGCAGGGAGTGGCCGAGTTCTTTTTCCTGCGGATCAAAGTCGCAGACCGTGTTGCCTCGTTCAATACTTCCGCGGCTGGCGATGGTTCCGGTGGCTGCAAGAAGGCTTTCTACCAGCGTCGTCTTGCCAGCGGCTCCGTGGCCCACCAGAGCAACGGTTCGAATCGGGGCGCTGAGAGTTTGGCTCATGGCAGGTTCTCGGTAGGTAGTCGGTAATACGATCCATCTTACCTGCCACCTTGTCGGGTTACGGCTGGCAGGGGGTCCGCTTCGCGCGAAGGTTGATACAGGTCAAAAGCTGCCAGGCACAAGGATGCTCGAGTCTACGGCGTTGATGTCGGTGTGACCACACAGCGCCATGGTGGTGTCGAGTTCCTTGCGGATAATCTCGAGTGCATTGGTGACCCCGGCCTCACCCAGTGCCCCAAGGCCATAGATGTAGGAACGGCCGATGTACACACCTTTGGCGCCCAAGGCGCGGGCTCTCAGCACGTCCTGACCGCTGCGAATACCACCGTCCATGTGCACCTCGATCTGCTTTCCCACCGCATCAACAATGGGTGGCAGGGCGCGGATGCTGGACTCGGCCCCGTCCAGTTGACGCCCGCCGTGGTTGGAGACAATCAGAGCGTCGGCACCAGAGGCCACCGCCAATTTTGCGTCTTCTACGTCCTGAATGCCCTTGAGGATGAGCTTCCCGCCCCAGCGTTTCTTGATCCATTCCACATCGTTCCAGTCCAGTGTTGGGTCGAACTGTTTGAGTGTCCACTCGCCTAGTGAGCCCATGTCGTCCACTCCATGTACATGCCCGACGATGTTGCCGAACGCTCGCCTCTTGGTGCCCGCCATGCCCAGCATCCAGCGCGGCTTGGTTAGCATATTGCTCATGCTTGCGAGCGTCATCTTGGGTGGGGCGCCGAGTCCATTTTTGAGGTCCTTGTGGCGTTGCCCGATGATTTGCAAATCCAGCGTGAGAACCAGTGCCGAACAGTTTGCGGCCCTGGCGCGTTCGATCAGGCGTTCGATGAAATTCCGGTCGCGAATTACATACACCTGAAACCAGAACGGGTGGTTGCCGGTGCCCGCCGCCACGTCCTCGAGCGAACAGATGCTCATGGTAGACAGGGTATATGGGACACCAAACGCTTTGGCCGCACGGGCTGCAAGAATCTCCCCGTCGGCGTGCTGCATGCCGGTCAGTCCTATCGGTGCCAGCGCAACCGGCATCGCCACGTGCTGGCCGATCATCGTACTCGCGGTGCTGCGGTTGTCCATGTTGATGGCCACGCGCTGGCGGAATTTGATTCTCTGAAAATCGGCCTCGTTAGCACGGTAGGTGCCTTCGCTCCAACTGCCGGCATCGACGTAGTCATAAAACATGCGGGGCACGCGCCGCTGGGCCAGGATGCGCAAATCTTCGATACAGGTGATGACGGCCATGCAGATCTCCAGTAATGAGGTCCCATCGTAACGCCGCGCCTGGATGGTGCAAAGCGAAGGATTGATCCGTATCAAGCACAAACCAGGGCGCAACCCCCACAATGGTGCAGCCTTCACGTTGAAAGCGTTGAAAGCGTTGAAAGCGATGCATGTCATCATCCCCGACTTTCGCCAGTACGCAACCCGTTATATTGGCACGTTCTTCTGAGCGGCCTACCACGCTTGAAGGCATGCGCCAGGTCATGGACGACCTGCGTTCGGAGCCCATTGTTGCCTTGGGTGCGGCCATGGAACAGCTGGGCTTGCTGGACCATGGGACGCTGGAAGCTCTGTCCCACGAGAACCCGGACCTGCTGCGCAGCAGATCCTCCGATCTGGTCAAGCGTTTGCTCGTGACACCTGAGGAACTCCACCATGCGCTGGCGCGCACCGCCGGCATCGTCGAGGTCGACGCGGCGCGCTTTGAACTTCCGGCAAATGCGCTGGAACTGTTGCCCATACGCACTCTGCGCGCGCTGGATCTGCTGGTGCTGGGCGAAAGCGAAGGTATGCTGGTGGTGGCGTCCTGGTGCCCTACCAGCGAGGATGTTCATGGCCATCTGTGCGCGCTGACCGGACGCAGCCTGCTGATGGTCTGGGCAGACCGGGAGGCGATTGCATCGCGGATCAGCCAGATTGATCCGCTGGCACCCCAGAAGTCGCCAGAGTCGGCGACAGTTCATGCCGGTGTACCTGCTTCAGCACCGATCGCGCTGCACTTTGAAGACAAGGCTTTACCGGTGGAGCAGCAGGACATCGAGCACATCATGTCCGAAGCGATGCGGGAACTGGTATCCGGTAAAGAGCCCGAAGAAAGCACTGAGGTTAATGAGTCCTCCAGCATGGTGCGCATGGTCAAGCGCATGATCCTGGATGCGCAGGCCATGCAGGTCTCTGACATTCACATTGAGACCAACCCCGGCGAGGAATTCACCCGCATCCGTATGCGACGCGATGGCGATCTGGAGCTCTACCAGAAATTGCCGCCTCAGCTGCGCTCGGCGATGGTTTCACGCATCAAGGTGATGGCACGTCTGGATATTGCCGAGCGCAGGCGCCCGCAGGACGGCAAAATTAATTTTGCCGATTTTGGTGGTGCCAACCTCGAACTGCGCGTGGCCATCATGCCAACCCATGACGGCATGGAAGATGTGGTGCTGCGCCTGCTGTCCTCCAGCAAGCCCATACCCCTGGCCTGGCTGGGTTTGCAGGCGCGCGATACCGAGGTTGTCACGCGCATGTCGAGTCGCTCGTTTGGCCTGATTCTGGCGGCGGGCCCCACCGGCTCGGGCAAGACCACCACCCTGCATTCCATGCTGGCGGAAATCAATACCGATGAAAAGAAGATCTGGACCGCCGAAGACCCGATCGAGATCACCCACCCGGGATTGCGCCAGGTTCAGGTCAATATCAAGATCGGGTTAACCTTTGCCAGCGCCATGCGCGGGTTTTTGCGGGCCGATCCGGATGTCATCATGATTGGCGAGATTCGCGACGAGGAGACCGCCAAGATTGCCATTGAAGCGTCGCTCACCGGGCACCTAGTGCTGTCCACGCTGCATACCAACAATGCCAGCGAAAGCGTGGTGCGCCTGCTCGATCTGGGCATGGATGCCATGAACTTTGCCGACTCACTGGTCGGAATTGTGGCGCAGCGACTGGTGCGGTCGCTATGTACCCACTGTGCCCACCAGCGTCCCCTGCTGCCAGCGCAGTGGACGGAAGTGGTCAAGGAATACACCTACGGCTCTACCCTGAGCGAAGCCGAAGGCGGTGCACGATTGCTCGCGGCTGCGGGCGTGGACAACCCGGAACAGGTTCTCATCAAGACAGCACACGGTTGCGAGCATTGTGGTGGAAAGGGCTACAAGGGACGCATGGGCATTTACGAGATTCTGGAGAACAATGCAGAGATTCGCCTGCTCATTCAGCGCAGGGCACGCCCCCGCGAGATCTTTGACGAAGCCATCCGCTGCGGCATGCGCAGCCTGCGCCATGACGCGCTGGAGAAATGGGTGCACGGCCGCATTGACCTGCGCCAGGCAAGGGTCGCCTACCTCTGACGTAGTGCCGCTCCGCGCACCTCCAATCGCACTTCGTCCTGCAACTTGCCGCGCTGATCGGTGATTTGCACCACATGCCGTCCTGGCCAGGGAAACCATTGTGCGGAAGAACCCTGCGCAAATGGCTTGCCGTCGATCAGCCAGCGCAGGTTACTTCCCTCTGCGCTGAAACTCAGTCGCTGACGGTGGGGCGGAATATCGGGGTCCAGCGCAATGATGGTGCCAGCGACAGGGCTGGTAATTCGCGCAGCCTTGAGGCTGTTTCCGGTTGCAGCGCCCGATGAATATGCGTGAGTCGCTCCTGAATCAATAGCAAAGGTGGGCTGCTGGGTGCCCTTGAGGAACCATTCCCTGCGGCCTGCCTCGGTACCGGAAAACAGCACCGGCAATTGCACCACTCCCGCTGGCGGAACCGGCGCGGAGCTACGTTGGGTGGCGTGCAGATAATTCATCACCGCTGCCCATATCGGTGCAGCCCCGGTAGTACCACTGACGTCCCACATGGGTGCGCCGCTGGCATTGCCCACCCACACCCCCACGGTGTAGCGCTGCGACCATCCAATTGCCCAGTTGTCGCGCATGTCCTTGCTGGTTCCGGTTTTTACGGCAGTCCAGAACCGTGTGGCCAGCACGCTGTCGGTGCCAAAGGTGCGGGCGCGAGCCAAAGGGTCGCTCAGGATATCGCCAACGATGAATGCAGCGCGCGCGTCCAGCACTGGGCGCCAGGCGGGTCGGTTGCCCGTTATGAGCGAAACCGGACTAAAGCGCCCAGCATTGGCGATGGCACGGTACGCGTTGGTCAGATTGAGCAGAGGCACATCCGCACTACCCAGCGCCAGGCTGTAGCCAAAGTAGTCGCCACTTTCTTTCAGCGGCAGACCCAGGCGCACAAGCTGTTGGTGAAAAGACTCTGGCGACACCATCACCAGCGCGCGCACTGCTGGCACATTCAGCGATGCACCCAGCGCGGTGCGCACCGACACCCAGCCCTTGAACTGGTGGTCGTAGTTCTGCGGGATGTACAGCCCTGCCGTCGTCTGTAGCTGGGTGCCCGAGTCTTCAATCAGGGACGCGGCGGTGACGCGGCGCTCAGCGATGGCTTGCGCGTAGAGAAAAGGTTTCAGCGTGGAGCCGGGTTGTCGTAGCGCAGTGACTCCATCCACGTCAGCCGCGTTGCTGAGGTCGCCAGAAGAGCCGACCCAGGCCAGGACCTGGCCCGTCGCGTTGTCCAGTACCACCAGCGCACCGTCTTCCACATGGCGGCCAGAGAGTTCCCGTAACTGCTGCTGCAGGGCTTGTACCGCAAAGCGCTGCAACGGCGCGTACAGAGTGGTTCGCAGCGTCTGGCTGCGGGCGTTGCGGGCTAACTGCCGCGCCACATGCGGTGCAATGCCTTCGCTGGGCGCATAGTCGTGCTGCTGCAACACTGCGGCAGTGAACATCTCCAGCGCCTCGCAGTCAGGTCGCCGGTCCACGTTGCGGGTTTGCAGGCTCGCCAGCACGGCGCAGGCCCGCTGCGCGACCTGTCCAGGCGCGGCGTTGGGCGCACGCACCAACGCTGCTGCCACAGCCGCTTCGCGCGCATCCAGCCCGTGCGCGGACTTACCAAACAGGGTGTGGCTTAGTGCGTCGATGCCGACCAGTTCGCCACGGAACGGAACCAGGTTCAGATACGCTTCCAGAATTTCATCCTTGCGCCAGCTGCGCTCCAGCCACTGCGCCGACACGGTTTGCCCCAGCTTTTGCAGCACAGTGCGGCCGGCACGACCGCGCCTGAGGTCGTCGTCCAGCAGTCCAGCGAGTTGCATGGTGACGGTGGAAGCACCTCGCGTCCTGTGGTTCCACAGGTTGGCCCAGGCGGCGGCGGACACCGCGTGCCAGTCGACCCCGCTGTGCTCGTAAAAACGTTTGTCTTCCGACAGGACCAAGGCCGTGCGCAGCGCCGGGGAGATATTCGCCAGTTCCACCCACGACCCGCGCCGCACGGTAGCATCGGTACGCAGGCGGTGCAGCAACTCTCCGTGGCGGTCGAGCAGCAGCGCGTCGGACGGTTTGTGGGCTTCTTTTACTTCATCAAATGTGGCGGTAGCCCCCGCGAACTGTGCGTAGGAAGCTATAAAAAAAATAGCAGCAAGGGATGGAAATCGAAACACCACACCGAGCCTGCACCAACGTTCCCTGCGTTGCGGAAAGAGGGATACTTCAGCCCGGTTGACAAGGCGCATCGGTTGGCTTGGTGGAATACCGACGCGCAAAACCGATTTCTTCGCCGGGCACCACGTACGCTGCAACGTCGCTGTCCAACTGGATCACGTAGGAGTCGGAACTTCCAGGCGTATAGCTTACCAACGAGCCATTCATCAGTGGATTGGCTACCAGAGTGGAGGTTGTTGCTCCACAGTTGGTAGGCGAGATGCCATAACGGCTGCGAACGGTTCCGTTGGAGTTGCTGATCGCAAAATAGGTCGTGTAGATTCCATAGTACGGAACTACGATGACCGAATTCCATGCGCCGACGAGCGCCGTTGGGTTCAAGGGAGCACTTCCGACGCGCGATCCAAATTGGGCGCCGGTTCTGTTGGCGTTCGGCCCGGTGGTCACAAAGTCGCCCGTGAAAGACATGCCGCTGGAGCCAAACTTGTGCATGACGGCCAACACATCGGCGCCAGTGGCCCAGCCGTTGGCGATGGCGTGGGACTGCTTTGCAGCCTGCCTGAAGCGCAACAGGTTGCGTGCCGCCGGATCCTCGTAGGTGGCGACAACATCGAGTCCGTTGGTGCAACTGTCGCTGTAAACAAATGACTGGTCACAGATGCGCCCGGTCCCGTCGGCCTTGAGTTGGAATACGCCACTGGAAACAATCGGGTTGAAGCCAGTGCCGGTGTCGACCGCGATGAAGCCAAACCCGTATTGACCCGCGTATTCGGAAAAGTCGGTGCTGGAACCGGTGGATTTGAGCAATTGCGCAAAGGTAAACAGCGTGTCTTTCCTGCCGCCGTTGATCATCAAGGGCAGCGAGCCGCTGATCTGGCCATTGGTGGCCACATAGAAATTGGCCTGGCTGGAGCTTACCGACGGCACACCGTTGACGGCGACCACCTTGTAGCCGCCTTGCCCCGACTTGTCTTTTTGTATGGACAGGGTGCCGGTGGTGCCGGTCAGGCCGTACTGTGACCGCACTACGGTCCAGGTCAGCGTACCGGTTGACGTCACGGCATTCGGAAATGTAATGCTGACCTTGACGAATTCACCATCGCCGGCAGCGCCGGCGCCATCGCCGCCCCCGGCATCGCCTCCGGCATCGCCGCTCCAGAGACCATTCCCATCGCCTGCCAGGGTGACCGAGGTGGGGCTGGGGGCCGGTGTTGGGTCAGGTGGCGAGGAGGCGGTGGGGCCAGAGCCGCCGCCACCCCCGCACGCGGTGAGCGCCGCCAGAGAAATGCAAGACATCCATCCAATCGCCAATCGGACACATCGCTTGGATGCGAATCTTTCGCAGTTCGAACTATGTTCAATTGCCTGATGCATGCTGCCTCCCACAAGTCGGTTTGAAGTTGCAATGTACCGCAAACTCTTGTGCATGCCAAATTCGGACAAACACGGTTTATCCGTCCTTACCGCGCTGCTTCCACCTTGATTCGTGCGTTGGGCATCTCGCCAAACATTTCGGGCGCGTACATGGCTTGCACCCGACTTGGGGGCAGGGAAAAGTTGCCCACGTTGTTTAACCGCAGGGTGTATTCCACCTTCACGACACCTTTGGGCAAGAACTGGTAGTAGCTACGGAATGTTTCGAAGCTTCGCTCCTCAAACGCGGGCCAACCGTCGCCTGACCGCTTCTCGCCCTGGGTCACAATGTCTGAATCTCGCCCCAGCCCGCTGCCCAGAATGGTGGCACCGGCAGGTACCGGGTCGCTGATCACGGTCCATGTCATGTCGGCGCTGGCATTTACTTCCAGTGTGATGCGCAGCACGTCACCGCGCGTGTATGTTCCAGCGGGCAGGCTCTTGTTGGCCTGCTCCATGGGGGTGATGGACTTCCGGATCTGGTACCCAGCATACAAGGGCTCTGTCAGTTCGATGGCCGCTACCGATTGGAGCGTGAGCCAAGGCTTACCGGTCCCCTGGTGGGTGACGCTGAGCGTGTCCCGCGCGCTGGTCTTGCTCCAGGGCAGGAACATACTGTTGTTGCGCAGGTTGCCTGGCGCGGCAGGCGCGCCAAACCAGGTCGTCTGATTTGCTGCGCCAGTGGCATCGGTGGTTTTGATGCGCTCGACTTTGCTCCAGTCCACGCTGGCGGTGCCGGTGCTCATGTTGGCCCTGGTGCTGCCCGCGACGGGAAACGCCTCAAACTTGGCAGAAAACTTCTCCAGTGCCAGACCACCCCACAGGTTGGCCGTTGTGGTGTGCCAGGCTCCGCCCTGTTGACGGCTGATCAAGCCCTGGGCCAGGCGACCCATATCGTCCTTCCAGGCCGGGTCGTTCATCACGCTGAGCATCAGGCGCGCGCTATTGACATCGCCGTTTTGCATCAACCACCACCAGTAGTCGTCACGCTCGCTACTGAAAATCAGCTTGCCGCCCTGGTAGCTGACGCGGGAACGCAGGATCTGGTTGGCTTCTGCGATGCGCTTGTCGCGCTCTGGCACATCGGGCACGCGCTTGAGAATGTTGAGCCAGTCAATCACCGCATGGGTCGGCCATTGGTTGGGCGCTATGGCAATCGAGCCCAGCATGCGGCCCTGCGCCTTGCCAAAACGTGAAAGCGCCTCCAATGCGGCAAGTTTGCGGATGTCCAGATCTTTGCGTGGGCTCCAGAAGTCCCGCTGGATGCGGCCCTCCACAAAGGCAATCAGGCCGCGCTCCATGGGCGCACGCACGTCATCGCCGAGCATGAACGCGGGGTCGATACCGGCCGCCTCGTGGGTCGCCGAGAGCAGGTAGGCCGTGAGCGTGTCGCTGCCATGGTTGGTCTCGCCATCGCGCGGCGGGAAGTAGCTCGCCAGGCCATCACTGTCGAAATAGCTGGGAATCTGTGTCGCCACCGTTTTCCATAGTTTGCCATCTCGCAAGCCAACAGTTTTGCTGACTCTTTGCTCCAGGCAAATGAAGGGGTAGCTGGCAAACCAGTCCTTCACGCCGGGCAGACCCTCGGCTAGTTTGGGCTGCAGCGAAATCTTCAGGCCGCCGCGACCGGGGATGGCATCGGCCGGTGCGTTGATGTCCAGCGCGAACGGGCCGTCTATCTGCACCAGCGATGCCTGCTGCACCGTGAGCGGCACGGCCGGGATGATGCGTTGGCGCGCCTTCAGGCCATCGCGAGCCCCACTGCTCGTGTCCCTGGCTTCGATTTCCCACAGGATGGCTTCGGATCGAATTTGTGCAAGTTGTACCGGGGCCGTTACCATCCACGCCACTTCACGCGCCTCGCCAGCGGGGATGTCGATCCATTGCGACTTGAGCTCGAGCAAGGTGGCGCGCGGTGTTACTTCCACCTTCATGGCCTGCACGGTGGTGTTGCGCAGCGTGAGTTGGGCACGGAACTGATCCGCTTCGCGTACCAGCGGTGGCAGGCCGCTGATGATCTGCAGATCCTGGCTGGCCCGGATACTGGTGCTGCCCATGCCAAACAATCCGGTGGAGGCATCGGCCACCGCCACAATGTTGAACGTGGTCAGTGCGTCGTTCAGCGGCACCATCACCACGGCTGCGCCATTGGCATCGAGTTTGACCGCCGGGTTCCACAGCAGCAGGGTTTCCAGCAACTCGCGCGCACCGCTCTTGCCACCCCCTCCACCGGCGGGAACCGCCTTGCGGCCATAGTGTCTGCGGCCAATGATTTCCATCTGTGCCGTCGAGGTTTCCACGCCCCAGGCGCGGCGCTGCAGCATCGCTTCGAGCAGGTTCCAGCTGGTGTTGGGCATCAGCTCCAGCAGGGCCTGGTCCACAGCTGCCAACGCGACTTCGGCATTCGCGGCGGGCTGACCGTTGGGCAGCTTCACCTGAATCGTCACTTTGGCCTGGCTGCGCACCGCGTAACTTTCCCTGTCGGCCTTGACGCTCACGTCCAACTGGTGCGCCTTGGTGCCGACGCGGATTTCCGCCACCCCCAGGCGAAACGCCGGTTTGCTCAGGTCGACCAGTGCAGAGGGCGCCACGTATTCACGGCCCTCGTACCAAAAGCTGGTCCACCACTCGCGCGGTGCCTTGTAGCCCCAGGTGAAGAAGCTGTACCACGGCACCTCGCGCAGGCGTCCGCGCAGCGCCAGCACGCTCACATAAACATTGGGTCCCCATCCGTCCTTGATCTTGAGCTCGATGGTCGGGTCCTGGCCGTTGAGCTTCACGACATCGGTCTGCAAGATACCTTCACGCTCCACCGCCACCAGTGCGGTCGCGAAACGAAACGGCATGCGCACCTGAAACTTGGCGGTCTCGCCCGGTTGGTAGGTCTTCTTCTCCGGCAGCAGGTCGATGCGGTCGTGGTTCTCGCCCCCAAACCACAGCTCGCCCTGCTTGGTGACGTAGACGCTGCTGGCAGCCTGGATGCTGTTGCCTGAGGCATCTTTGGCTGTCACTACCAACTCCACTTCGCCCGCCTCGTTCAGGCTGGCCTCGCACAGCAGCAGGCCGCGGCTGTCGCTCTTGCCATTGCAGACACTGCCCAGTTCCTTGACGCTGGTCTTGTTGTCATAGGTGTAGAAGCCGCCAACCATGCGTTTGCGCGTGGTGGTGGTGATGCGCGCCGTGGCTTTGACCTCCAGCGCAACATCGGCCTGCGGCTTGCCCGCCAGGTCCAGCGCCAGGGCCTGGAACCTGACCTTCTGGCTGCCCGAGCCGGACAGGCTGACCCAACCCTCGGTCTTGATGCCGGTCACCACGGCGGCGGGCCACAGGGTGTGCGTGCTGCGCAGGGTTTGCACCTCGCCGTTGGGGTCGGAGTAGGTGGCTTCCAGCAGCAGGTCCCGCGGCGAGCCGCTGGCGGGGATCTTGTCCACCGCTACTTTGCCAGTGCCATTCCTGTCCAGCGCAAGTGGCAATTTGTCCGCTACGACGCGCGCGTCCGAGCTTGCCTGCGCCTCGTCACCGCCGGTTGCGCTGTCGCGGGCGCCGCGCGGGCTCTGAAAACTGAATTCGGAAAAGTCGGCGTAGCTCAGCGTCTTGTCGCGCACCAGCGCTGACACACGCACTGGAAGCTGCGCAGCTCCACCGCCAGCGACGTAGTTGATCTGCACGTCGACTGGAACGGCGTTCACGCGGACCAACGGCGTTTTGTCGGTGGGGCTGATGCGACCCTCCAGCACCGGCAGGCGAAATTCTTCGACGCGGAACTGTCCGCTGCTGAAACTGCGCTGGTTGCCCGCGCCGCGCAGCTCCACTTGGTAAAGCCCCAGTTTGGCAGCCGGTGGAATGGCGAAGGTGCTCTCAGCGCTCTGTCCGCCAGTCGCGGTGGTGCGCCAGGTCAGCGGCTGGCTGTACTGCTGGCTGCTGCCGATATGGGTAATGATCAAGGTGCCCGGTTGTGCGCTGGTGCGGTCAAAGCCGCGGCTGGTTTCGCTGCGCAGAATGTGTTTCATCGACACCGTTTCTCCAGCCCGCAACAGGGTGCGGTCAAAGATGGTGTGTGCGCGCTCGTCGGGCTGCGTATCACGGCTGGTGGGCAGGTTGAAGCGCCAGGGCTCGATGCCACGGTTCCAGTCGCTCCAGGTAAACGCCATGTCGTCGACCTGGCCCTTGCCATCTCCTTCGGGTTGCGCTGCGCGGGCGCTGACAAAGTAAGCCTGGTTGTAGCTGCCATCATCCTGGCAGGTGGGTGCCTGCGGGGAAATCCCGCTGAGTCGTGCAATGCCCTGCGAATCCGTGGTGCCGATGGCCACTTCTCGGCCACGGCAGTCTGATACGCGTATTTGCGCATTGGCAACTGGCGTACCCTTGTCCAGAGTAGTGACCCAGGCCAGCGCGTTGTCGCGACCCAACTTGAAATGCACGGCCAGGTTGGTAACCAGGGTGGAGGTGCGCACCACCATCCTGCGTCCCGTGCCATGTCGCGCATCCAGCAGTGAAGCGCCAAGCCTTTGCGACGTAATCTCCACAACATGAAACCCTGGCGGCAGCGGAATTCCGATAACTTCAAAAGGGCGCGGATCATGGCTGGCCGGTTGCGGCAGATCCAATGTCTTGACACCGGCCTGACCCTGAAGCAGCGAGACCATGCGGGACTGCACCTCGTTGCGGTCGTCACCGCTGACCGACTTGGGTAGTGCGTTTTTCACATCCCGCGCAGCAACTCGGCGCGACACGGCAAAGTTGTCATAGCGTTGAACTTTCAGAAACCACTGAATGATTTCTGCATCAGTACCGGCCTTGAGCGTATTGATCCTGCCCGGTTCTAGGGTGAGCCCGCTGGCAGCCAGGGCAGCCTCCACGTTGCGCAGAGTAACGGGCAGCAGCGCCACGCCACCGGGCTCGGCAAAGCGCTCCACGATACCAAAAGGAGCGGCGGCAAACTTGGCCAGCGGCGGCATCGGACCGGTGGCAATTTTCATGGGAAAACCGTCCGCGTTATGCAGACTGCGTCCGGAGGCATCCCTGAAGACCTGAGGCAGTTCCAGTGTGAATGCGGTCAGCTCCGGGAAAATCGGCTTGAAACTTACGCCGTTTACCACATGGCTTTCGTCTCCCGATGCGGCATCGTCGTTGTCGGGCACGGGCTGGAAGGTCCCCCTGTCGGACTTCAGTCGTATGCCCTGCAAAAACTTGACTGACACGGGTGCGTTGAAGCGCAGGTGCATGGGCCGAAGTGGAAGGCAGGCACTTTGCGCATTTTCGCGCTCGCAACTGAAGGTGGCGGCAAACGGCTCGCGAACCTGGAAGCCAAAGCGCCTTTCTACCGAATTGACCGCTGCGCTGGCATTGCCGCCACCGGGTGGCGTGCTCACTCCTTTGCCATACACCAGCTGTACCTTGGTGGCTGGCGTGAACTGGCGGTTGCAGGCCAGGGTCACAATACTTAAGGGCTCCTTCGCGGCCGCTGCATCCAGCCCTTGCGCCTGGAGCAGCGATGCACGCTCCTTGCCGTCGATCAGACGCACCGCCACACGCTCTCCCAGGCCTTCGACAGCGCACCAAGTGTTGGCCTGTACGCTGGCCGGCGCGGCGGGGCCGTTCAGACGCAGAGTGAAGTACTGTGCCTCGTCAATCCGACTGTCCGGATTCGGCAGAATGCTCTGCACGAATGGTCCTCCGCAATTAAATTTATAGCTTCTTGCGGTCGTCAGATCTACACCTGTGGCCGATTTGACTCCGGACCTTGGTTGCAAAGTGCAGGCAATGCCTGGTGGCAAGTCATGGTCAAAGTCAAACACCCAGACTCGATCGCTGGTCCAGCGCCCGGAGCCTTTGGTCGCTTGCGCATCGCTGCAGTTGATAGTCAGGGGTGCTTCGGCCCTGGGGTCGCCAAAGTTGACCGCGCTGTCGTCAAACTTGACCACCACCTGTCGCACGCGAGCCACTTCGCCCAGGGGCGAAATGGCGGTTATCTGAAAAGCACTTGCCTGCAGCGCCGCAGCAGACAGCAGCAGCGCCGCGCAGGTCTTGAATATGCGTTGTCCCACGACGACCCTCCTGTGAGGGCGTTAGCGTAGCCGATTTGCGGACCCGGGGGGTTATCCCAGCCGTACTCGATGCCGCGCCAGTTGAATGCGCACTTGTGCGGGCGCCGTCCCGCCCAGGGTGGTGCGGGCGTGCAGACTGCCGCGCAGGCTCAATACTTCGTAGACATCTTTCTCGATGGTCGGGTTGAACTCCTGCAGCACCGACAGCGGCAACTCTGACAGGTCGACCTGGTGGCTGGTCGCCGCCTTGACCGCGTGCGCGACCACCTCGTGCGCATCGCGGAAAGGCAGTCCTTTCTTCACCAGGTAGTCGGCCAGGTCGGTCGCGGTCGCATAGCCCCTGAGGGCTGCCGCCTCCATCGGCTGCGAGTTGACTGTCATCCCGCCTTCCTTCTGCCCGCTGGCGGCATTGAGCTGTCCACCCACCATTTCACTGAAAATGCGCAGCGTGTTCTTCAAGGTATCCACGGTGTCGAACAGCGGCTCCTTGTCTTCCTGGTTGTCCTTGTTGTAGGCCAGTGGCTGACCCTTCATCAGGGTGATCAGTCCCATCAGGTGGCCCACCACGCGGCCGGTCTTGCCACGCGCGAGTTCGGGTACATCGGGGTTTTTCTTCTGCGGCATGATGGAACTGCCGGTGGTGAACCGGTCAGCGATTTTGATGAAGCCAAAATTCTGGCTCATCCACAAGATCAGCTCTTCACTCATGCGGCTGATGTGCACCATGCACAGGGCAGCGGCGGCGGTGAACTCGATCGCGAAGTCGCGGTCGCTCACTGCGTCCAGACTGTTCTGGCAGACCTGGGGCTGGCCCTGCGCATCGACCATGCCCAGCTTGCGCGCCACGCGCTCGCGGTCCAGCGGGAAACTGGTGCCGGCCAGCGCTGCCGCCCCCAAAGGCAATCGGTTGGTGCGGCGACGTACTTCCTCGAAGCGTTCAGCGTCGCGGCTGAACATCTCTACATAGGCCAGCATGTGGTGCCCAAAACTCACCGGTTGCGCCACCTGCAAGTGGGTAAAGCCGGGCAGGATGACTTCCACGTTTTTTTCTGCAACATCGAGCAGGGATTTCTGCAATTCGACCAGCAAATCGCCGATCAAGTCCATTTCGTCGCGCAGCCACAGCCGCACGTCGGTGGCAACCTGGTCGTTGCGGCTGCGTCCGGTGTGCAGGCGCTTGCCGGCGTCTCCCACCAACTGCGTCAGTCGAGCTTCGATATTGAGGTGTACGTCCTCCAGCTCGAGCTTCCACTCAAACTGGCCCGATTCGATCTCGGTGCGAATCTGCGTCATCCCGCGCACAATGCAGGCATGGTCTTCGGCGCCGATGATGCCCTGTGCAGCGAGCATCTCGGCGTGGGCAAGCGAACCAGCAATGTCGGCCTGCCACAGACGCTTGTCAAAGAATACGCTGGAGGTGTAGCGTTTGACCAGATCGCTCATGGGCTCGGAGAACAGGGCTGACCATGCGTTGGACTTCTTGTCGAGTTGATTTGTGGACATGGGTAGCGTTGAAATTAAATGGAGTCAAAATCCGGATACATGCAGGACACCCAAATATTATCGGCGTTCCAGGAATTGCCTCCCACCGCGGACGGTGCGCGGTTGGCGCCAACCCTGGTGTTTGATGCCTGCCAGATGGGGGTGGTGCTGCGTGCCGTCCTGTTTGTGGAACTCGCCCTGGCGGTGGGGGTGATGTTTACTGCCAACGGCCTGATGGACTGGGTGACGCGGGTGTCCTTGGTGACGGGCGGCGCTTTGCCCGCCACGCTGGCCTGGCTGCTGACGGCCTGCGCCGGCAAGCGACTGCTGGCACGCATGCGCTCCGAACTGCAGTATCTGGTCGCAGTGGTTCTGGGGGCGCTGTCAGGCCTGTATGGCTGTGGGGTTCTGGTGGTTGCGGGTCTGCTCGCCGCTGCACCCTGGATTGCGTGCGCCGGCAGTGGAGCACTTCTTTCGGCGGTGCTGGTGGCTGGCCTGGTCATGCGTGCCAAGGGGCGCACTCCGGCGGACACGTCTGCGCGGTTGGCCGAGTTGCAATCGCGCATACGACCCCACTTTTTGTTCAACACCCTCAACAGCGCCATCGCTCTGGTGCGCGCCGAGCCGGCCAGGGCCGAGGCGCTGTTGGAAGACCTGAGCGATCTGTTTCGACATGTGCTGATGGATCCTGCCGGTTCCGTCACGCTGGCGGAAGAAATTTCTCTGGCGCGGCGCTATCTGGCGATCGAACAGGTTCGTTTTGGCGATCGCCTGCGGGTCCAGTGGTCATTAGACCCCGCTGCCAGCGATGCAAAACTGCCTCCCCTGTTGCTGCAGCCCCTGGTTGAAAACGCGGTTCGCCATGGGGTGGAACCCAGTGCTTCAGGTGCCGATCTGAAAATCTCCACACATCGTCGAGGGTCCGTGGTGGTCATCAAAGTTACCAATACCGTTCCTGCAGGGCAGGGCGTCGCAGGCCATGGCCTGGCGCTGCGCAATGTGCGCGAGCGTCTGTACCTGTTGCACGATCTGCAGGGCCAGGTGCGTTGCGGCCTGTCTGATGGCGTGTACCAGGTCCGTTTGGAGGTGCCTCTGTGAACGGAACGTTTAAGGTGCTTGTGGTCGACGATGAAAATCTGGCACGCGCCCGCTTGCGCACCCTGCTGCTCGATTGCACCGAACCGGTGGTGTCCGAAGTGGGGGAGGCCGCCAACGCGGTGCAGGCGATGGAGCAGATGCAGCACCAGGCGTTTGATGTGGTGCTGGTCGACATCCATATGCCAGGTGCCGACGGCATGACGCTGGCCCGGACCTTGCGCTTGCAGCCCCTGGCTCCGGCACTCATCTTTGTCACCGCGCACGCCGAACATGCGGTGCAGGCTTTTGAACTGGAGGCGGTGGACTACCTGACCAAGCCGGTGCGGTTGGAGCGGCTGCAGGCGGCCTTGCAGAAGGCAAAGCGGCATCGGCAGACGCGCACGCAGGAGAATTCAGAGATCGCTCCGCAGCAGGTTTTCATCATCCAGGAGCGCGGTCGTACCGAGCGGGTTCCGTTGCAGGAGGTGGTGTATTTCAAGGCGGAATTGAAGTACGTCACACTGCGAACGCTAGCGCGCAGTTTCATTCTGGATGCTTCACTTAACGAACTGGAAGAAAAATACAGCGCCCACGTGATACGCGTGCACCGCAATGCCCTTGTCGCGCGACGTGCCGTGCGCGCGCTGGAGAGGCATTTTGATCCTGAAGAAGGCGAGGGCTGGGCGGTGCGGGTCAACGGAGTCGACGAACTGCTGGCGGTTTCGCGCCGGCAACTCGGGGCGGTCCGGGAACTGCTCTCGCGTTAACATCGCACCTCATCGCGCGTTTGCGCCGAATCGGCTAAAGGGAGTTGCATGCGTTTATTTGCCGCTGGGATGGGCCTGTTGCTGGCCCAGGTGTTTTTCTTGTCGCCTGTTTTCGCAGAGACTGAGAGTAAGGCGCAGTTGTTCACACGGGTGGAAGGCATTGAAGAGTACCGCCTGACCAATGGGTTGCGTGTTCTGCTGGCTCCGGATGCATCGAAGCCGACAACCACCGTGAATGTGACCTACATGGTGGGATCGCGCCACGAAAACTATGGTGAAACTGGCATGGCACATCTGCTGGAGCACCTGGTGTTCAAGGGCACGCCGAAGTTGCCCGGGAAGACCATTGTGGAAGAGTTTGCGCGCCGCGGCATGCAGATGAATGGCTCCACCTTTTATGACCGTACAAACTATTTTGAAACTTTTGCCGCCAGCGACGACAACCTGGAGTGGGCGCTGAGCATGGAAGCCGACCGTATGGTCAACAGTTTCATTGCCCGCACCGATCTCGACAGCGAAATGACCGTCGTGCGCAACGAAATGGAATCAGGGGAAAACGAGCCGGGCGGCATGCTGTGGGAGCGCATGACGGCCATGGCGTTCCAGTGGCACAACTACGGCAAGACCACGATCGGCGCTCGCACCGACGTGGAAAACGTCAAGATTGAGAACCTGCAAGGCTTCTATCGAAACTACTACCAACCAGACAATGCCACCCTGATCGTGACCGGCAAGTTCGACGCCTCGAAGACACTGGCGCATATAGAGCGCGTATTTGGTGCCATCCCCAAGCCCAGTCGCACCTTACCCGATCTCTACACGCTGGACCCGGTGCAGGATGGCGCACGCGAGGTGAGTGTGGCTAGGGTAGGTGACAGCTACCTGATCGGTTCGCTGTACCACATTGCGCCAGGATCCCATCCGGATGCCACGTATGCCGAATTGCTTGCCTTCATTCTGGGTGATACACCGGCTGGGCGTTTGCACAAGGCGTTGGTGGAAAAGAAGAGGGCCGCCACGGTCAGTGCTGATTCACTGGCGCTGCACGATCCCGGGTATCTGATGTTCTTTGTCAGCATGAACAGGACCCAGTCCCGCGACGAAGCCAAGAAAATCCTGATCGACGTGGTGGAGGGGTTGAAGAAGAGTCCGGTGACCGAGGTTGAACTCAAGCGCGCCAAGATGGCATTGCTGAATATGTTCGAGAAGGCCATGGCCAATCCGGTGTCCTTCGGCATTGGCTTGTCAGAGTCTGTGGCGCAGGGAGATTGGCGCTTGTACTTTCTGCGTCGCGACAGGATCGAACAGGCTACTGTGGCCGATGTTCAGACCGTGGCCGAGCGTTACCTGATGGAAAGCAACCGCACTTTCGGGCAGTTCATTCCGATGGACAAACCGGTGCGGGCCGAGATCCCCGGAGCCCCCGATCTGAAGAAGCTGTTGGCGGACTATCAGGGCAAGGTGGCTCTAGCGCAGGGTGAGGTGTTTGACCCCAGCCCCGCCAATATTGACCAGCGAACTGTTCGATCCGAATTGGCCAATGGAATGAAAGTGGCGCTCTTGCCCAAGTCCACGCGGGGCAACACGGTGAACGGCCAGATCATTTTGCACATGGGAGATGAAAAAAGTCTTTTCGGCAAGAAGGAAGTTTCCCAGGTCGTTGCGCAGATGATATTGCGCGGAACTTCCAGGCTCAATCGCCAGCAAATCGCGGATCGTCTGGAAGAACTCAACGCCAAGATCAACATTGGTACCCCCGATGGCAACGCACTGACCATCCGTTTTGAGACACGGCGATCGTATCTAACCGAGGTCTTGCGGCTTATTGGTGACATCCTGCGTGACCCTGCGTTTCCCGCGGCCGAATTTGAGCAGTTTCGCAATGAGTGGATCACTGGTGTGGAAGAACAGCGTCGTCAACCTGATGCGGTGGCGCAAACCGAGCTATCCCGCTATGACAACCCGTACCGCAAAGGCGACGTGCGGTATGTAAGCAGTTTTGCCGAGCAGATTGCAGCAGTCAAGGCCATCAAGCTGGGTGATTTGCAGGCCTTTCACCAGGGCTTTTATGGTGCAAATTTCGGACAGATTGCGCTGGTGGGCGATTTTGAGGTGGAGTCAACTCAGGAAACGCTCGCAAACGTGCTTGGGGACTGGAAGAGCAGGGCAAAATTTGCTCGCGTGACGTACCCCTTGCGCGATACCGCGGGGACATCTCTTAGTTTTGAGACGCCGGACAAGGCCAATGCGTTTTACATCGCTGCTATGGCCTTGCCGGTAAAGGATGACGCGCCGGATGCGCGTGCGGTGGCGTTGGCGAACCGGGTGTTGGGAGGCGATGGTTTGAAAAGCAGATTGGCAGACCGTTTGCGCCAGAAGGACGGCATCAGCTATGGTGCCGGCTCGTTCCTTCAATTGAACTCGTTCGAACCCAACAGCACCTGGGGCCTCTACGCTATTTACGCGCCACAAAATCTGGAAAAACTAAAAGCCGGTGTGACCGAAGAAATAGTTCAACTAGTCAAGGAAGGTGTGAGCGAGCAGGAATTGACAGACGCCCGCAGTGGCATCCTGCAAGGCAGTCTGATCAGTCGGTCGCAAGACCCTTCGCTCGCGGCGACCCTGGCCAACCATTTGTTCCAGGGTCTTACCATGAAGTACGTAGCCGATAAGGAGACACGTTTGCAGGCGACCACGCTGGCCGAAGTCAATGCCGCTATTGCAAAGTATATGAACCCCGCTAGGCTGGTTCATGTCTATGCGGGTGACTTTGCCGCAGCAGTCAAGCGGGCCGCTGAAGCACCCAAACCGCAAGGTGCCAACTAGACCGGTTCACCCGGTATTGCGCAGCCCTGCTGAAATGCCGTTGATCGAGATGTGGATGCCGCGCTGCACGCGTTCGTCGGCCTGGCCCTTGCGATAGCGGCGCACCAGTTCCACTTGCAGGTGGTGCAGCGGGTCGATGTAGGGGAACCGGTGGCGGATCGAGCGCTGCAGCGAAAAGTTGTTGGCGAGGCGGCTCTTTTCACCGGTAATTGTGGACAGTGCCCATGCGGTAGCGTGCCACTCCTGCTCGATGGCTGAGAATATTTTTCGCCGCAGGCGCGCGTTGACCACCAGTTCGGAATAGAGCGAGGCCAGGGCCAGATCGCTCTTGGCCATCACCATGTCCATGTTCGACAGCAACGTTTTGAAGAAGGGCCACTGGCGAACCATCCGTTGTAACAAGGCGATACGCTCCTTCTCGGTCCCTGCGCTACCTGACTTAATGAAGGTCTGTACTGCGCTACCAAAGCCAAACCAGCCCGGCAGTGTCAGACGGCATTGGCCCCAGCTGAACCCCCAGGGGATGGCGCGCAGGTCTTCGATGCGCTGGCTGGCCTTTCGGGAAGCCGGACGCGAACCGATGTTGAGCTCGGCAATTTCGCGGATCGGTGTGGAACTAAAAAAATACTCGGTAAAGCCGGGAGTGTCGTAGACCAGCGCACGGTAGGCCGCCATGCTGAACTGGGATAACTCTGCCGCCGCATCGAGAAAGGCCTTGCTGGCTGGTTTGGTGGGTTGCAGCAGAGTCGCTTCCAGCGTTGCGGCCACCAGGGTTTCGAGATTGCGCCGCCCAATTTCCGGGTTGGCGTATTTGGAGCCGATCACCTCACCTTGCTCCGTCAGGCGGATCTGCCCGCGCACGGTACCTGGGGGCTGGGCCAGTATGGCTTCATAACTGGGACCGCCACCGCGCCCCACCGTTCCGCCACGACCATGGAACATGCGCAAGCGGATGCGATAGATCTGCTCCAACTCCTCGAACAAGTCGACCAGGGCAATTTCGGCGAGGTATAACTCCCAATTGCTGGTGAAGATGCCGCCGTCCTTGTTGCTGTCGGAGTAACCCAACATGATGTCCTGCTCGCCACCGCTGCGCTGCACCAGCTCGGCCACGCCCGCAAGGGCGTAGAACGCACGCATGATGGGGGCTGCATTGCGCAGGTCTTCAATGGTTTCAAACAGAGGTACTACGATAAGGTCGCTGCGCGCTTTCGCGTCCAGAGTTCCCTGAAGCAATCCAACTTCCTTCTGCAGCAACAAGACCTCAAGCAGGTCGCTTACGGACTCGGTATGGCTGATGATGTAGTGCTGAATGGCGGCCGCGCCATAGCGCTCGCGCATGACCTTGGCCATGGTAAAGATGGCGAGCTCTGCCTGTGTGTGCGTCGAATACGCGGCACCATGCACGTGCAGTGTGCGTGCATCATTGAGCAAGCCCAGCAATAGTGCGCGTTTGGCAGTTTCGTTGAGGGCGCTGTAGCTGGGTTCAATGCGTGCCGTGGCCAGCAGTTCAGCTACGACTTCTTCATGTTTGTCAGAACTTTGGCGCAAGTCGACGGTGGCCAGATGAAAGCCGAACACGTCGACGGCCCGGATCAAGGGGTGTAAACGTTGCACGGCCAGGGCTTTTCCATGGTGGGTCTCCAGCGATGTCTGGATAGTGCGCAGGTCGACTGCAAACTCCTGTGCCTGACGGTAAGGGTTTTGCGGTGCCACCGCATGGCGGGCTGCGTCGGTGCCGGTCAAGTCATGCAAAGTGGCCGCCAGGCGTGCATAGACCCCGGTGAGCGCGCGGCGGTAGGGTTCGTCCATGCGGTGGACGTTTCGGTCAGGTGAACGCTCCGCCAGTGCCTGCATATCGGGCGAGCAATTTACCAGCATTGCAGAAAGGGACAGCTCGCTACCCAGGTAGTGAACTTCGGTGAGGTAATGGCGCAGCACGACTTCGGATTGGCGGCGCAGCGCGTATTCGAGAGTCTGGGCGCTCACATTGGGGTTGCCATCTCGGTCGCCACCAATCCACTGCCCCATGCGCAGAAAGCTGTGCACGGGTTGCCCATCCAGTAACTGCTCGAGATTGGCGTAGAGCTTTGGGATCTCGCGCAAGAAGGTGGATTCGTAATAGCTCAGCGCGTTTTCCACTTCGTCGGCGACTGTGAGTTTGCTAAAGCGTAGCAAGCGGGTTTGCCACAGTTGCATGACCCGCGCACGGATGTGCGCCTCATTGGCAGCAACTTCACGCGGAGTGAGTGCATCCTTGTTGCTGTCAAAGGCAGCACCTCGCAGCTTGATTTCGTCCCGAATGTTCAGCAGCACCGCGATGTCGCGCTCGGCATCGAGAATACTTTTGCGCTGTACTTCGGTCGGGTGTGCGGTCAGCACCGGCGAGACGTAGCTCTGTGCCAAGGTGTTTGAGATGGTCTTGGACGTGATCCCGGCCCAGCGCAGTCGTGACATGGCTACTTCCAGACTGCCCTCCTGGGTGTCGCCGGCGCGCTCGTGGATGGCGCGGCGTCGAATGTGATGGCGGTCTTCGGCCAAATTCGCCAGGTGGCTGAAATACGTGAATGCCCGAATGACGCTGACCGTTTGATCGCCGCTCAGTCCTTTGAGCAGTTTTTTCAGCGCACGATCTGCCTCGTGGTCGGCATCGCGCCGGAAGGCCACTGACAGGGTTCGGATTTGCTCAATCAGTCCGTAGGCAGCATCCCCCTCCTGTTCCCGGATGACATCACCCAGAATACGTCCCAGCAACCGAATATCTTCCACTAACGGGCGCTCATTGGTCTTGGTGCGCTTTGCCATGTCACTTGCGGGGGCATTTTTCATGAGTTTGCCTATGGGTAAGTTGAAAGGGCACGATGAGAGCTCATGCTAGCATCGACGGCTACGGATCCATTACCGACGGGTTACTTCACACAGGTGACAGCTTTGCACAATTTAACGATAGCAACACGAGAAAGCCGCCTTGCCTTATGGCAGGCCGAGTACGTACAGTCCATCTTGCAAAAACTGGGCCACCAGGTCACTTTGATGGGCATGACCACCAAGGGCGATCAGATTCTGGACCGATCCCTGAGCAAGGTCGGAGGCAAGGGCTTGTTCGTCAAAGAACTTGAAGTCGCCCTGGAGGAGGGTTTAGCAGATCTGGCGGTGCATTCCCTCAAAGATGTGCCCATGGAATTGCCGGCCGGATTTACGCTGGCATGCGTGATGGAGCGTGAGGACCCGCGCGATGCCTGGGTTTCAAGCACCTATGCGTCGCTGGATGCGTTGCCCCAGGGGGCGGTTGTGGGGACTTCGAGCCTGCGCCGAATGGCCTTGCTGCGCGCCATGCGTCCCGACCTGAAAATCGAGGCACTGCGCGGCAACCTCGATACTCGCCTGAAGAAACTCGATGATGGCTTGTACGACGGCATCGTACTGGCTGCTGCGGGGCTTAAGCGGCTCGGGTTGCAGGCGCGCATCCGTGCGACGTTTGACCCGCAGCAGATGCTCCCTGCGGCCGGTCAGGGGGCACTGGGGATTGAGGTGCGGACCGATCGCAGTGACGTTATTGACGCACTCGCCACCCTGCGCCATACCCCAACCTGGCTCGCGGTATCGGCTGAGCGGGCGGTGAGCCGGGTCATGGGGGGCAGCTGTTCCATGCCGCTGGCAGCATATGCCACGATGGAAGCAGACACCTTGCACATCAAAGCCACCTGGGGTGACCCGGAGGGTGTGCTTCCGCTGGTGCACGCCCAGGCGCAGGGGCAGGTTGAATACACCGAAGCTGCGGTGCACTTGGGTGAACAGGTAGCCCTGGAGCTCCAGCGCGGCGTGCACGCGCTGTCCAATCCCGGGGTCTGACTCGGTGCGGGTCATCGTCACACGCCCGCAGCCGGAAGCCGACCAGTGGGTGCGCGCGCTGCGCGAAGCGGGAAACGACGCGCTTGCGCTGCCACTGATTCGTGTGCTGCCCGCAGCAGATTGCGGGGCGGTGCGCAGGGCCTGGGAGCACTTGGCTGGCTATGACGCGGTGATGTTCGTCAGTGGCAACGCGGTAGAACAATTCTTTGCATTAAAACCGACTCTAGCCCCCGTATTCAATGCGCAGGCAGCTATAAAAACAAGAGCATTTGTGACAGGGCCTGGCAGTTTTTCGGCCTTGCTCCGGGTGCATGCGCAGGCGCAGTGCATTGACATGCCCGAGCGGGATGCTGCCCAGTTTGATTCGGAAGCGCTGTGGTCGGTGGTGTGCTCTCGGGTTCATCCGGGTTACCGGGTTTTGATCGTGCGTGGCAGCGTCGGCTCTGACGTGCCGGGTGATGCGGGCCAGGGGCGCGACTGGTTTGCCAAGCAGGTGCGTGCGGCTGGCGGAACAGTTGATTTTGTGGTGGCATATCAGCGCTGCGCACCTGAGCTGGGGCTCGACGATCGGGCGCTGGTGGCTGCGGCCGCTGCAGATGGTTCGCTGTGGCTGTTCAGCAGTTCAGAGGCCATCGCCAACCTGGCCGCAGCAGTGCCTGGGCTTGCCTGGCAGCACGCCAGGGCGCTGGTTACGCATGCGCGCATCGGGCAGGCGGCCTCGCAGGCGGGGTTTGGTACGGTGTTAGTGTCGCGCCCCACGCTGGCAGACCTGATGGCCTCGATAGAATCGATGCAATGAGCTCCGAAACCTCTGCGTCCGTTACACCGTCTCCGGGGGAACGGGAGCTGGTTGCCCCTGCTGCACGGGCGAAACTGGTGCAGTGGCTGCAACGCGGTGTGGCGCTGTTGGCGGTAATGGGTTTGGTGGTGAGCGGCCTGTTGTGGCAAAAGCTTTCTTCCATTCAGGAGCAGCTTGCGCGCCAAAGTGCTGACTCCGGTGCAATGGCAACGCAGGCTTCGGTGGTGTCCAAGCACGCGCAGGAACTGGCCATGGAAACTGCGGCGAAGCTGGCAGTAACCGAGGCCAAGCTGAGTGAAGTTTCCCTGCAGCGCACCCAACTTGAAGAGTTGATGCAAAGTCTGTCGCGCTCGCGCGATGAGAACCTGGTGGTGGACATCGAATCCGCGGTACGGTTGGCGCAACAACAGGCCCAGCTTACCGGTAGCGCCGAGCCGCTTCTGGCGGCACTCAAGAGTGCCGAAGTGCGCATTGGTCGTGCTGCCCAGCCCCGTCTGACACCCCTGCAACGGGCTATCGCTCGCGATGTGGCGCGCATCAAAGCGACGGTGCTGGCCGATACGCCGACCCTGCTGGTCAAGCTCGATGAGTTGATTCTGCTGGCAGATGAGGTGCCCATTGCCAACGCCGTGCTGGCTGCGCGGGCAAACGAGCCCTTGAGGCGCAAGCCGGAGGAGACGGTGGCGAACTGGTGGGTTCGCCTGGGCTTGCTGGTGCGTGACGAATTGCGGGGGTTGGTGCGTGTCAGCCGCATTGAAGACCCCGATGCAGCCCTGTTGAGCCCCGAGCAATCCTTCTTTTTGCGCGAAAATCTGAAATTGAAACTGCTCAACGCCCGCCTGGGTTTATTGTCACGCCAGATCGACTCGGCCCGCTCTGATCTGGCAACGGCGGCGACCATGCTGGCTCGATACTTTGATACTGGCTCGCGCAAAACCCTGACCCTGGTGGCTTTGTTGCAGCAAGTGCAAGGCCAGCTTCGAACGCTCGAACTGCCTCGGGTGGATGACACACTGGCGGCTCTCACTACCGCCGCGTCCGGTCGCTAAGCATGCGCGCCGCCCTGTGGTTGATGGCCTTGTTCGCGGTGGCGGTGGCCAGCGCCCTGTTCGCCGGAAACAACCATGGAACGGTGACCTTGTACTGGTCGCCTTACCGTGTGGATTTGTCGTTGAATCTGGTATTGATGGGATTGGCAGGTACCTTTGTCACTCTGCATTTCGCATTGCGTGCTTTGTCCGCACTGTTGCGCATTCCCCAGCAGGCGCGTAGTTGGCGACGACTTCAGAAGGAACGTTCCATGCACACCACCCTGCTGGACTCCCTGGCGCACCTGGTGGCTGGGCGATTTGTCAGAGCACGCAAGGCGGCGGAGTTGTTGGTGTCACTGGAGGAATCGGTTCGGCGCAGTGGAGAAGGCCTGCCCTATGCCGGCAAGCTGCGCTCCATTGCGCACTTGCTTGCGGCAGAAAGTGCGCACGCCTTGCAGGACCGTCCGGTACGTGAGGCGCATTTTCAGCAGGCGCTGGAGCATGCGTCGGGTCGTGACGCGCAGGATGCGCGCGACGGTGTGCAGTTACGCGGCGCGCGCTGGGCCTTTGATGACCGAGATGCAGGTGCCGCCTTGCATTGGCTGGAACAACTGCCCCAGGGAGCGGCAAGGCGCACTGTTGCCATACGCTTGCGATTCAAGGCGGCGCGTTTGGCTGGCCAGTCGCGGCTGGCGCTGGAAACGGTTCGCCTGCTCACCAAACACCGGGCTTTTTCCGAAATGGCAGGGGCCAGCATCGCACGGGGTTTGGCCATCGAGTTGGTTCGGTCTGCCTATGATCCGGTACAGATTCAGCGTGCCTGGGATGAACTGGATGCTTCCGAACAAACCATGCCAGCGGTGGCCATTGAGGCCGCGCAGCGCCTGTTGGCTTATGGTGGGGACGTAGCTACTTCACGCAAATGGCTGATCGCTGTATGGGACGCCATGGTGGAACACCTTGACGCGCTGACCCCGTCCCAGCGGGTGAGCCTGGTGCGTGTGCTGGAAAGCGGGTTCGGGGCTGCAGACGCTGCACCCGATGTCGCTTGGCTACGACGTATTGAGGCCGCGCAGATAGCGCATCCCCGCGATGCCGTGTTGCAGTACCTGGCTGGCATTGCCTGCATGCACCTCAAGCTTTGGGGTAAGGCACAGCAAATGCTGAGGCAGTCTCTCTCGCTGCTGCAGGATACGGATCTGCGCCGCGATGCCTGGCGTGCACTGGCACAAATGGCGGAACAACGCCAGGACAGCCAGGCTGCCGAAGAGGCCTACCGGGAGGCCGCGAAAAGGTGACGAAGCCCGGATTCGGGGCTATTATGTGTTCATGGCTACACTCATTGAACACATTCTGAAGCTGACCGACCACAGGGATCGGGATCACCTGGAACTGACCCTTTCCAAGGCACTGATAGACCTGCTCCCAGTCGACCGTGTGGTGATGGCGCGAGTCGTCAGTGAAGACGGCATCAGACGTTGGCTTGAGATTGCGTCGCTTGATGCCCGTGGCGGCGGCAAACTGGTGGACCCACTGCGGGTCGACTTTGATACCTTGCGCCCGATCGAGGACCACAAGGACCGCCACCAGTGCGTCCTGACACGCGACCGGGTCGAGGTGGCCTGGGCCGGTGAGGAAGGTCCGCGCATCACCTATATGCCCCTGTTTGCCGACTCACGCAACGACGATGAAGGTGTGGTGGAGGTGCACTCCGGGGCGGCGCTGAACTCCGAACAACAGCAGGTCATTGGAGTGGTGCTGCACGTGTTTCGCAACATGTATAACCTGCTGGCCTACAGTGACCGGGATGCACTGACCGGTCTGCTCAATCGCAAAGCGCTGGATGATACCTTTTACAGCGCGGTGCTGGAGGAGCTTGACGAAGGCGCACAGGCCCGGACGAAAGCTCTGGAAGCATCGGTGGAACCTGGCCACGAGCGTCGGCATCGCGTGCCCCCCAACTACTGGCTGGGCACTGTGAGTGTGGATAACTTTGGCCAGATCAACGACAAACACGGGCACCTGATTGCCGAAGAAGTTCTGCTTCTGGTGGCGCGGATCATGAACAATACGTTCCGAACCTATGATCGTATCTATCGCCTCGGCGGAGACCAATTTGCGGTGCTGATGCACTGCCCGGATGAGGCGCTGGTGTTGGCGGCGTTCGAGCGGTTCCGGGCCAACATGGAAAAATTCAATTTCCCGCAAGTCGGTCAGATCACTGCCTGTGCGGGGTTTACCCGCGTCACGGCCGATGACTCGCCCGACACCACTCTGGAGCGGGCCGAGCGCGCGGTCGATCACGGCCAGCACAACGGTCGCAACAAGGTGTTCAGCCATGGCGATCTGGTGCGCAAGGGGTTCTTTGCAGATGCACCTAAAGTGGGAGCTGTCGATCTCTTCTAGCTTTCTTTCCCATGCGAGCCTTTGAAAAGCGTACCGCACTTCGCATTGCGGCGGTAAGCATCCTGCTGGCTGCGATTGCCAGCCCGATTGCGTGGTACGTAGCCCGGGAAAATGCCGAGGAAGGTACCGTCGCGCTGGCGATGGAGGAGTCGCATCGGCTCTTGAATCACTTTGAGGCGGTCGACTTGGGTGGGCCCGATGCCGGATTCCATGCCGAGCGCGCAGCCAACGCAGTCGCTGGCGGTTTGTTCGATATTGCCGAGATCTACCAACCTGACGGTAACAAACTTGCAGAGGCAATGACTCCGGAAGGCGAGAAGGTGGAGAGTCTGTTGCCGCCCCATGGGGCTCCTAGCTATACCGAAGCGTTTTACGAGAGTCTCCATCTGCAAAATGGACAATGGGTGTTGCGCATCTTTATTCCATTGCAGGGAAAAATCGGGTCAGCGGCATCGCCGCTGACTGGTTATTTTGAGGGGGTACGTGTCATTCCTCAATGGCAGCGCGATCAGATGCTGGGAAGTGCGTTCACGGCGGCATTGATGGTGGCTTTCGCCTCGTTATTGTGTGGGGCGGCGCTCTACCCGGTCGTGATCCGGCTCTCTGCCGACAACGAAAAAAAGGCGCGGGATGTACTGGAATCCCATATTGCCATGATGGAGGCGCTGGGGCGTGCTATTGCCAAGCGCGACTCCGATACCGGAGTCCACAACTACCGTGTAGCGTGGATCGCGGCCAGTATTGCAGAGCGCATGGGGCTTCGGGGCAAGGAAATGCAGTCGCTGATTGCGGGCAGCTTTTTGCACGACGTCGGAAAAATCGGAATCCCTGACGCCATTTTGCTCAAGCCCGGAAAGCTCGATGAGTCTGAGTTTGCGGTCATGCGTACCCACGTCAACCAGGGCGAGGAAATTGTCACCGGCATTGGTTGGCTCGAAGGTGCCTGCGCCGTGGTAAAGGGTCACCACGAAAAATGGGATGGGCGCGGTTACCCGGCGCGCCTTGCAGGTGTCAGCATACCTTTGGCTGCCCGCATCTTCGCGGTGGCCGATGTGTTCGATGCATTGTGTTCCAAGCGTCCGTACAAGGAGCCCATGGATTTTTCCGATGCGATGGCTGTGCTCGAGCGGGACACGGGAGCCCACTTTGATCCTGCCGTCATGGACGTATTTCGCGCGATGGCGCGCGATGTGTTTGACCGTTTGATCGGGTGCAGCGAGGCGCAGGCGCGCGGATTGCTGGAGGAGCGCGTCAGAGTGCACTTCGGCATGTAGATTGCAGTGCCGCCACTGCAATACTTGCAGAAACAATAAAGGGAGCGATAAACGCTCCCCTTCTCAAATTCCCTCGCGGGGCATGACGATCAGACCAATGTGGTCTGCTCGAACGGCAACTGCATGTTGCGTAAGTCGCGCCGGGTTTCCACCAGAATCAGGGGTCCGGTGTCGAGTTCCACAGGGAGGGGACGCTCACGCGGGACGTGCACCGACCGGGGCTCGGCGGCGATGGCAGCCTGCACTATGGCAACACGTTCCGCATCCGAATTCACCCACTGCAGACCAGCTGCCTGAGCGATGTCTTGCAAGGCCGCCAGTGGCAAAGCAAACGGAGTCACTTGGGGCATCCGTGCCGTGGTGCTGGCGACCGCCCTGGAACTGTGTGTCGCGGTGGAAATCAAAGCGGGCGATTCCATGGGAGCGGCGGCCGTTTGAGTCAGCGCTGGGTCGGACTCCGGAGCAATTGCTTGAGCTTCTTCGTTTCGTTCCGGACGTGGGCGGCGCTCGCGTCCATAACGGTCGCGTGAGCGCCCTTCACGTGGGGCAGCGTTGGTCTGGTCGCCACTGGGCGTTGCTTCGCTGCTGGCAATGGCGTCAGCGTCCGCAAACCCAAGTTGGGCCTGTGGGCCGTCCAGCGTACCGGTCTGGTTGCTGTCGTCCTGGCGCTGTGCGCGTTCGCCGCGGCGGCCATTGCGACCACGTGCACCGCGGCTTTCGCGGTTGTCGCTTCGACTATCGACCCCGGCCTCGGGTGAGCTCTCCGGTCGGTTGTCTGGGGTGGGATCTATCCGCTCTCCTGCTTCAGTACGCTCTGCGTTGCGCGCAGGTCGATTGCCACGTTCGTTGCGGTCGCCGCGGGGTGGGCGATCCTGGCGCGGTTCATTTCGTGCAGTGTCCGCACCCGCGTTAGCAATTGAGCCACCCTGTGTCGGTACTTCATGCGGCACGGGTTTGCCTTCCGTGTCAAGGCGCTCGCGCGACGCGCCTTGGCGATCTCCGCCACGACCGCCACGTCCGCTGCGGCCACGGCCCTCGCCACGTCCTTCACCGCGTGGGCCACGTCCTTCAGGTCGGCCTTCGGACCTGCCCTCGCTGGAGCGGCCACCGGCTCGGATTGCGTCCCGGCCGCCGTCGCGCCCGCGGCCCTCGCGTGAGTCTCCCGATTTTGCAGGAGCGACAGGTGCAGGCTTGACTGGCTCGGCCCCCGGGCCGCTAAACAGGCCCTTGAGCCATCCAAAGAACCCTTTTTCGACGGGTGTGTGTGTACTCGAATGCGTGGAAGCCACACTGCGTTGGCCGGTACCGTGGTTTGCCGCGGTCTTGGCTTGTGGTGCTGGTTCTGGGCGCGGCGCTGCCTGCGGCGCAGGCGCATCGGGCAACACGCCCTTGATGATGGGTGTTTGCTTGTTCGTGGGTTCCTGCGAGCGACGGGTGACACCGGTCGGGTCTTCAATCTCATCAGCCATCTTGTAGCTGGCTTCGATGTTGTCCAGACGTGGGTCGTCGTGCTTCAGGCGCTCAAGACGGTAATTTGGCGTCTCCAGCGTCTTGTTGGGTACCAGCAGCACGTTGATTCGTTGCTTCAGTTCGATCTTGGCGATCTCGGAGCGTTTTTCGTTCAACAGGAAAGAAGCGACGTCCACAGGAACCTGGCACAGCACTGATGCAGTGCTGTCCTTGAGCGACTCTTCCTGAATGATGCGCAGGATTTGCAGGGCAGAGCTTTCCGTGTCGCGGATATGGCCAGAGCCACCACAACGGGGGCAGGGAATCGATGCGCCTTCAGAGAGGGCTGGACGCAGCCGCTGTCGACTCATTTCCATCAGGCCGAACTTGCTAATGGTGCCGAACTGCACCCGGGCGCGGTCCTGGCGCAAAGCATCACGCAAGCGGTTTTCCACTTCGCGGCGATTGCGCGACTCTTCCATGTCGATGAAGTCGATCACGATCAGACCGCCCAAGTCGCGCAGGCGCATCTGGCGCGCCACTTCATCAGCGGCTTCCAGGTTGGTTCGGGTCGCTGTTTCCTCAATGTCACCGCCCTTGATGGCGCGGGCCGAGTTTACGTCCACCGATACCAGGGCTTCGGTGTGGTCGATCACGATGGCACCGCCACTTGGGAGTTGCACCGTGCGAGCGTAGGCAGATTCGATCTGGTGTTCGATCTGGAAGCGGCTAAACAGGGGTGCATCGTCACGGTAACGCTTCACCCGAGCAGCGTGCTCAGGCATCACGTGGGCCATGAACTGCTGGGCCTGCTCGTACACGTCGTCGGTATCGATCAGAATGTCGCCGATGTCGTGGTTGAAGTAGTCGCGGATGGCCCGGATGACAAGGCTGGATTCCTGGTAAATCAGGAATGCACCCTTGCCGCCCTTGGCCGCGCCGTCAATGGCGGTCCAGAGTTTGAGCAGATAGTTCAAATCCCACTGCAGTTCCGGGGCACTGCGGCCGATGCCAGCGGTGCGCGCAATGATGGACATGCCGTTGGGGTACTCCAACTGGTCCAGCGCTTCTTTCAGTTCGGCCCGGTCTTCGCCCTCGATGCGGCGCGATACGCCACCGCCACGGGGGTTGTTGGGCATCAGTACCACATAGCGACCGGCCAGCGAGACAAACGTGGTCAAGGCGGCCCCCTTGTTGCCGCGCTCTTCCTTTTCGACCTGCACCAGAAGTTCCTGGCCTTCTTTTATGACATCTTGGATGCGTGCTTGCGAAGCGGACACGCCTTCCTTGAAGTACATCCGGGAGATTTCCTTGAACGGCAGAAAGCCATGGCGGTCTTCACCGTAGTCAACAAAACAGGCTTCCAGCGAAGGTTCGACCCTGGTGACGACGGCCTTGTAGATGTTGCCCTTGCGCTGTTCGCGCCCTTCAATTTCGATTTCGTAGTCCAGCAGTTTTTGTCCGTCGACAATGGCCAGACGGCGTTCTTCAGCCTGCGTGGCGTTGATCAGCATCCGTTTCATGGAGTGCGTCCTTCTTCAGTAAGTACATGCCCTTGACGAGCCTAAGAAGCCTGAACGACGAACTGAACTGAGGTGGAATTGCCGGGGAACTTCGACTCAAACGAGGCGTCGAAGTGGTGGCGCGTGGAGGGGAGCGATGGGGAGCGATTGTGAACTTGCTATTGAAATAATAGCTGGTTGCGCCCGTTTGATGGGGGTTGCAGGCTGATTCATGCCAAAAAACGGGGCGAAAACGCTCCGCAGGCATTGATTCATCAGCAACAGCAACACAAACATCTCGCTTCAATCCGCCCACAGACGGTGGGTCTGCAGGCTTTGGTATTCCGTTTCAGGGGTTCAATTCGCAGTCTTTACCGTGTTACTGGCAGGCCATCACAGGCATTTGGCGTGTGATCTGCGTGCGTTGTGCCCCGGCGACTTCGACCTTCCAGCGCAGCTGTGTATGGCGTGTGGACTAAACTCCAGACAAATCAACCACTTACAGCACATCGCTAGTGAATCACATTATAGGGGTCAAAGCGTTCGCCGTGCAGGCGCAGGTGCAATTGGTAACTGTCGACGAGAACGGCGCTGGTCAGCGCCTGGACAATTTCCTGTTTCGTCACCTCAAGGGCGTACCCAAGACGCATGTTTACCGCATCATTCGGAGCGGCGAAGTGCGCGTCAACAAAGGCCGGGCCCAGGCCGATACTCGATTGAATCCGGGTGACGTACTGCGACTGCCGCCGGTGCGTGTGTCCGAGCGCGCGGCAGAAAAGTCCAAGGCCATGGTTCAGATGGTTGCGTGTCATGCACCGGCCAGGGATTTCCCCATCCTGTTTGAAGACGATAGTTTTCTGGCAATCGATAAGCCCGCAGGGGTAGCGGTGCATGGTGGTTCGGGCGTGAGTTTTGGGGTCATCGAGCAGTTGCGCATGGCGCGTCCGCAGGAGGCATTTCTGGAACTGGTTCATCGGCTGGACCGCGAGACCAGTGGCATATTGCTGGTCGCCAAAAAGCGAAGTGCGCTGAAAAACCTCCAAGACCAGTTCCGCGAACGCGAAACCGGGAAAACCTACTTGGCGCTGGTGCTGGGTCACTGGCCTGCCAATAAGCGCGTACTGGACAAACCCCTGCACAAATACCTGTTGTCTGCCAAGGCGGGCTCTGCCGAGGTCGGCGAGCGGCGGGTCAAGGTGGTGCCCAAAGACGATCCGGATGGCATGCCTTGTTTAACTCTGGTCAAGGTCAAGCAGGCATCGCAGTCCCATTCGCTGCTGGAAGTCACGCTCAAGACCGGGCGCACCCACCAGATTCGGGTTCACCTGGCATCTGAGGGTATGCCGATTGTGGGGGACGACAAGTACGGCGATTTCGATTGCAACAGGGCACTGGCGCGTGCCGACTGTCCTACCCCTCTAAAGCGAATGTTCCTGCATGCCTGGCGTTTTCAATGCAAGCACCCGGTCAGTGGAAAGCGTCTGGAATTCCAGGCGGCATTGCCAGACGAACTCACCCAATTTCTGCGACAGGTACTGCCCGATGCGACCGTTGCACGCAATTCCGGGGTTATCGACTCCGCTAACCCTACCGCATCTTGACCCATGTCGAACCAACAACCGCCCGAGCGCTCCCGCCAATTTGACCTGATCGCCTTTGATTGGGACGGAACCCTCTTTGACTCTACTGCCATCATTACGCGATGCATTCAGTCTGCGGTGGTTGACGTGGGGGGCAAGTTGCCGAGCACGCAAGATGCTGCGTACGTGATTGGTCTGGGGTTGATGCAGGCGCTGGCCCATGCCGCGCCAGATGTGCCCCGGGAGAAGTATCCCGAGTTGGGGGCACGGTACAAGCACCACTATGCACGGCACCAAAATGACATCAGTCTGTTTGACGGCGTCCTTGCGATGCTGGCCGATTTGAAAAATCGCAACCATTGGATTGCGGTGGCCACAGGCAAAAGCCGCCGCGGCCTGGACGATACCCTGCACGCGGTGGAGTTGCAGGGGACGTTTGACGGATCGCGTACCGCCGACGAGACAGCGGGGAAACCCGACCCACGCATGTTGCTGGAACTGATGCAGGAGTTTGGTGTCGAACCTGAACGTGTGCTGATGGTTGGCGACACCACGCATGACTTGCAGATGGCGCTCAATGCCGGTTGTGCCAGCGTGGGGGTGAGCTATGGGGCCCACGAGCCGGAGTCATTTTGCCTGCTCAATCCCCGGTTCGTTGCGCACTCGGTGGCCGATTTGCATGTCTGGTTGCTGTCCAATGCGTGAGCTAATGGAATCGGTTTTTCTCTGTTCGTCTGACGCGCTGGTGAATAGCGGCGAGGCAGTGTCGTTTGAGGTGGTTTATTGCGGCCGCAGCGAACGCGGCTTCGCCATTCGCTTTGAGGGGCAGGTGTATGCGTACCTGAACCAGTGCGCGCATGTACCCATGGAGATGGACTACCAGCCGAACCACTTCTTTGACATTACAGGTCGGTGGTTGATGTGCGCTACCCATGGTGCGATGTACCGTCCGCAAACGGGAGCGTGTCAGGCCGGGCCGTGTCGCGGTGGTTTGATCAAGATCGCGTTAACGGAGCTGGAAGGCTCCGTGCACTGGCATACTTCAAGCAACTTGAAACAACCCGAATTCTGAAATGACCGACCCGACTTTTCCCCAAGACCAAGATGCGTTCGCTGGGCCGGGCCCAGTCCCGGACAACATGGCGCAGGTCACTATCAAAAACGGAGCGAACTCCGAGACCGAAGGTACGCCGGGGTGGGAGCGCCGGACGCTGGAAAAACTGGCGATGGCGGCCATTGCGGAGCAGCGCCAAGCACGACGTTGGCGCAATGGGATACGTTTGGCCTGGCTGGTTTTTTTGGTGGCGTTGGTTTGGATTGGAATGGAACGCAAGGGGGCCGGCACCGATGTGTCAGCGCCACACACTGCAATTGTAAAGATTGAGGGCGAGATTGCCTCGGGCGCAGAAGCCAGTGCGGAACTGGTGGTGGCTGCTATGCGCAGTGCCTTTGAAGATAAAAGTGCGCAGGCCGTGGTACTACTGATCAACTCGCCCGGCGGAAGTCCGGTTCAGGCGGGCATCATCAATGACGAGATTCGTCGACTCAAGACCTTGCACCAGAAGCCGGTGTATGCGGTGGTCGAGGAAACCTGCGCGTCCGCAGCGTATTACATCGCGGTGGCCGCTGACAAAATATTTGTCGACAAGGCCAGTGTGGTGGGCAGCATTGGGGTACTGATGGATGGTTTTGGCTTTACCGGACTGATGGATAAACTGGGCGTGGAGCGGCGCTTGATGACAGCCGGAGAAAACAAGGGCTTTATGGACCCCTTCAGTCCCCAGACCGATAGGCAGCGCGTTTTTGCCCAGGCCATGCTCGACCAGATCCACCAGCAGTTTATCGCTGTGGTGAAGGAGGGGCGCGGAAAGCGTCTGAAGGAAACATCAGAGACTTTCAGCGGTTTGTTCTGGACCGGGCAGCAGGCCATCGACATGGGACTGGCGGACCAACTCGGGAACGTGGACTTCGTAGCCCGTGAAGTGGTCAAGGCGGAGGAACTGGTGGATTACACTCGCAAGGACAATGTTGCCGAGCGCTTGGTCAAGCGCTTTGGTGCGTCCATCGGCGAGGGTTCTGTGCGCGCGGTACGGTCGCTACAGGTGTTGCGGTAGCGGTTTTCCGCTGTGACGTCGCGGAATTTACCGGCCAATAGCAAATACGGTCGGTGTGGAGTTGTCCAGTGCCCAGGTCTTGCGCTTCCAGTTCCGGATCAGGTCACTGTGGCAAGCGGCATGCGCCAGCGTCAAGCCGCTGCTCGTGGCCAGACGGGTGTTGTGTTGCAGCGTTTGTAACAGGGATTGCAGCAGCGCAGAATTGCGGTAGGGCGTTTCGATGAAAAGTTGGGTTTGCCCCGTTTTGAGGGCGAGGGACTCGAGTTCCTGAATGCGTTTGACTCGCTCCGATGCAGTGCTGGGGACATACCCCACAAATGCGAAGTTTTGACCGTTGAGACCGCTAACTGCCAGCGCAAGCAGCAGGGACACCGGTCCCACCAGAGGAACCACAGGAATCTCCAGATCGTGAGCAGCGCGTACTACGGACGAGCCTGGGTCAGCCACAGCGGGCATGCCGGCCTCGCTCACCAGTCCCATGTTGTTGCCCTGCAGAGCTGGTTGCAGCAGGTAGCGTGCGTCAAATTGTCCGTGGTGGTCTCCCCTTTTATGGACTTGGCGTGGGAGTTCCTGCAGGTGCAGATCCTGCAACGATGCCGTTAACGGATGGATTGCGTCAACGCGCTTGAGGTACGCGCGGGTCGATTTCGCGTTCTCGCAAACCCAGTGGCCCAGTGCGGCAGCTATGCGCATGGTGCCGTCTGGCATCACCTGGTCCAGAGCAGACTGTTCGGCGCATCCGAAATCCAGGGGAGCCGGAACCAGGTACAGGATTCCATTTCTTTGTGCTGCAGAGGTCATCTGGGCTGGTCTTGGTTTGTATGCAGCAGATCGATGCCTGCACTTCGAAGCATCTTGCAGGTTCGGATGAGAGGAAGCCCGATCAGTGCGGTCGGGTCGTCGCTTTCTATGAATTCGAGCAAAGAAATGCCCAAGCCTTCGCTCTTGGCGCTTCCCGCGCAGTCATAAGGCTTCTCCAAATGCAGGTAGCTTTCAATTTCTTCATCGCTGAGTTCCCGAAATTTCACCGTTACGGGGGAGATGTCCCGAGCGCAGAATCCGCTGGATATGCAGACAACAGCGACTGCAGTGTGGAATACAACAATGTTGCCGCGCATGGCGCGCAATTGGGCCACCGCGCGTTCGTGGTTGCCAGGTTTACCAAGTGCCTGACCATTCAAGTCGGCGACCTGGTCGGAGCCAATGACCACGCTATCGGGAAAAGAATGTGCAACTGCTTGCGCTTTGGCATGCGCCAGGCGCTGTGCAGTGGCACGAGGGGATTCGCCACGCAAAGTGGCTTCATCCACTTTTGGAGATGCCACAGAAAAGGGAATGCGAAGACGCTCCAGTAGTTCTCGGCGGTAGATCGATGTGGAGCCCAGGACGAGTTTTCGAGGAAAGGGTTGGACCATGCCCGATTCTCTTACACTGCGCGCATGACACAGGAATTTGATGCCAGGCGGCTTAATTTGAATGCGTTTGCCCGCGATGGAGCACAGTTGGTCGGGCACGAGCGCCTGTCCCACTTTCAGCGTCTTATGGATGAAGCGCATGGTCTGGGCGGCGAGAACGTGCTGCAATTCACGGTGCGTGGCGATTCGCGACCGATCGGATCCGGTACCGAGCAGGTGTGGCTGCAACTCGCAGTTGAAGTCGTCTTGCCACTGACGTGCCAGCGCTGTCTGGCTCCAGTGGAAATACCGGTCACTTTTACACGCGCTTTCCGTTTTGTGGCATCCGAGGAGCAAGCCGCTGCCGAAGACGAGGAATCGGAGGAGGACGTGTTGGTGCTCAGTCCGTCCTTCAACGTGATGGAGTTGATCGAAGACGAGATCTTGATGGGTTTGCCCATCGCACCGATGCACGGCAGTTGTCCAGAGCCGGTCAAACTGCAGGTGGCGGATCCGGATTTTGCGGATGAGGCAGAGGAAGCGGCCAATCCATTTGCGGTTCTGCTGCAACTCAAGAAAAACGGCATGCGGTGAGTGCTACGGCTTTGCGCTATAATCCAAGGCTTCGCGCTGGAAAATCAGCGTGTTTTTACTAACCCCAGAAGTGTTGCGATCTGCGCAGCACCATTGCTCAGGAGCGGACCATGGCCGTCCAACAGAACAAAAAATCTCCGTCCAAGCGCGGTATGCACCGCTCGCACAATGCCTTGGTGGTTCCAGGTATTGCGGTGGAGTCCACTACGGGTGAGACGCATCTGCGTCACCACATCAGCCCCACCGGTTTCTACCGTGGGCGCAAGGTGCTCAAAAACAAGTCTGAAGCCTGAATCAGATCACCAGTTCCGGGCCCGACGCTACATTTTGTGTAGCTGCGGGCCTTTTACATTTTTGGCTCTTACCCCATGATCACCATTGCCGTTGATTGCATGGGCGGCGACCACGGCCCCGATGTGACGCTGCCTGCGTGTCGGCAATTCCTCGAGCAGCATCACGATGCTACGCTGGTTCTGGTGGGTTTGCCTGACCGGATGAATGGGTTTTCGCATCCGAGGGCACGCTTGGTGCTCGCCAGCGAGGTCGTGACCATGGATGACACGCTGGAGACTGCACTGCGCAGAAAAAAAGATTCATCCATGCGCGTCGCCATCCAGCAGGTAAAGGACGGTGTCGCGCAGGCTGCAGTGTCGGCCGGCAATACGGGTGCCTTGATGGCGATTTCCAGATACATTTTGAAGACTTTGGACGGAATTGAGCGACCAGCCATTGCCGGGCAGATTCCCAATGCCACGGGTGGCGCTACTACGGTTCTGGATCTGGGGGCCAATGTGGACTGTACCGCCGAGCATCTTCTTCAGTTTGCCGTGATGGGGTCTGCGCTGGTATCGGTGCTGAAGGAGGTGGATTCACCCTCTGTAGGCCTACTCAATATTGGGGAAGAAGTCATTAAGGGCAACGAAGTTATTAAAAAAGCCGGCGAATTGTTGCGAACGGCGGCTAAGTCCGGGGATTTGAACTTCTATGGAAATGTCGAGGGCAACGATATATTTCATGGCACGGTTGATATCGTCGTATGCGATGGCTTTGTCGGCAACGTTGCCCTGAAGACCAGCGAAGGCCTGGCAGGAATGATTGGCAATTTCCTGAAGGCCGAGTTCTCACGCAACATTTTCACTAAAATGGCAGCAATTGCCTCGTATTCCGTGTTAAGTGCACTTAAAAAGCGTGTTGATCACCGTCGGTACAATGGCGCAGCGCTGCTGGGTTTGCGCGGACTGGTCTTCAAAAGCCATGGTTCTGCCGATGTTATGGCGTTCGGAAACGCTTTGAGCCGCGCGTATGATGCAGCCAGACACGACTTGCTCAACCGGGTCCAGGTTCGCATTGCTCATGCGGCACCGCTTTTGGGCACCGCGCCAAGCCAGTCGTAACCTCTGCAACTGACCATGAAACGATATTCGCGCATTACAGGGACAGGAAGCTACCTGCCACCGAGACGCGTTACCAACGCTGACCTTGTGGCGGAACTTGCGGCGCGCGGAATCGAAACCTCGGACGAATGGATCGTGGAGCGTACAGGTATCGCGGCTCGCCATTTTGCCGGCGACGGGGTGTTCAGCAGCGATTTGGGGCTGGAGGCCGCGAAACGCGCTTTGCAAGCAGCGGGACGCAAGCCGCGCGACATTGACCTCATCATTGTGGCAACGTCCACGCCAGACATGGTCTTTCCCTCCACGGCATGCATATTGCAAAACAAGTTGGGTGCCAATGGTGGGGCTGCGTTTGACGTGCAGGCCGTTTGCAGTGGATTTGTGTATGCATTGACCATTGCCGATGCCATGATTCGGACCGGCGGTGCGTCGCGAGCCCTGGTGATCGGGGCTGAAGTCTTTTCCAGAATTTTGGATTTCAACGACCGCACAACCTGTGTACTGTTCGGCGACGGGGCAGGCGCAGTCGTGCTTGAAGCTTCCGCAACGCCGGGAATTTTGGCGAGCGACCTTCATGCTGATGGCAAACATGTGGACATTTTGTGTGTGCCCGGACATGTTTCTGGCGGCGCAGTGATGGGGAATCCTCTTCTGAAGATGGATGGCCCAGCGGTTTTCAAACTGGCGGTGGGTGTACTCGAGGACGCCGCGCGTGCGACATTGGTCAAAGCGCAGTTGACCGAGGCGGATATCGACTGGATGATTCCGCACCAGGCCAATATTCGCATCATGCAGAGCACCGCCAAGCGCCTGAAATTATCGATGAACAAGGTGGTGGTAACGGTGGATCAGCATGGCAACACTTCTGCAGCTTCTATACCATTGGCATTGGACGTGGCCGTTCGCTCCGGTAAAGTCAACCGGGGTGAGACTTTGCTGCTCGAGGGTGTGGGCGGTGGATTTACCTGGGGCGCGGTGCTTCTTAATTTGTAGCATGCGGCGCAGTATTAACGTGGGCTGAAGGCCTGATTAATCATGACCTTTCAATGAAACAGTTTGCATTCGTTTTTCCGGGGCAGGGATCCCAGTCCGTAGGCATGCTCGATGGCTGGGGCGGCCATCCGGTCGTTGACCAGACCTTGCAGGAAGCTTCGGATGCTTTGGGTGAAGATGTTGCAAAGCTGATTCATGAAGGTCCCAAGGAAGCGCTGTCGCTTACCACCAATACCCAGCCCGTCATGTTGGTGGCGGGTGTCGCAGCCTACCGCGTGTGGATGTCCGAGGTGGGGGTTGCCCCTGGTGCCGTCGCCGGTCATTCTCTGGGGGAATATGCTGCCTTGGTAGCTGCCGGTTCGCTGTCGCTCACCCAGGCTGCGCCGCTGGTGCGCCTGCGCGCGCAGGCGATGCAGGAAGCCGTTCCTGTCGGACGTGGCGCAATGGCCGCTATTTTGGGCATGGATGCGGTGCGGGTGCAGGCGGGGTGCGCAGAAGTAACGCAATCATTTGATCCCAGCTCGGGTGAAGTAGTGGAGGCCGTCAACTTCAACGATCCTGCGCAGACCGTAATAGCCGGAAGCAAAGCGGCAGTAGAAAAGGCCTGCGAATTGCTTAAGTCAGGCGGTGCCAAGCGGGCGTTGCCGTTGCCGGTGTCTGCTCCCTTTCATTCATGTTTGATGCTGCCCGCAGCGGAAAAGCTCATGCAGCGGCTGGCGGTCACGGAATTCGCCTCACCCCAAATCGCCTTGATCAACAATATTGATGTCGCGGTTGAGTCAGGCGCAGGCCGCGTTCGTGATGCGTTGTATCGGCAGGCGTTTGGTCCGGTTCGGTGGGTTGAGTGTGTGCAGGCCATAAAGGCTCGAGGTTTGACGACGCTGGTGGAGTGTGGACCTGGCAAAGTATTGGCAGGGTTAACCAAGCGAATCGATCCGGAATTGACAGGCCTGGCGCTGTTTGATACGGTCAGTCTGCAAGAAATCAAAGGGCTGCTGGCATGAGCGAGATCAAGTTTGAGGGGCAAGTTGCGCTGGTCACTGGCGCTTCACGCGGCATCGGTGCAGCCATTGCACTCGAATTGGCACGCCGCGGATTGCGGGTTGTTGGCACCGCGACCACAGACGCTGGCGCAGCCCGCGTGACTGAAGCTCTGGCTGGATTTGAGAATTGCCGGGGTCGCAGGCTGGATGTAACCGACGGCGCTGCCGTGATTGCGTTGATAGAGTCAATTACAACGTCGTACGGTGGCTTGCAGGTACTGGTCAACAACGCAGGTATTACGCGAGACAACCTCGCTATGCGCATGAAAGACGAGGAATGGGATGCCGTGATGGATGCCAACCTCAAGGGCGTGTTTCGAATGAGCCGCGCGGTGATGCGGACCATGATGAAGCAACGCTACGGGCGCATCGTCAATATCACCTCGGTGGTGGGGGCCTCCGGTAATCCCGGACAGGCTAACTACGCGGCCACAAAAGCCGGTGTGGCCGGGATGACCCGCGCTTTGGCGCGTGAACTAGGTTCCCGCAACATAACGGTTAATTGCGTTGCGCCGGGTTTTATTGAGACCGATATGACTGCGAGTTTGCAAGAAGACCAGCAAAAGGCATTGTTGGGTCAAATTCCGCTGGGGCACCTTGGCAAGCCAACTGATGTGGCGCATGCTGTGGCGTACCTTGCGTCTCCGCAAGCTAGCTACGTGACTGGCCAGGAGTTGCACGTCAACGGTGGCATGTACATGTAGAGCCTCCAAACCCGGTCGATTTGTCCGTTCGGCCGCCTGCTTAGAGTAAGCTCCCTAGCGCAGGTAAAATCACGGATTAATTTTCAACCCTCAGAGGGAAGCTATGAGCGATATCGAAGTACGCGTCAAAAAAATCATTGCCGAGCAACTCGGTGTAGAAGAGTCACAGGTTACCAATGAGAAGGCCTTTGTGGCCGATTTGGGAGCCGATTCTTTGGACACTGTGGAATTGGTCATGGCGCTGGAAGACGAGTTCGGAATTGAAATTCCCGACGAAGATGCGGAAAAAATCACCACGGTTCAGAACGCGATTGATTACGCCAATACCCACAAGAAGGCCTAACCCGAGCGGGTTCAGCCAGCGAGTTGCCACTTGGGAAGTGGCGTATGCAGTCGGCGATTTGACCAACCGCATCGCTATGGTGAGTGGCGTTTTTGAAATTGCCAGAAACAGATAACTATGTCCCGTCGTCGCGTTGTTGTCACTGGTTTGGGTTGCGTCAGTCCCGTAGGTAATACGGTGGCGGAGTCCTGGTCGAATTTGTTGGCAGGTAAGTCGGGCATCGGTTTAATTACCAAATTCGACGCTTCCACTTTTTCTTGCAAGATTGCGGGAGAGGTGCGTAATTTTGATCTCGAGCCATACATCAGTGCGAAAGAAGCTCGGGCCATGGACACGTTTATTCACTATGGCGTGGTAGCTGCCGCACAGGCGGTTGCCGACGCCGGCCTGCCCACAGGAGAAGCGTTGCGTGAAGAGGAGGCAACGCGCATCGGTTGTCTGATTGGCTCCGGTATTGGTGGGTTGCCCTTGATAGAGAGCATGCATACCGAATACACCAGTCGGGGTGCGCGCAGGATCTCGCCCTTTTTTGTCCCAGCAACCATTATCAATATGACTGCGGGTCATGTATCCATGCGGTTTGGTTTCAAGGGACCAAACTTGGCGATTGTCACAGCGTGCACGACCGGTTTGCACTGCATTGGCGAGGCCGGTCGCATGATCGAGTATGGTGATGCAGACGTAATGGTTGCCGGCGGGTCCGAGGCGACCGTATCGCCGCTTGGGGTCGGCGGTTTTGCTGCGATGCGCGCCTTGAGCACACGTAACGATGACCCAGCGACTGCGTCGCGTCCATGGGACAGGGACCGCGATGGTTTTGTGTTGGGTGAGGGTGGTGGTGTATTGGTGCTGGAAGAGTATGAACACGCTGTTACGCGCGGGGCACGTATTTACGCTGAATTGGCTGGGTTTGGAATGAGTGCCGATGCCGGACATATGACGGCTCCCAGCATGGATGGGCCACGCCGTGCCATGGTGGGTGCTATGCGTAACGCGGGTATCAACGCCGACCAGGTGGACTATCTGAACGCCCACGGCACGTCGACGCCCCTGGGTGATCTCAACGAGACCAATGCCATCAAGGCCGCACTAGGTGACCACGCCAGAAAAGTGGTGGTGAACTCCACCAAATCCATGACGGGTCATTTGCTGGGAGGGGCTGGGGGGGTAGAGTCCGTATTTACCGTGCTGGCGATGTACCACCAGAAGAGTCCACCGACCATCAATTTGCTGAATCAGGATCCAGAGTGCGATCTGGATTACTGCGCCAACGTCGCGCGTGACATGCGCATTGACGTGGCGGTTAAGAACAATTTCGGGTTTGGTGGAACCAACGGCACCCTGGTCTTCAAACGCGTTTGATTGACGCGTGACCGATTCGCGCCTTCCATGCACCGTGCACCAGCGGTTCATTTCCCGGTAAAACGTTCATGGTGGCACGCGTTCGGCATCGCTGTACTTTGGGGCTGGGGCCTGGTTGCGGCAGTCGCCTTTTTGCTCACTCAAAGAGCCACACCAATACTTTGGGTGATCTGGAGCCTGGGCATCGTTTTAAGTATTCTTCTGGCTGTTCGCGGGTGGTATCGGTCAGTTCCGGGCGTTCTGCATTGGGATGGCCAATGCTGGCGTTGGGATGGAATCTCTGATGGGACTGTTTGCCGTTTGCACCTGCACCTGGATTTGCAGCGCGTGATGCTGGTCTCTCTTGTCGATGGCTCTGGGCATACCACATGGTTGTGGCTGGAAAGGGCGACGGATAGCGCAGGTTGGAATGGCGTGCGTCGTGCCGTGATTTCGGGACAAGTCCGGAACGAAGCGCAGGATGAAGCAGATGTACTTCCGCTGGGAGCGGAGGAACCATGAAAGAGGATTTCCCGCAAAGCACGCACGCCTCGGATCTGGTGCTGGTGGAGCGTACTCTGGGTGGCGATCAGCGCGCATACAGCTTACTGGTGCTGAAATACCAGCGACGCATTCAGCGCCTGATCGGACGGATGGTGCGGGATGTTGACCTGGTCGAAGACATCGCGCAGGAAACCTTCATTCGTGCATACCGTGCGCTTCATCAGTTCCGGGGTGACTCTCAGTTCTACACTTGGCTGTATCGGATCGCGGTCAATACCGCGAAAAAATTCCTGCTCGAACTCAAGCGAGATCCCACTGTCTCGGGAAGTTTTATGGCCAGCGAAGAAGAAGATGAAACTTCCTGGCAGAAAAGCGAACCAAGGTCTGATGAAACCCCTGAAACGGTGTTGGCTGCCAAAGAAATTGCTGCGGTGGTCAATGCGGCGATGGATGAATTGGCAGACGATTTGAAAGAGGCAATAGTTCTGCGGGAGATAGAAGGCTTGAGTTACGAGGAAATTTCGCTGGCCATGGACTGCCCTATTGGGACCGTGCGTTCGCGGATTTTTCGGGCGCGCGAGGCAATTTCTGCGAGGATCAAGCCATTGCTGGACAAACAAACCAGCAAGCGCTGGTAAGAGGGAAGCATATGAAACCTGCAGCTGCAATTTCGGATGAATACATTTCTGCGATGGTGGATGGCCATTTGGATAGCTCTGAACTAGGGACGGCCTTGAACTCGTTTAACGCAGACGAGCAGCGTATGAGAACCTGGCATGCATACCATGTAGTGGGAGATGTATTGCGAAGTGCGGAACTGGCCCCTCTTGGCAGTGACTTTGATTTTCTGGAAAAACTGGAGAAGCGCTTGTCGTTGGAACCGGCAAACTGGTCCACCGCGAATGGCGTGCTTTCGCAAGGACATTCGTTGATCCGGGCTCGTGTCGGGAAATCAAGCGCAAATGCACCTGTATTGCGATGGAAGCTCGTTTCAGGGTTGGCCTGCACTGCATTGGTCGGCACCTTGGCTATCGGCCAGTGGAATCGATTTGACTCTGCGGCGAACCAGCACCTTTCGACTTTGGCACCAGTCGCAGTGCATCCGACCACACCCGTGCAGCTGGGGGACGCCAACTCCCAGGCCATGATTCGCGATCCGGTGCTGGATAGCTTGCTTGCTGCACACCACCAGTTGGGCGGACACTCTGCCTTGCAGAGACCTAGTGGTTTCTTGCGAAATGCAACCTATGAGGGAACGTCGCGATGAAGCTTTTCTCGCGTGCCCGGATGGGAGTCTTGGCTGCATTGGTTGTGTGCCTGACATCAGGCTGGACCGGTGCACAGCCGATTGCATCCAAGGACACAAGTGTCAACGGATGGTTGATGCATGTGCATGATGCTTCACGCTACCGTGCCTACACCGGAACGTTTGTGGTTTCTGCAGGTGGCAGTATGGCAAGCGCCAAAATCTGGCATGCCTGCGAGGGGGATCAACAAATTGAAAGAGTGGAGTCACTCAGCGGAACGCCCCGATCGACCTTTCGCCGTAACGATCGGGTGATCACTTTCTTTCCAGAGTCACGGATAGCGGTAGCGGAGACCCGTGACTCACTCGGGATTTTTCCAGGTATTCTCAAAGCGAATGAATCCGCGATCAACGATTACTACCAGCTTAAGCGGCTGGGACTTGAGCGCATCGCCGGATTCGAGGCGGAGTTGGTCCAGTTGACTCCCAACGACAATTTACGATACGGGTACCGTGTGTGGAGTGAAAAGCGCACCGGACTGGTCATGCAGTTGCAGACCCTGGACCTGGATGGGCGCGTACTGGAGCAGGCGGCTTTTTCCGAGCTGAGGTTGGACGCGACAGTCAGTGTGGGCAAACTCCATCAAATGATGGGCAATACCGAAGGCTACCGGGTGGAACGACTGGAGTTGCAGAAAGTCAACCCTGAGGCACGGGGTTGGGTTGTGCAAAAGGTGGTTTCTGGTTTTAGGCCCATGGGATGCTATGGTCGAACCGGGCCCCCTGCAGCCGGGATTTCTGCACGCAACGAGGGGGTAATTCAATGGATTTTTTCCGATGGATTGGCTACCGTATCGCTGTTTGTGGAGGCCTTCGATGGCAAGCGCCATGGTCGTGAAGGCTATACCGACATGGGCGGGTCGACCCACACACTCACGCGCCGCATAGACGACTGGTGGGCCACGGTTGTCGGTGAAGTACCTGTTTCCACGTTGATGACATTCGCAATGTCTCTTGAACGAAAAAAATGAATCCCCAGCTACCTATTTTTTTATCGGACTAAATTCCATGACACTTCAAGCGTTGAAACCACTACGTTACCTATGCTTTGCAGTGGCGCTGACTGGTGCCACAACGATGGCGCTTCTTCCCGCTCAAACTGTCCATGCCCAGGCGCGTGCCTTGCCAGACTTCACCGACCTGGTTGATCTGGTGGGGCCGTCCGTGGTCAACATTCGAACCATGGAGAAGGTCAGCGCCCGCGCCGGGCAGGGCCTTCCAGGAGGCGATGAGGACATGCTGGAGTTCTTCCGGCGCTTTGGTTTGCCTATTCCCAATGTGCCGGGCCATCCTCGACAGACACCCCGACCGAACAGACCTCAGCAGGAGGAAGAACAACCGCG
>CAIPGC010000024.1 GCA_903864505.1 uncultured beta proteobacterium | reverse complement strand
GTTCGGCTCCACTTTGAGCCTTGTTCATTTCACTCCTGGCTGGTGCCGGATCCTCACTTGGTAACAAGTCGGCCTGCCCGGGGGCATGGGGCGGCTCTGGAAGTTCGGATGGAGTCATATCAGGATACCGGAAGGTTCAAGTTGGGGGCAGTATGCCAGTAGACGATGCCATCGAGCTCAGAAGTGTCAATTTTGATCAGTCCGCCACGGCATGGGCCACCGCGACAAGCACCCGTCTGCGGCTGATAAGTGGCGCCATGGGTGGCACACATCAACAGTTGCCCGGTGCTATCAAAAAAGCGATTGGGTTGGTAGTCCATCTCCATGGGTATATGCGCACACCGATTCAGGTACGCATACACATGACCCTGGTATCGGATGGCAAAGGCGTTGCAGTTCCGCCGGTCGTAGCAGACTTCAAACGGCACTGCATCCTCACTGTTGATCAATTCGCCCGATTCGCACAAGGCAATACGCTGTGTCATGGGCATACTCACCACTGTCATGCATTGACCAGAAGCCAGTCATGCAACTGGCGCACCGAATGAGCAATATACAAGGGTTGCAGCACATGGAATGCCTCAGGTTCATGGGCACCGTAGCTCACCGCCACGCTGGGACAGCCAGCGTTGGCTGCCATCTGCAAGTCATGCGTGGTATCACCGATCATCAGGGTTCGCCCAGGGTCCACGCCAAATTCACTCATCAACTCCAGCAGCATCCGCGGATGGGGCTTGCCAGCGGTTTCATCCACTGTGCGCGAACCGTCAAACATCCCCTTGAGCTGCGAACTGTGCAATGCATCATCCAATCCCTGCCGGGTTTTGCCGGTTGCCACTGCAAGCCAGTGTTGACGCGTTTTGAGTTCCGTCAACATCTCCAGAATTCCTTCAAAGAGGCTGATGTCGTGCTTGTGGGCAATGTAGTGGTGACGGTAACGTGCCCCAAGTTCCGGATAACGTTCAACTGGTACGTCGGGCGCCGCATGCGCCAGAGCCTGCATCAAGCCCATCCCGATGACGTAGGACGCATCGCGATCGCTAGGAACCGCGCCCCCGACGTCACGCACCGCTTCCTGAATGCAGCGGGCAATCAGCGCGGTCGAATCAAAGAGTGTGCCGTCCCAATCAAAGGCAATCAAATCAAAGCGCCGGGACGTCGGCATATCAGGATACTGCATGGGTTACAAAATTCTCGAGTTCATGGGGCAATGGCGCTAGCAGTTCGATTCGCTCGCTGCTGGCGGGATGATTGAATTGCAGGCGCCACGCGTGAAGAAACATTCGCTTCAGGCCAGGGACCTGGTTGCTGCGTGACAATGCCTTATTCAATTGAAAGTCGCCGTACTTGTCGTCACCCAGAATCGGATGACCTTCGGTCGCCAGATGAACGCGGATCTGATGCGTGCGCCCGGTCTTGAGTGTGACCTCGAGCAAACTGCACCCAGCGCCAGTGGTGGGGTCAACAGGATGCACGGTGGCCCCCCGGCGCAGCACCTTGACCAGAGTGACCGAAGACATGCCGTCCGGGTCATCGCGCGCCACCACCTTGACGCGTCGCTCGCCGTCAGGGAGCAGGTATTTGTGCAAGGGCTTGTCAAGCACCTTCTTGTTCGCAGGCCAGGCTCCCGCAACCATCGCCAGGTAGGTCTTGCCGGTCTCGCGTTCGCGAAACTGATCCTGCAAATGCTTTAAGGCGCTCCTTTTTTTGGCAACCAACAAGATGCCGCTGGTGTCCCGGTCCAGGCGATGCACCAACTCCAGGAATTTGGCCTCAGGTCTGGCCATGCGCAATTGTTCAATCACGCCAAAGCTGACGCCAGATCCGCCATGGACCGCGAGTCCTGCTGGCTTGTCGATCGCGATCAAATGCTCGTCTTCCAACAGAATGGAAAAGTCGCGACGTGGTGCCTCGCGGGCCGCGTTCTCTGCCATGGCCATCGTTTTTTCAGCTATCCGCTGTGAAATTCGCACTGGCGGCAGGCGCACGGCATCACCGGACTGGACCCGGGAATCCGCCGACACACGACCTTTGTTGATTCTCACTTCGCCACTACGGATAATTCGGTAGACATGGGTCTTGGGTACGCCCTTAAGTTGGCGCAGCAGGAAATTGTCCAATCGCTGACCCGCACAGTCTTCGCTGACGACTACCGTTTTGACCTGGGGGAGCGGCGAGACCGCATTGCCCCCTATAATGTGTTTCACTAGCGATGCGCTGTAAGTGGTTGATTTGACGACAAGTTAAATCGTAGTTTAGGTGGAGTTTAGTTCACCCCCATCACCAGCCCCTCTAGTAATGTCGATACCGCCGTTTGCCAAAGCACGCAGACCTCGAGCCAGTTGTTTGAGGTGGCCTGCAAAACAGACGGTCAAGGCGACGCGTTGAAACACTGAAATGGAATACCCCAAGTTCACAGACGTTCTGTCTGTGAATGGAATGAAGCAAGATGTTTGTGTTGATGAGTCTGATTGTCAATTGCCTGCGGGACGTTTTCGCCCCGTTAGTTGGCATTGATCGGCCATCCGTGCCCATGATCTGGGCGCAACCCGCTGTTTACAAGATAGCCTTTCCACAGCCAAGCCTCTTCGCTCCCCTCCACGCGCCTACACCGCGACTTATTGTTTAAGTCCTGGTTCTCCGGCAATTCCTCCTCATTTCAAAGCGTCAGTTCCGGTATCAATAGCTCGTCATGAGCTGGTTTGTTATTTGAATTGAAGGAACGCTACCCATGAAACGGATGCTGATTAACGCCACGCAGGCTGAAGAACGCCGCCTGGCGATTGTCGATGGACAAAAACTCCTCGACTACGAAATTGAAATTGAAGGACGCGAGCAGCGCAAGGGCAATATTTACAAGGCAGTCGTCACGCGCGTCGAGCCTTCGCTGGAAGCCTGTTTTGTCGACTATGGCGAAGATCGCCACGGCTTTTTGCCGTTCAAGGAAATTTCACGCCAGTATTTTCAGCAAGGTGTCTCTGTCAGTCAGGCGCGCATTCAGGACGCGATCCGTGAAGGCCAGGAACTGCTGGTCCAGGTTGAAAAAGAAGAGCGTGGCAACAAAGGCGCTGCACTGACCACCTTTGTCTCGCTGGCCGGCCGCTACGTCGTGCTGATGCCTAACAACCCGCGCGGCGGTGGCGTCTCGCGTCGGATTGAAGGCGAAGACCGCGCCGAACTCAAGGAAGCGCTGGACCAGCTCGAATACCCCAACGGCATGAGCATCATTGCCCGCACCGCCGGTATCGGCCGTGCTGCGCCGGAACTGCAATGGGATTTGAACTACCTGCTCAAACTCTGGACCGCCATTGACGGTGCTTCCAAGGGCGCCAAGGGCGCGTTCCTGATTTACCAGGAATCGAGCCTGG
>CAIPGC010000023.1 GCA_903864505.1 uncultured beta proteobacterium | reverse complement strand
GCCTGAACATCGTTTTGGATGCTCAGTCAGTCGAATAACGCAGCGAGACAAGGATTGGGCACGGGACAGGCGTTTCTGGGGGAGGACCGCATCGGCACAAAACTTGAAGCGGGAGAAGCCAAAGACACGGGACGGCGGCTAGCGCCAGGGAAATATGCTGCCTTGTGAGGATCCACACCATGCCCAAGAGCATCATCTTTGTCGATAGCCGCGTCGCCGACTACCATTCTCTGATCGACAGCTTTGTGGAGCCAGCGGAGGTGTTCGTTCTGGATGGCGCGTCGGATGGCCTTGCCCAGATGGCGGTCTACCTGCAGGGGCGAACCGGCATTGATGCGATTCACGTCATCTCGCATGGAACTCGGAATGCACATGATTGGGACAGTGTCGATCTTTTTGATGCCGTGGGGGATGCCGCTTCCGCCGCCCTAGCGGGCTTCACTCTCATTGGCATAGAAGCCCATTTTTGACACGCGATGCCTCATACACAAAACTACTTACAGGCTCCGCCTGCATCAGGCGAAATTTGGTGTACGCAAACGATCCTAGCTACCAAAAGTTCAACATGACTATTTCATTTACTCAAGAAGTTTCCGGTGACACGATATTAGTCAAGTTGTACAGTTCGACTTCCTTGTCCACAACGTCAAGTCTAGCCCTTAGTTTTTCCTACATTGCATCGGGTGTCGGATTTGATTCAATCAGTTTCGCGGGCAGTTCCAGTTCATCGATCTCAAGCAGTATTTTGGGGTCAACCGGGACCGCCGCAATCACCGCAGCTGTGTCACTCAACGGAGCCATCGATGCGCCATTCGCCACATTGACATTCACAGCAACGGGATCAGGAACGTTTGATTTGAATATGTCGTCTGTGAAACTCAATAGTTTGAGCGAACAATTTACTGACCCACCTCCCTTTGCTTACGTCATAACCAATTTGCCATTGGTAATTGAAGTTAGTCTTCTGGAAGACCAGTCTTCAACTGCTGAGTTTGACCCGTTCAATTCAATTTTTGGACCACCGTTGTCCATAGTTGCTCAAGCGAATCATGGTTTGGTGACCATCGTCAAAGGTTTTTACGGATCAAATTGGGCTTATGTGCCAACAGCCAATTTCAATGGGCTTGATTCATTCACTATCAGAGCGACCGAAGGTACGAAAACGAAAGATTTGCTCGTAAATGCGAAGATCACGCCTGTAAACGATTCTCCTACCGGCACCGTAACAATCGGTGGCACTGCAACCCAAGGCCAAGTCCTCACAACCAGCAACACTCTGGCCGATGCAGATGGTCTGGGAAGCATCAGTTACCAGTGGCAGGCCGGTGGGGTTAGTATTGCCGGTGCCACAGGCAGCACCTTCACCCTGAGCCAAGCCGAAGTCGGCAAGGCCATCGCGGTCACGGCCAGCTACACTGATGCATTCGGTACCGCAGAGAGCAAGACTTCCAGTGCAACTGCATTGGTGATGGCCACAACTGCTCCGACAGTAGCCACATTCAGTCCAACAGACGAAGCCACGGGCATAGCCATTGGCAGCAACATTGTTGTTACTTTCAGTGAGGCCATCGCCAGAGGTGTCGGTAGCATCATCCTGAAAGATTCAACCGGTGTGGCCGCCGGGCCGAATCTGCCGTGATTCAGCCGGAGTGAACGTGCGTATTCTTCAGAGTCCGTCTTCTTCCAAGAATCGTCTTTGACGCGTCTTCTTCGGTTTCGATTTTCGTTTTCTTCAAACTGCGCCTGAGGGC
>CAIPGC010000022.1 GCA_903864505.1 uncultured beta proteobacterium | reverse complement strand
TGCAGGGCGCGGAACTCCTCGAGCTTTTTACGCAACGTGGGGTGGTCGCCGGCAAGCATGGCCACGGCAAACAGGGCGGCGTTGGCCGCACCCGCTGGCCCGATCGCAAAGGTGGCCACCGGCACCCCCTTGGGCATTTGCACGATGCTGTGCAGGGAGTCGACGCCAGATAAATATTTGCTGGCCACCGGCACCCCCAGCACCGGCACCGTGGTCTTCGCAGCCAGCATGCCCGGCAGATGGGCCGCCCCGCCGGCACCGGCAATGATGGCACGCAGGCCGCGCTCCACGGCGCTCTCTGCGTAAGCAAACATGTCGTCGGGCATGCGGTGGGCCGACACCACCTTCGCTTCGTGGCTGATGCCGAATTGCTGCAGGATCTGCACTGCATGCTGCATGGTGTCCCAGTCGGAGTTTGAGCCCATGACAACGCCGATTTGAATGTTCATAAAATGGTGCGAATGAGCGGGAAGTCCGCCCTCTATCTTAAAGTACACCCCCATGATCAATGTCACCATTCAAAACTTCGAGACAGAAGTCGTCGCCGCCTCCAGCACTATTGCGGTTCTGATCGACTTCTGGGCGCCCTGGTGCGGCCCCTGCAAGGTCATTGGCCCGCTGCTGGAAAAGCTGGAGACCGACTATGCCGGACGCTTCAAGCTGGTCAAGATTGATTCCGACCAGGAACAGGAACTTGGTCAGGCGTTTGGCATCCGCTCCATCCCGACCTGCATTCTGATGTCGGGCGGCAAACCGGTCGACGGCTTTATGGGCGCACTGCCCGAAGGCCAGATCAAGGCGTTTCTGGACAAACACCTTCCGTCCGAGAACGAACTCGAGGCGCAGGCCGATGCCCAGGATGCGCAGGCATTGATTGCTGCCGGCGACCCCCAGGCGGCATTGAACAAACTGCACGAGGCGCTCTCCATCAACCCTGCCAACGACGATGCACGCTACGACTATGTGAAACTGCTGATCGAGAACAACATGCTTGACGAGGCCGAAGCGGCACTGGCTCCGGCGCTGACCCAGATTCCCCGGCAACTGCGCTTTGACGCGCTCAAGCAGTTTCTGGACGCTATTAATTTTGCAGCTGCCGACGCGCGTGGTGCCTGGGTTGTAGAGCAGTTTGATGCCTTGATTGCAGCCAACAAGCGCGACTTTGACACCCGCCTGGCCAAGGCCCGCGTACTGATGGTGCGCGGCGAATGGACGGCTGCGCTGGACGAGTTGCTGGAAATTGTGATGCGCGACAAGTCATGGGGCGATGCGGTGCCGCGCAAGACCTTTGTCGCCATTCTGGAACTGCTCACACCGCCCAGACCCAAGGCCGATCCGCAGGTCGGCACCAAGACCGCCACCGGCATCGAAATCGCTGGCAAGGCCGTGGCACAGCTCGACCCGCAAGCGCAGCTGGTAGCCACCTACCGCCGCAAGCTCAGTATGGCGTTGAACTAGCCCCCACGCTGTGCCGCTGCGCGGGTCGACGCCCCTTCCAATCACTGCGGCGGTTGATCGACCTTGTGCAGGAACGACAAGACCACACGCGGTGGCGCGTTCAACAGTTTGGCAATGTCGTTTACATCGTCGGGCACTGCCGCATTGTCCCAACCCTGCATGATGTGCCGTGCCAGCCGCGATGCCAGCACCACATTGCGCACGCTGGGGTGGTCCGGGTGCTTGCCGTCGCAAATGCGCACCAGCAGCGAAGGCATGTGCCACACCTTCATGAGCGCCTGGCGCAAATCATCCAGGTCGATGTTGTAAACAAAGCGCTGCAGGGCGGCCGTGCGCAGGGTCGGATTGGCTTGTTGCATGGAAATGATTTCCAGCTGAAACGTCGGTGCATGGCACCACATCAGCATCTCGGCAAAGTCGTGCAATATTGCTGCCTGGTAAATGACGGATGCGTCGGTGTCACCCCGGTGCACTGCAAATGCCATGGCGAAGTGCGCCGCGCGCTGGGTGCGTTGCAGCAAGGCCATCAAACCATCCAGCGCCTTGGGCTGGTCCGCGAGTTGGTCCTCGACCGTGGGCTGGGCGCCAAAGTTGCGGAAAAATGGGGCCACGCCCGTCATCACCAGGGACGTCGTTACAGTTTCTGTTTCCGTAATGTCACCGGGGCGGCGCCGGGCCGCCACATCGGCCATGACCTTGATGGTCATGAACGGGTCGCTCTCGACCACGGAGCCGAGCATCTTTGCGTCGACTTCGTCCTCCCTGGCACGCAGTTCCTCAATCGCCGCAGCGGTCGTCGCCATGATCGGGATTTCGGCATGGCTGAAGTAGCGCACCCACGCCGCCAGATCGCGCTGCGGTTCGTTCAGGTACGCAATGCGCGCGGGTGGTGTTTCGTCGGCGGTCGGATCAGTCAAGGTGGCGAGCGGTTGTTATGGCCCGCAGTATGGGCGGCGTGCAACGGCAGGTCAATACCTATCGTGCCCAGACCTGTTGGACACTCAGGCGGTCAAACGTGCCAGCGCTTCCTGGTACTTGGCCGCCGTCTTGGCGATCACCTCATTGGGCACCCGCGGTGCCGGCGGCGTCTTGTTCCACGGTCTGCCATCGACCCGAGCCTGCTCCAGCCAGTCCCGCACAAACTGCTTGTCATAGCTCGGCGGGTTAGTGCCTTCGGCGTAACTTTCCTGCGGCCAGAAGCGCGACGAATCGGGGGTCAGTACCTCATCCATCAACGTCAGTGTTCCGTCGTTGTCCAGGCCAAACTCGAACTTGGTGTCGGCGATGATGATGCCCTTCTGCAACGCAATCGCAGCCGCTGTCTTGTAAATTGCAATGCTGATATCTCGCATGCGGGTGGCCAGGTCCAATCCGACCATCTCCACGGTGCGCTCGAAAGTTATGTTCTCGTCGTGGTCCCCCACTGAAGCCTTGGCCGCCGGGGTGTAGATGGGTTCGGGCAATTTCGAGGCGTTCTTCAGACCCGCTGGCAGCAAGACTCCGCACACTGCGCCGTTGTTCTGGTATTCCTTCCAACCGCTGCCCGCCAGATAGCCGCGCACCACCGCCTCCACCGGAAGCGGCTTGAGCCGCTTGACCAGCATGGAACGCCCCTCGATCTGTGGCACCTCCGCAGGCGTGACCACGTTCTCTGGCGCCTCGCCGGTCAAGTGGTTGGGACAGAGGTTGGCACCTCGAGGGCCGAGTTTGTCAAACCAGAACAACGCCATCTGCGTAAGCAATTTGCCCTTGCCGGGAATGGGCTCGCCCATGATGACATCGAACGCACTCAGACGGTCGCTGGCCACCATCAGGATGCGATCGTCCCCCACGGCGTAGTTGTCGCGCACCTTGCCACGGGCGAGCAGAGTCAGGGAACCAAGGGTGGAAGTGTGAAGGGATGAATCGGTCATGGTACGGCCATTCTATACACGCCCATTTCTGCCGGACTAGCTGGTTGAACCCTCCTCTTTGACCTGAATAACTTGCTGCGTATCCCCTAAATGGGGGATGTCCAATTGTGCTTATGGTCAAGATAATCGAGCCAGTTCAGCACAGGTAGCACCCCTATGAAAACACAATTGTTCCTCATCTCGTCATGGGTAGCCCTGTTGGCTGTCACCGTATCTTTGATGTTTTTGCAGCCAAAAGAGCCTGGAAAATCGCGTCATGCGGTTTCTTCGAAGGCCGAAACCGCCATGTGCTCCGCACTAGATCAAAGTGGCTCTTGCCCATAGTCGACCGACAGAATCCAGCGACAATCCTCTTGAGGGTCTTTGAAGAGTCTCTTTGTTGAGACTCTTTTTTTGCGTGCAGAATTGGCATTCCATGGAAGCAGGCTCTAGACCGTATGTCCTGATTGTCGAAGACCACCCTTTAGTGGCGGATTCTTTGGCAGCGTGCGTGCGTGCCTGCGATGCTGAATTGGATGTGCTCACATTTGGCTCATTGCTCTCAGCACTGCGTGTACTCGCCCGGCACCCTGCGCCGCTGCTGATCCTGACCGACCTTACGCTCACCGATGCCAACGGAATGGAGTCGGTAAAGCAGTTGCGGCAAGCAGCGCCGCAGAGCAAGTTGCTGGTGTGTACGGCGCGGGATGAAACGGCCTTGCGCACGCAGGCCACCGAACTTGGTGCCATCGGTTACCTCATCAAGAATGCGTCAATCCAGACGCTTCGCGAAGAAATTTCCCGTGCCATTGGGGACCCCGCCGAGCGCGCGAACACGCCACAACGCCGCTCCCAGTTACTCAAGCAGTTGCTAACCGCGAGGCAGATTGCCATCCTTGACGAGTTGGCCAGTGGCCGCAGCAACAAGGAAATTGCGATTCGCTTGAGCATCGCGCCCGACACGGTTGGATCCCACATGAAGGAAATTCTGGGCAGACTGTCCGCCAGAAATCGTACGGAGGCTGTTGCATACTACCTTCAACTCAAGATCGAGCGCGGTCATTGAGCACCTATCTGGGCCCTGTTCATGAACCGCTGGCCGCTGCAAATTTGGTTACTTGTTATTGCGCTGGGTGCAAGCATTGCTGCGCATGCGTCGCGAACCCCGGCGGTTGACATCGTTCCAGGCGTGCAAAAACTCGCCCTCTGGCCCGCGCTGCACGTCGTGAAGGCTGGCGGGCGCAGTCTGGAACCCGCACAAGTTGCGGCCTTGGCACCGGGCCCAAGCTCACTTACGGTCGACAGTCCGCATCGGATTTTCGGTCGTGGCGACGGAGCGTTTTGGGGTGCGTTTGCGGTGCACAACGCGCGCCAATCTGGAAGCGAGTATCTGCTGGCATTGGAAGCGACCACGCTCTTCAATGCGCAGTTGTTCATGCTTGAGGACTCTGGCGTCTGGTCCGAAGTGCCGTCCTGGGCAAAAAATGCGAGAGGCTCGCTTGGGGGCGGGACCATTCACCCGGTTTGGACATTGCAAATACCGCCAGGGAAGACGCTTGATATGCTGCTTCTCATTGAGGGTGACTCCATCATTCGATTCCCGGTCTTCCTTTACAGCCCAGAAGCTTTTGTCATCAGCGAGCGCAAAATCAATTTCTTGGTGGGCACAACCTTCGGAATATTTCTGTTTATTGGTGTCTACATTGCCTCCTTGCGCAGGCACCTCCGCGACCGTTCTGTCCCTCTGTTCGGCATCATTCTGGTGGCAGATCTGGTAGGCGCTTTCTGGTTGTCCGGCGTGTGGAGTGCGATCTTCCCGTCCGTGCCAGAAAGTATGCTCAGTCCGATTGGATTTGGTGCCTACGCCATTTTGTTTGGTTGCGGCAGTTGGCACGCACGCCTTTATCTGAACACCGGTGGCTGGGCTCCTGGAGCGAACCGCATATTGCTCCTTCTGGGCTGGCTGTGGTTATGTTTGGCCCCCTGGTTTGCTGTGACGTTTCCGGGTAACGCCAGAATTTTGCTGGTGTGGGGCGGTACGGCCACCGCTTTGATGGTGGTGGCTGTTTCCATCTTCGCCGCACGCAAACAAATCCGCTTCTCAGGCTACGAGGCCGCCACCTGGCTGACCTCGCTGCTCTTTGTAATGTCGTACATGATTGCACGTGCATTCGATCAACCCCTGCTCTGGTCCTCCAGTGCCTTGGCGCTGGTGCAGGCGACCGCGATTGCCATCCTCTATGGCGTCGCGATGAGCCAGCATCTGCTGCGCCAAAAGGACCTGACTGAACAATCCCAAAAAGAAGCCGTCCTGGAGCGCGAAACGGTGGCCGCACGCATGCGCGAACGCAGCCTCATTTATGCTGCCACCAACCATGACCTGCGACAACCTCTGCTGGGCGTCAGCGTTTTTGCAGATCTTCTGAAATCGGCCCGCACCGAAGAAGATCGGTCCAGCTATTCCGTCAAGCTCAGTCTCGCACTCAGCGAGGTGGATGACATTCTGGTCAGCATGCAGCAATTGTCGGCAGTGAACGAAGAGTCGAACAGTCCTGCCCTGGAAACCGTCTACCTTCATGAGATCCTGGTGCCTCTGATTGAAGAGTACCGAAGCCGCTCACAATACAAGAACGCCACCATTCGCTACGTACCAAGCCGCGTTCTGATTCATACGCACATACCGTATTTCCAACGCATCGTTCGAAACGCACTGTCCAACGCAATTCGTTACATTGGGCCTGGTGGGAGAATTCTTGTAGGGTGCAGAAGGGGGGGCGGACTGCGACTGGTGGTTGCCGACACGGGTCGAGGGATGAGCAAGGAACAAACCGAAAAGGCCTTCGATGCGTTCACACGATTTGACCCAGCCACCGCCAATACGGACGGCGCCGGGCTCGGACTGTTCAGCACCAAAAGCCTGGCCACCTCTCTGGGTTTGTCAGTAAGCCTGGCCAGCCGGGAAGGGCGAGGGACCGTCTTCTCCGTCGAAATACCCTGGCCACCCAGCGAGTAGCCGCCACCGCGTTACTGCACCACTTGTGCCAACTCGCCCTTGGCGTATTTGGCTGCCACCACCGACAGACTGTCGCCCTTGATCTTGGAACCCTGTCCTTCACAGCCGAACTCGACATAGCGCTGTTTGCAAATCGACTTGGCCGCTTCCCGGGCCGGTTTGAGCCAGTCGCGGGCATCAAATTTTTCGGGGTTCTCGGCCATGAACTTGCGTACCGCTGCCGTCATAGCCAGACGGATATCGGTGTCGATGTTGATCTTGCGCACGCCGAATTTGATTGCCTTTTGAATTTCTTCCACCGGCACGCCGTAGGTCTCTTTCATCTTGCCACCATACTGATTGATGATGGCCAGCAGGTCTTGCGGCACGCTGCTTGAGCCATGCATCACCAAATGCGTATTCGGTAAACGCTTGTTGATTTCCATCACCCGATCGATGGCCAGAATGTCGCCAGTGGGTTTACGCGTGAACTTGTATGCACCATGGCTGGTACCGATGGCTATGGCCAGTGCATCGAGCTGGGTGCGCTTGACGAAATCAGCGGCCTGCTCCGGATTGGTCAGCATCTGCTCGCGTGTCATGGTGGCATCTGTGCCGTGACCGTCTTCCTTGTCGCCCTTCATGGTTTCAAGGCTTCCCAGACAACCCAGTTCGCCTTCGACCGTAACGCCGGTAGCGTGCGCCATGTCAACCACCTTTCGGGTGACTTCGACGTTGTACTCATAGCTTGCGATGGTCTTGCCATCGCCCTCCAGACTGCCATCCATCATCACCGAGCTAAAGCCCAGGCCGATGGCACCACGGCAGATCTCGGGGCTTTGTCCGTGATCCTGGTGCATCACCAGGGGGATGTGCGGATAGGCCTCGATGGCCGCTTGAATCAGGTGCTTGATGAAAGCCTCTCCAGCGTACTTGCGCGCACCCGCACTGGCTTGCAGGATAACCGGCGCGCCCACTTCGTCGGCGGCGGACATCACCGCCTGCACCTGCTCCAGGTTGTTGACATTGAAGGCCGGAATGCCATAACCATTGGCTGCAGCATGGTCGAGCAGTTCGCGCATGGAAACGAGTGCCATATTCAGTTCTCCGTTAAGTTGATGACCAAGGGTAACTTGTACCGACGGTCGATTTTAGCTCTCACACCACCCGACAAATCTTCAGCATGTTGGTACCCCCCGCAGCGCCCATGGGCTCCCCGCAGGTAATGGCATACACGTCCCCACTCTGAACAATGCCGCGCTCTTTCAAATTGCTTTCGACCTCGGCCAGCGCCGTATCCCGGTCTGCACTGGTGTCGATTAACAGCGGACGCACGTTGCGGTATAGCGTCATCCTGCGCTGCGTTGCCACCTTGGACGTCAGTGCATAAATAGGCACATGAATCAGGTGGCGACTCATCCACAGAGCAGTTGAACCGCTGTCGGTCATCGCCACAATCGCCTTTGCACCGAGGTGGTGGGCGGTAAACAAGGCGCCCATGGCAATGGACTGGTCGATTCGGCTGAAAGTCTTACCGGTAAAGTCGGCCTCCAACTGGAAGTCTTCGTGACCTTCAGCGGCATGGCAAATTTTGGCCATCTCCACCACAGTTTCCAACGGGTACTTGCCGGAGGCGGTTTCGGCAGACAACATCACCGCGTCGGTTCCATCCAGCACCGCATTTGCCACATCACTCACCTCGGCGCGAGTAGGCACCGGGTTGGTGATCATGGACTCCATCATCTGGGTCGCTGTGATGACAAAGCGATCATGCTCGCGCGCCATCTTGATCATGCGCTTTTGTAAGGCCGGCACGGCTGCATTTCCAACCTCCACCGCCAAATCACCGCGGGCTACCATGATGCCGTCGCTGGCCAGCAGAATCTCTTCCAGTTTCGGAATCGCTTCGGCTCGCTCGATCTTGGCGATCAGACCCGGGTGGTGGCCAAACTCTGCGGCGGCCACATTGCACAACTGGCGCGCCATTTCCATGTCGGTGGCGTTCTTTGGGAAGCTCACCGCCACGTAATCCGCCTGGAACGCCATCGCCGTACGGATGTCCTCCATATCCTTCCCGGTCAGGGCCGGAGCAGTGAGCCCGCCACCCTGCTTGTTGATGCCCTTGTTGTTGGAAAGTTCACCGCCCAAATTAACGGTGGTGTGCACGGCTTCGCCACGAACTTCGTCGACCGTTATCACGATCAATCCATCGTTGAGTAGCAGCACGTCCCCTGCTTTCACCTCGCGCGGCAAGGCCTTGTAGTCCAGTCCCACTGCATCGATATCGCCAAGTTCCTGGCGCGCTGCGTCCAGCACAAACTTTTGGCCAGGCTCCAGGACGATCTTGCCTTGGGCAAATTTTCCGACCCGAATCTTGGGACCCTGGAGATCGGCCATGATGCCCACCTCGCGTCCGGCGCGCTGGGCCACCTGGCGAACCATGGCTGCGCGGTTGATGTGGTCCTGCGCAGTGCCATGACTGAAGTTCAGACGGACCACATTGACCCCCGCCCGAATCATCTGCTCGAGCAACGCTGGATCACTGGAAGCAGGACCCAGAGTGGCAACAATCTTGGTAGCGCGACGCGGCATAAATCAGTCTCCTCTTGTAGGGGTGCCATTCTCACATGGAACCGTCAAAGTCTGGTTACACGCATGCGTCAAGTCACAGTACCCCTAGGAAATTGCCGCATAACACTGGGTCCTGTTGACTTTGCACAAGGTGTGGTCCAATGTAACTACTTGATCGAGAAATCCAGCCTATCTACTTGAGCCATGCCCGACTTTGCGACTCCCGTGCCCGATCTTCTGGACAGCACCCACGGAAAGCCTAAGCTGCTAGTCGTCGATGACCAGCCCATCAACATTCAGGTGATGTACCAGTCATTTGCCGGGGACTACCAGGTTTTCATGGCCACCAGCGGGGCTCAGGCCCTGAGCATCTGTAAAGCCAACCCTCCCGACCTGATTCTTCTGGATATCGTGATGCCCGGTATGGATGGATTTGAAGTGTGCCAGCAACTCAAGGCCGATGAGTCCACACGCAACATTCCGGTGATCTTTGTCACGGCCCATACCGATGCGGCCCAGGAGTCGCATGGCCTGAGTCTGGGAGCGGTGGACTTTATTGCCAAGCCGGTCAACCCAACCGTCGTGCGTGCACGTGTGAAGACCCACCTCACCCTGAAATTTCAATCCGATCTATTGCGCAAGCTGGTTTTTCTGGATGGTCTCTCCGGCGTGTTCAACCGCCGTTATTTTGACCAGCAACTGGCCGTGGAGTGGGCACGCTCTGTGCGCAGCAATTCCCCGCTGTCGCTGATCATGGTGGATGTGGACTGCTTCAAGCTGTACAACGACCGTTATGGCCATCAGGCTGGTGACGACTGTTTGCGCAAGATCGCGGTGGAGCTCAAAGGCGGCCTGAAGCGCCCGGCCGATCTGGTCGCACGCTATGGCGGTGAAGAGTTTGCCTGCATTCTTCCTGATACCCCATTTGAGGATGCCCTGGCCATTGCCAGCGAACTGGAACGAAAGATACGCGGGCTTGAAATTCCACACGACACGTCAGTGGCAGCCCCGGTGGTCACCATCAGTGCCGGAGTCGGCACCCGAACGGTGGATTCTGGCGGTGATGCTTCTAAACTGCTCGGACTGGCCGACGGTCAGCTCTACAGCGCCAAGGACAATGGGCGCGGTCGCGTGTTAGGCAAGATTCTGTAAATCGGCGCCAACTCAAGCCCGGGAATCGAACTGCAAGATGGCCCGCGCCATGTGCTCCAGTGGCAGTATCTCGTCGACAGCCTGTAGTTTGATCGCTTCCTTGGGCATGCCGAACACCACGCAGCTCTCTTCATTCTGGGCCAGCGTTCTGGCACCACCGTCGTGCAGCACCTTCATGCCCCGGGCACCGTCGTCTCCCATGCCTGTCAGAATGATGCCCAGCACATCGCGCCCGGCACATTCCGATGCCGAGCGAAACAAAACATCCACTGAGGGCTTGTGCCGGTTCACCGGTGGCCCGTCGACCACCTTCACGTAATACTGGCCTGCGCTCTTTTGCAGTTGCATGTGCAAGCCGCCCGGCGCGATCAGCACGACCCCGCGCACGAGTCGGTCGCCATCGCGCGCCTCGCGCACACTCATGGCACAAATACCATCGAGCCGCTTGGCATACATGGCGGTGAATTTCTCTGGCATGTGCTGGGTGATGGCAATGCCTGGCGCATCCGCAGGAAGATTGGTCAGCATCAGTTCAAGCGCCTGCGTGCCCCCGGTGGAACTGCCAATCACTACCGGCTTGTTCATGGCAAATGCATGGACCGAACTCAGCGCCGGTGCTTGCGCTGGCGCAGGCTTGCCAGCGTGTGCTTCGAGCGCTGCAGGTCTTCCACGCGGCTTCGATTTGGCCGCCGTTTTGAGGGTTTGAACCATCTCACGACGAGAATCATCAAGGAATTGTTTCAACCCCAATTTTGGCTTGGCCAGCACCGCCACGGCACCCGCCGAGAGTGCCTCCAGCGCGATCTTGCTGCCCTCGGTCGACAGGGTTGAGCAAATGACTGTCGGAATCGGATTGCTGGACATAATCTGACGCAGGAACGTCAGTCCGTCCATGCCCGGCATTTCTATGTCGAGCAGGAGCACATCCGGTGGGTTCTTGCGAATCATGTCCATGGCCAACAACGGGTTGGGCGCGCTGCCTATCAGCTCCACCTCTGGATTGCCCGACAGCATATGCGCCAGAGCCTGCCGCACGACCGCGGAGTCGTCCACCACAAAAACCTTCACACTCATGTCGTGACCCCTTGCTCAGCAAATACCGTTTCCACCAGCGGATCACCTTTGCCCACCGTCCAGGATACTTTGCGGTAACCGTTTCCACCCAGGCAATGGTCGACCACGTGGATGCCCTGATCGTGGAGAAAGTCCAACACCCAATCGACATTGGCATCGCCCACGTGGCGCACATCAAACAATTTCGGAAACATATTGCCTCCTCCAAAAACGAAGGCATCGCAATGGGTCGGGTTGACCCCTACTGCACGCAGCCGCGCAAACATTTCTTTCATGGCAACCTCGCCAAATGCGGTGTTCTGGGCATTGGTTGCATTGGGTTTGCCCACATGAACGATGTGGCACATCGCCCCCACCGTGCGACGCGGATCGGTCAGGATGACACTGACACAGGAACCCAGCAACGTCTTGAGCTGGTCGTCCCGCTGGCCCAACGCCACATCACCCGGCATCAGTTCCACCACCATGGCAAATCCGCCATGCAGTGGCCTTGCTCGGTGCAATCGTCTCACCATGGCAGGACAAACTTTGGTTGGACGATCATGCTTTACGGTAAGCCCCGGGCTGCACAGTGGTCAAGGGCGTCTTGCAAGGAACACGTCCTTCCGCAGTACCCAGAAAGAACAGCCCGCCCGGCTTGAGTGCAGCCAGCACATGGTCTACCACTTCGCTCTTGGTGGGGGGATCAAAGTAGATCAACACGTTGCGCAAAAAAATAACATCAAATGGCCCCAATCCGCTGAAGGGTTTACACAGGTTGAGCTGCCCAAACTGGACCCGCTCGCGCAGTTTGTCCTGTACCATGGACTGCCCTTCCGCCGGCCCTTCGCCGCGCAGACAATAGCGCCGCAAACGCTCAGGGGACACGGCCCGCAACCGGTCGTTCGGATACACGGCTTCTTTGGCGCTGAGCAACACCCGGTGGCTGATGTCGGTGGCCAGTATCGACCAGTCCGGTCCAATGCGCCCCGTGGTCTGCATGTCTGCCAGCAGCATGGCCGTGCTGTACGCCTCGTCCCCGAAGGAAGCCGCCGCGCTCCAGATAGACAAAGGCTCCTTGCTGCGCCGGCTCGAAAGCTCGCGTTCGAGTAATTCGTAATGTTTGGGTTCGCGAAAGAAATAGGTTTCGTTGGTGGTGAGCAGGTCCACCGCCATCTGAAATTCTGCCGCTTCTGATTCGTCCGTGAGCAAAGCAATGTAGTCCGCAAATCCGTCCAGCCCCAGTTTTTGGATACGCGTTGAAAGCCGCGAGTGAATCAGTGACTTCTTGGACTCGTTAAACGAAAGTCCCACCGCGTCATACATGATGTCAGCAATCTGTTTGAACTCTCTGTCGCTAAAGGCTAAGGCAGTCACAGGACTCGATTCAATAGGTTCGTAGGTTGGAGGTTTTTCTGACTGAAAAGTGGATTCGTTTCATGCACGGGCCAAGCGCGCTCAGTCGAGGTGGCTGCGCTCCGCAATAAGCGCCATCTCTTCCACATTTAGCGCCCGGGAGGGTTCAATAATGACGACAAATTCACCACCAACCTTCCCAATTCCACTAATGAACTCGCGTTGAATGGAGCTTCCAAACTGGGGCGCAGATTCGATGCTGTCAGAGGGTATCTCGATCACCTCCCTCACCGAGTCCACCATCAACCCTAGCTCGACCTTCTCTCCCTCAAGGATCGAATCAAAAATGATGATGCAGGTCTTTTTTCCTACATTCATCCGTTCGCGCGCAAAACGCACCTGCATGTCGATCACCGGCACCACTGCGCCGCGCAGATTGATGACACCCCGCACAAACTTCGGCATCATGGGCACCACCGCGACTGCACCATGCTGAATGATTTCGCGCACGGTTCGGATGTCCATGGCAAACACCTCATCTCCCAGCACAAAAGTTAGGTACTGCATGCTCGCCACACCGGCAGCCCCATAGCCAGCACGTGCGTCAATTTCTGTGCTCATGACCTACTTGCCTCAATAGGGTTTGAAATTGGAGCCGCTGCCCCCGCCACGCACAGGAGCAGTTGCCACAGGTGCATTCAACCGACGAGGCAACGCGCGCCGTGTGTTTGCGGCAACATCGTGGCGGCTGCGCACCACAGCATGACTCTCGCCCCCGATATTGAAGAACGACACGCTCTGCTGCAACTGCTCGGCCTGCCCAGAAAGCTCTTCACTGGTGGCTGCAAGTTGCTCCGAGGCGCTGGCATTTTGTTGTGTAGCCTTGCTGAGTTGTCCCATGGCGCCACCAATTTGCACCACCGACTCGCTCTGCTCAGCACTGGCAGCGGCAATCTCCTGCACCAGTTCGCTGGTCTTCTGGATGCTGGGAACGATCTCGTGAAGCAGTTTTCCGGCGCGCTCGGCCGTGGTCACAGAGTCGCTGGCCAGACCACCAATTTCCTTG
>CAIPGC010000021.1 GCA_903864505.1 uncultured beta proteobacterium | reverse complement strand
GTCAACCTGAAACGTCACTGGGGCAAGAAGACCTTTCTGATCTACGTCGAAGAACTGCTGCGGGACGCCCGCGCGGGTGGGCAGACGGGGTTTCCTGCCGAAGCCGTGACCGCACTGGTCAGTCTGTCGGAGCAGCATCGCAAAGCGCATCCCATGCTGTTGCCCCTGCTGGATTACAACTCTGACTTCAAGGTTATCGACCAGGCATTTCCGCGCATCGGCGGCAATATCAAACTTTACTGGGGGCAAAGGCAATTTGCGCCCTACATGAATGAATTGCTGCGCAGCACCCGGGGCGGCAGGCGCAGGGGCTTTCCGAGTGACGTGCTGACTGCCCTGGGAAATCTGTTCGACCAGCACAACAAGGCCTATCCCCCCTTGCTTCCCAAGGCGGACATCTGGGAAATGGCGAAAGACTAGTTGGGCCAGCCAACTTCATATCCCCCAAACCCGAAGATGTCACGCCTAGCATTTGCGATTCGCGCCGATATATTTGGCAGCCTGCGCGCTGCGCCTCCGAAGGTCACCTTTCTGACTCTTGGGAGGAAATCGACCGTCAGCTTGACTCAAGCGCGAGCACCAGCAATAGGTGGCGGATTCAACCGGTCGATGCAGCAGTTCATTCAGGCGGCCATGGGCAAGGACTGGATATGACTCACATCGTCTACAAAGGCGAATCAGCGTTGATGCCGGACCTGCTGACGGGCCGCATTCAGTGCGGGTTTATCACGGTCACATCGGCCAAGAGCTTTGTTCGCAGTGGGAAGATCAAGGCACTGGGAGTGTTGACGCCGCAGAGTTCGCCCAGCCTTCCCGAGGTGCCGACGTGCAGGCGAGGCTAAGTGCCTCCATGGAAGCGACGCTAGAGAAGCCGGACGTTCGCAAGAAACTGGAAGAGCAGGTCATGCTGGTTGCATGGGCCTCGCCGGCCGAACTGCTGCAGATGGAAAAGGATTCACTGGAAGCCATGCGGACATTGCGCAACCTGGCCAACCTCAAACCAGAGGATTGACCGGCGGCACAGTCATGCCGCAAGCAACTGAGCGAACTTATTCGGATGGGCGTTAAACCCGCTTGAATGACGACCTACCACCGCTCATCGGGTTCCTTCAACTTTATGGCATACCGTGACCGACGGGCTCCGCTGTCTTTCACCCCATTCTAGGCATCACGTTCTCGCACGCCTATCCCCCAATTGGGGGATAGGCGCGTCAATAGATGATGCCTAGAATCAATCGACAGACTGCAATACCGCCACAATCCATTTCAACTCAGCATTGAGCACTCCATCATGCGCAAACTCATCGCCATCGCGGCGGCAATTTTCGTTGTGCTCGACGCGGCATGCAACAGGCTGCCGGTCATTGCCATCAGGTCCTTTTGATGCGATTTTCCGCAATAGGAGTACCAGCCAAGGAAACCGATGATTTCAAGTCTGAATAGAGTCTTTATATGGCTCCAACTTCAGTTCAAGGTGATCTCGTTTCAAAGCTGGACACGCGATACACACAGGGGCATTCTTCGCTACCAGTTCAAAGCCGTACCGACCGACCACAGCTGCCGTGAATACGAAGTGACAATCGTGCGCTCAATGACGGTTGGAAATTCGCAAGTTTCCCGTTATCGGTGGACGCGAGCACAGGTACTCAAGTGCCAAACTGACAGTGCTGCAAGTCATTACAAGTCAAACGCGGGTGAATGAAGTGGGGTGGCACGCAAACCTGTCGAGTTTTGTGCTTCACAACAACATAACAACCGGGAGGAGGTACATGCCTCAGTCGATAGAAATCGTTGTCAAACGCACTACGACACGTATCATTTTGATTTGCGCTGGCTTAACCCTTGCGTGGCTGGCAATGCCAGCGCTTGGTTGGGCGGTAGAGCACCCCCCTTCTGATGCGGCAACGCCGGCGATATTGTTTGGCGCCCTGACGTGCGCCCTGATCTGCGCATATGTCGGGGCAATCGCCGTGACCATAGGTGTCTGGGGCGGTTTTCCGGCTGGCAGTCGACACTTCGTACCCGGTCAATTTCGCAGCGCCATACGCAATCTGGCGCTGACAGCGACTCAGCAGCGCCATGCCAGGACGTCCCCCATTACCCAGATACCGTCCGACTGGGTTGCAGAGGATGAGGCCGCATGGCTCAATACGATGCCCCCCTTTGCGCAGGGACCTTACGACTGGGTTGCGCAGGATGAGGATACATGGGCTATCGACTTGACAAAAGCAGAGGAGCACGCACTTTGCTACATGGCGTCCTGTGATACTTTGGGCGAACGGTATGACTGGAATTCCCTCAGCATCAACATCAAGGCCAACTTTCCGGACCTTGCCCCTGTCGACTGCAAAAAAATCGCCCTGATTGCACTAGAAAAGAAGCCAGGAAAATAGCTGGCGTCTGCGGCTTCGCCTTCGAGGAAGAGGGTGCGATCTGTTGATGGGTGCAAGCGCACTGTGCTGCGTCCTGATGCACCTGATACTGAGGTAAAGTGTCACGATGAAACTCCGGCGCACGTTCATCATGGCAGGGCTTGGTCAGGCAACGGGAATGGCTACCTCCATCACGCAGAGCAGCTATTCCATTTTCATTCGTCTGGCCGACTTTGTTGCGTTCATTGAGTCAGGCTTGCCGCTTGCTGTTGTCTTCGCGCTGGTGGGGCTGGTCGCTGACATCGCAAATCGAAACAAGTCGCAGACCGACTGATGCCACGCCTGACACAAGCCCCCAATCTGGTTATGGCTACGCTGTGGGTCGATTGGCTCAAGGCAGAGGGCATTGGGGCGAGTGTGCAGCGCGAGTACCTCAGGAGCGCGGCCGGCGAATTGCCACCCGATCAATGTTT
>CAIPGC010000020.1 GCA_903864505.1 uncultured beta proteobacterium | reverse complement strand
ATGCCGGCGTATGCGTACGACGTGTGCGTCGTGCTGATTTCTTCACCATCGAAAACTCCTGTCTGTTCAGCCGTCCACGGCCGGACTTTATGCCCAGAGTTTCCACTTAAAGAATTGTTCAGATTTGCGCAGCCACTTCTCCGGAAACGTTAGTTTGGACACATTATTTCGCCGTTCGACTGTTTGAAGCAAAGACTGCCCGTATTCGAGGTGTTGCCGTCGGCATCGTTGTCAAGTGACTTGCGCTGCTCACGGTATCTTTCGAAGTCGCGCGCGCTTTCTTTGTACTTGAGTTCACATGCCATCCGAGCGTCTGGTGTCTCATACTTTTTGCAGTCCTCGCTTATGCCGGCTAAATAGCTGCCGGGTGCGCATGAGCACACCAATGGAGCGAGGAGTGCCACGGCGTGAAACGCTGCGGGTGCTGCGGCCCTATGCTTCTTTGAAACAATTGTGTTCTTGGTAGTTGCCTTGGTAATCATTGATGTCATGTGCCCGCCAAAGGCGTATAACCCTAGTGCGCTGCCAGCCGCTGCTGGCAAGTGAATCTTTTTCCCCTTTCACTAAAATCACGTTCACCAGAGGTGCAGAAATGTTAAACAAGCACAGCGCATCGTTCATAAGAGTAAACGCAGAGTTTCCGACCATTGGGCAGAAAATTGCCACTGTGTGGGGCACCGCAGAGTGTGTCGCCTATTTGCACGATTTGCAACACGACACCAGCGATAAGCCCAGGGCTGGCTTCCCTCTGGAAGTACTTCTGGCGATTGGCGACCTGGAGTCGTCCCACAACTGTGACTATCCGTCTCTGGCTCGGAAGGACGTTGGCTTTTAAGCATTTAGGGACGCCAGGTCCGCCTGCAGGGCTTGCGGATTGCTGGCCAGGGCGCGGGTACCGGTGAGAATGATGCGCACCATGACGATCAGTTGTTCGGCCAGTTCTGGCAGGCGCTCGGGCGGTAAATCCATGGCGGTCGCTCCCATGGCAAACACCAGTCGGGTAATGGCCTTGGCGGTGAGCGCGGGCTCGAACAATCTGGTCTGGTTGGCGGCGGCGAGCCGCATCAGGTCGCCCTGGAGTTCCTCTTCAAAGAAGTTGAGTTGCCGGTCCACTGCCTGCTTGAATGCATCCGATCCGACCGTGCCTTCGCGCAGCAGGATGTGCAGCAGGCGGTCGTCGCGGCTTAGCTGCGCCATGAAGGCTTCGACCGAGCCGCGCACTACGCTGCGGTTGGTGCGGGCACGCTGGCGTGCCTCGCCAATGATCTGTCGCAAAGAGCTCCCGGCCAGATCAATCAGCGCCACCGCCAGTTCGTCCATGTCTCGAAACTGCCGGTAAAAACTGTTGGGGGCAATGCCCGCCTCCCGTGCCACTTCGCGCAGGCTCAGGGACGAGACGCTGCGGTGTGGACCCAGCAGCTTGATTGCAGCAGCGATGACATCGTCGCGCGAGATGACGGGCTTTCGGCCTGCGGCGCTGGTGGTTGCAGTCGTGGGTTCCGGGGGTAGGGGGTTTGTCATGTGATCGTGATAGTATCGGAATAATTAATATACAACCGTATAGACGATTGTCCCAATATCGTTATACTTCGTCAAAATTATTTGGAAACCGCATGAAACGCGTTGATGACTTCCGCCTGACGTTAGGAAAAAAAGAGTTGGTTCCCCTGATCATTGGCGGCATGGGGGTCGATATTTCCACGGCGGAACTGGCACTTGAAGCGGCGCGCCTGGGCGGCATCGGACATATTTCGGATGCACTGATCCACGATGTGTCCGACCGGCGCTTTGATACTGCGTTCGTCAAGGACAAGACCAGGTTCTACAAACACAATATCGACAACTCTGACAAGAGCATCATCCGGTTCGATCTGGGCTACCTTGCCGAGGCAACGCGGCTACATGTGGGCCGCACGATGGAGGCGAAAAAGGGCGACGGTATGGTGTTTGTCAACATCATGGAAAAGCTCACCATGAATGGTCCCCGGGAGACACTGCAGGTGCGTCTGAACTCGGCGCTGGATGCGGGCATTGATGGCATTACTCTGAGCGCCGGTCTGCACCTGGGTTCGTTTGCGCTGATGGCTGAGCATCCCCGGTTTAGAGACGCCAAGCTGGGCATCATTGTCTCGTCGGTACGTGCCTTGCAGTTGTTCCTGCGCAAGACGGCGCGGCTGGAGCGACTGCCAGATTACGTGATCATTGAGGGCCCCCTGGCGGGCGGGCACCTGGGCTTTGGCATGGACTGGGCACAATACGATCTGGCCACCATCGTCGCGGAAGTGGCCCAGTACCTCAAGGCCGAACACCTCGACATTCCGCTGATTGCCGCGGGCGGTATCTTTACCGGTACCGACGCTGTGCGATTCCTGGAAACCGGGTCGGCGGCGGTGCAGCTGGCCACCCGTTTTACCGTGGCCAAGGAATGTGGCCTGCCGGAGAAAGTGAAACAGGAGTACTTCAAGGCCAGCGAGGAAGACATCATCGTCAACACGGTGTCGCCCACCGGTTACCCGATGCGTATGCTGCGCAACACACCGGCCATTGGTTCCGGCATTCGCCCCAACTGCGAGGCCTATGGCTACCTGCTCGATGGCTCGGGAGGTTGTGCCTACATCAACGCGTACAACGCGCAGATTGCCCTGCACCCGGACGGCAAAAACATTTCGGTGATGGACAAGACCTGTCTGTGCACCCACATGCGCAATTACAACTGCTGGACCTGCGGCAGCCTGACCTACCGCCTGAAGGACACCACGCGTCGCCTGGCCGATGGCAGCTACCAGGAGCTTAGTGCCGAGCACATTTTCCGCGACTACCAGTTCAGCGTGGACAACCAGGTTCTACTGCCCACCTGAGCAGCTTCGTCGACCCTGAAGCGCCACCCCGGCTGCCGCTTTGAATGGGTAGGGATAATCGCCCCATGGAACTCATCAGCTTTGCGATCGACTTTGTCCTGCACGTGGACAAATATCTGGAGACCTTTGTACAGGGCTACGGTGGATGGGTGTATGCCCTGCTGTTTCTGGTGATTTTTGTCGAAACCGGTGTGGTGGTGATGCCGTTTTTGCCAGGTGACTCTTTGCTGTTTGTGGTCGGAGCCATGTGCGGAGTCGGGCTGATGAGTTACCCGGTGTCTGTGGGTCTGCTGTTTGCCGCAGCGGTGCTGGGCAACCAGTCCAACTTTCACATTGGACGCTACTTTGGGCCCAAGGTCTTTCAGTGGGAAGATACACGCTATTTCAACAAGAAGGCATTTGAGCAGGCGCATGCGTTTTACGAGCGCTATGGTGGCGTGACCATCGTGGCCGCACGCTTCATGCCGTTTCTGCGTACCTTTGCTCCCTTTGTGGCTGGGGTTGCCCAAATGACACGCTCCCGCTTTGTCCTGTATGACGTGGTGGGTGGCGCGCTGTGGGTCGGTGGTATTGTCACCGTGGGCTACTTCTTCGGCGACCTGCCGTGGGTGAAAACCCACCTGGACAAGATCATCTGGGCGATGATCCTTATTCCCGGACTGGTGATTCTGCTGGGCGCCTGGAAATCGCGTCTGGCCTCACGCGCCTGAGGTACGGTGAAGATACTCAGCGCAACTGCCGCATGTCACTTGGTGTGTCGAGCTTGAACACCGAGACGGTCTGCACCAAATCCTCTGCCAGCGACTTGAGGCTGGAGGCAGCGGCTGCCATTTCTTCCACCAGTGCGGCGTTTTGCTGCGTCGCCTGATCCATCTGAGAAACGGCTTCGCCCACCTGCGCCACCCCCAGCGACTGTTCATTGCTGGCTGCGGTGATCTCGGCCATGATGTCGGTCACGCGCTTGATGGAGGTCACCACTTCGGACATGGTGGCGCCGGCCTGGTCGACCAGGACGGTACCGTGTTCGACCCGCTCGACGCTGGCGCTGATCAGACTCTTGATTTCCTTGGCTGCCTCGGCACTGCGCCCGGCCAGAGAGCGTACTTCGGTGGCCACCACGGCAAACCCGCGGCCCTGTTCACCGGCACGCGCCGCTTCCACTGCGGCATTCAATGCCAGGATATTGGTCTGGAACGCGATACCATCAATGACGCTGATGATGGCCGAGATGCGGTGCGATGACTCGTTAATGCCTTTCATGGTGTCCACCACTTGACCCACCACGTCACCGCCCCGGACCGCCACCGTCGAGGCGTTCATCGCCAACTGGTTGGCTTGGCTGGCCGACTCTGCATTCTGTTTGACTGTGGAGCCGAGTTGTTCCATCGACGCGGCGGTTTGCTCCAGTGCGCTGGCCTGGCTTTCGGTGCGGGCGGACAGGTCGTTGTTGCCCTGGGCAATCTCGGCGCTGGCGATGGCGACCCCCTCTGATCCCTGGCGCACCTTGCCTACAATTCTGGTCAGGCTTTGCTGCATGTAGAGCAGTTGGGCCATCATGCTGTGGGTGTCGCCCGACCTAATCGCTATGTGGGTTGTCAGGTCCCCTGCTGCAACGCTTTGCGCCAGACGGGTCGCCTCAATCGGTTCGGCCCCGAGCTGGCTGAGCTGGCGTCGGACGATTTCCTTGATCACAAAAAACAGAATGATCTGCAGTCCGCCCTGGCCGATCCAGATCAGGAGGTTCATGTGCTGGATGTCAGCGATGTCTTCGCTGATGTCTGTCACCACACTGACCGCACCGAGAACGGTGTTTTCACTAACCGCATGGCAATCAAGACACTTCGAAGTGCGGAATTCCTTGTATGCAACGTAGGGAATGACCGCTCGCAATGCGGTTCCGCCTTTGTCATCGTGCAAAGTCCGGTACACGGTCTTGCCGGTGGCCAGTACTTCGTTGTCGAGCGCATCGACCGGCTTTTCCATAGCCATGCCAGGACCGAATTCGTCATTTCCCTTGCCGCGTACAACCCGGAGTTCCTTGAGCCCGTCGGACACGCCCATCTTGTTGATGAACAGTGCCCGCGCCTTCTCGTCGCTGATCACATCCTTGCCGTTTACCTCGGTGGACATCAGCGTATTGAGGGAATTGATCACGCCATCGGCGACGATGGTGGTACGGTCTTCGGCTGCATGCAGGGACCGCATTTCAATCTTGCTGGACAACCAGAGCTGCGCCGGAACGAGTATGAGGATCAGGAAACCCTGAATAAGAATTTGGAGTTTGAGTTGCAGGCCCAGGTTGGACCACCCATTTGAAATATTTTTCATAGTCAAACCCACTGATATGGGAGCCCTGTGATCCCGTGTCCATTATGAACCCAAAGCATGGCACATAGGGTCAATAACCAAGGGCAAAGTTCAGCTTTTGCGCCGGTTGCGCGCCAGTGGCGGATTCTTGGAGAAATAGCCTTCAATGCCACGCATCAGCGCATCTGCGAGCTGGTTCTGGTATTCCTCGCTGTTGAGCCTGGCTTCTTCGCGCGGGTTGCTGAGGAAGGCGGCCTCCACCAGAACACTGGGGATGTCCGGTGCCTTGAGTACCGCGAAGGCAGCCTGTTCTACCCGGGGCTTGTGCAATTTGCCGACGCGACCGATTTCCCCCAGTAATGTGTTGCCCAGCTTCAGGCTGTCGTTGATCTGGGCTGTGGTGCTCATGTCCAGCAGCGCGCGCTGCACCACTGCGTCCTTGGCCTTGACGTTGAGGCCGCCTATCAGATCGGCTTTGTTTTCCTTGGCTGCCATCCAGCGCGCCGCACTGCTGGAGGCGCCCCCCTGGCTCAGGGCAAATACGCTGGCTCCCTGAGGGTCCGGCGTGAAGAAGGCATCGGCGTGCAGGCTGACAAACAGGTCGGCCTGCACACGGCGGGCTTTTTGCACTCGTACCTGCAGCGGCACGAAGAAGTCACCGTCACGTGTCAGGTAGGCGCGCATGGCATTGCCGTTGACAGACGCGGTGTTGATGCGTTCGCGCAACAGGTGGGCCAGACGCAGCACCACGTCTTTCTCCCGGGTGCCCGCCGGGCCGAGCGCTCCGGGGTCTTCCCCACCGTGGCCCGCATCGACCGCGATGATGATCAGGCGATCGGTCGCTGCGATGGCCTCCGGGCCAACCGACTCCGCGGATACTGCGTGGGAAGCTACTGATTTAGTAGCATCAGGCACCCCATTGGCAACCGGTGTGTCACTTGGTGTGGAGTTTTTCTGGGCGATCAGGTCGCCCAGCGGATCGGATCGGGTTTTGGCGCTCGCCGACGCAGCGTTGTCTTTGAGGCGCTGGGCGATCAGCGCCTCCAGCGGATCTGCTTCCTGCAGTGGGTACAGATCGAGCACCAGACGATGCTGGTAAGCGGCCACCGGGGCCAGCGTGAAAACTTGCGGCAGGATCGGCAACTTCAGGTCCACCACCAGGCGCACGATGCTGGAGGTGAACTGCCCCACGCGAATGCCAGCAATGTTGGGGTCGTCTGACTTGACCTTGGCCACCAATTCCTTCAATGCTGGGTTCAGGGTAATGCCTTCAATATCCACTGCGAGTCGGGGCGGGTTAGGCACAAACTGCTGGCGCGTTTCCAGTGCGCCGTCCGATTCAATGGTGACCCGCGAATACTCGGGCGCGGGCCATACCCGCACCGTCAGGATCGTGGCACCACGCGCCAAGTGCTGAAAACCCAGGGTCAGCACGACGCTTCCGGTCTGGAGTAGGGCGCGTCGCTTCATGTCAACAGTGCTTTCCCGATAGACGTGTGTGCAGTAAGGCTCACCAGTCGGTCTGCTTCTAGATCGGTCCAAATGGCAATTTCCAGATCGGCTCCCGGCAACAGTGCTGCTACCCTCTCGGGCCATTCAGCCAGTTTGAGTCCGGGGCTGGCGAAGATGTCCCGGAACCCCGCATCCTCCCACTCAAGGGGGTCGGCAAAACGGTAAAAGTCGAAGTGCCAGATCGCCAGACCGGGCAACTCATAGGGTTCCACCACGGCATAGGTGGGGCTTTTGATGCGTCCGGTCACGCCCAGCGCCTGCAACAGGTGGCGTACCAATGTGGTCTTTCCGGCGCCCAGATCGCCGCGCAGGGCAATAAACGCCTGCCCCAGTTCGGGATGGCGGGCGAGCTGCGCAGCAAACAACTGCGTTGCCAGCTCGTTTTTCCAGCGCAGGCTTTTTACAATGGGGAGGTGACTCGCAACAGCATTCATCAATTCGAGGGCAACCAGCTGGTTTCCCAGATTCAGGCTTGGGGCCGGGAACTTGGATTCTCCCAAATTGGCGTGGCAGGTGTGGATTTATCGTCTGCTGAGCCTGGATTGTTGGCCTGGCTGGCGCAAGGTTGCAACGCAGACATGGGCTACATGGTGCAGCACGGCCTTAAACGCGCACGCCCGGCCGAACTGGTGGCGGGCACACTCAGCGTTTTGACCGCGCGTATGGACTACCTGCCCCGTGGAACAGCGGATGGATGGCGAACCGTCGAGTTGCAGCGCCTGCGACACCCAGGCGAAGCCGTGGTTTCTATGTACGCAAGGGGTCGTGACTACCACAAGGTGTTGCGCGCGCGTCTGCAGCAACTCAGTGACCGAATCGTGGCAGCCATCGGTCCTTTCGGTCACCGTGTTTTCACCGACTCGGCACCGGTTCTGGAGGTGGAACTGGCCGCGCGTAGTGGCCTGGGTTGGCGCGGCAAGCACACGCTGTTGCTTCACCGGGACGCAGGTTCCTTGTTCTTTCTCGGTGAGATCTTTATCGACATGGCCTTGCCCCTGAGCGCGCCTATCAAAGGCCATTGCGGTACTTGCAGCGCGTGCATTGCGGCGTGCCCCACGCAGGCCATTGTTGCGCCATACCGTTTGGATGCGCGGCGTTGCATTTCCTACCTGACCATTGAGCATGCCGGACCAATTCCACCGGATCTGCGGTCGCTGCTCGGCAACCGAATTTACGGCTGTGACGACTGCCAGCTCGTGTGCCCCTGGAACAAGTTTGCACAACGCAGTGCGTTGCCTGATTTCGATCCGCGCGGGGGCTTGACCGGTCAGGACCTCGCGCACCTGTTTGCTTGGTCGCAGGAGGAATTCTTGCGGCGCACCGAAGGCAACCCGATCCGCCGTATTGGACATCAGGCCTGGCTGCGCAATATTGCCGTGGCCCTGGGCAACGCTGTCCGCCAGAGTAAGGTTGGGAGCGAATCTGCCATGAAGAACGCACTGACGTTGCGGCTGGATCATCCCAGTGCACTGGTGCGCGAGCATGTGGCGTGGGCTTTGCGGCAGGTCCCAGAGTGCACGGCGGCCAGTCCATGCTGATCAAGGATGCCCAATCGGTCGCAAACTGGAATAGGCAAACCAAATTGCCCTACAGTAGCGACCATTCATATTTTTACCAATCCGAACCTTGGAAACGCCATGAACCCGATCCGTCTTTTGGTTGCTTTGATTACATGTATCAGCCTGATGCTTATTGGTTGCTCGCCCAAGGATGCATCGACTGCCGGCGCATCGGGCAAGCGTGAGGTGTCGGTGGAAGTGGTTGCTGCGCAGGCAAAGGGGTTTACCGTAGGCGCAATGATGAGCACAGCCACGGTGTATGTATTTTTCGATTCCCAATGCCCTCACTGCGGACACCTGTGGGAGGCATCTCTGCCCTTGCACAAGAAGGTCAAGTTTGTCTGGATTCCGATCGGATGGATCAATGCCAGCAGCAAGTCGCAAGGTGCAGCGCTTTTGACATCGGCAAACCCGCAGGCGCTGATGACCGAGCACGAGGCATCGCTTCTGGCCGGCAAGGGCGGTATCGCTGCACCTTCGAGCGTTTCCCCGGAAATTCAGGCAGCAATTGAGGCCAATACCAAACTGCTGACCAGTTTTGGCGCGGAGTCGGTGCCCTTTGTCGTGGTAATGAATCTTCGTAGTGGCCAGACCGCGAGTCGCGATGGCGCGCTCGGTACGGCGGCACTTGCGGACCTGATTGGTCTGGATGCCACACCCTGAAATCTACTGTAGCACTCCCAGTGCGAACGGCAGGCTGACCATGCCCAAAAGTGTGGAAAGCGTGACCAGCGCTGCAACATAGGCGCCGTCATATCCCATACGGGCTGCAAGTACGTAACAGCTCGACGCGGTTGGAAGGGCTGAAAACGCAAGCAGTATGGTCGACTGCAACGGGCTGAGCGCAAACAGGTGGGACACAGCGATTGCGACCAGAGGCAGCACCAGATGGCGGATGGACAACACCGAAACGGCTAGAACTTTGCCGCGTGCCAGGGCGCCTAGCTGCATGCCAGCGCCAGCGGACATCAGTCCCAGCGCCAGTGACGCGGCACCAATCCGGCTTACCGTGGGTTCGAGCCAGTGCGGCAAGGTAAAGCCAAGCAGATTGGCCACCAACCCGCTGGCGGTGCCAATAATGAGTGGGTTGCGCACCAGTTCGCGCAGAAACCCGCGTTGGGCATGGCGTGCCATGGGCCAGACTGCACCCATGTTGAATAGGGGTACACAAACACCAATCAATACCGCAATCAGTTGCAGGCCAAGTGGCCCCGCCAGTCGATCGGCCAGTGCAAGGCCAATGAAAGAATTGAAGCGAAACGCGATTTGCGCGGAACTGGCGTGGTCGCGGGCATCGATCCAGCGCCGCAAGATTGGTACATGGGGCAGTGCGTACGCCAGAACAATGCCGGACAGCCCTAGGGTCCAGCCTGCACCCATGAGTCGTGACGTGACCCCCAGATCCAGAGGGCTCTTCACAATAGACTGAAACAAAAGAACCGGGAACAGGAAAAAATATACCAGCGCCTCAACGGGTTCCCATACTGCCCGATTGAGCGCGGTGTAGCGACAGAGCAGGTATCCGCACAGGATAAGGGAGAAATCTGGAAAGAGAAGTTTTGCGTAGTTCACATTCTGAGAATACCAGTGAAGCATGACCTCGGTTACGATCTGACTCGACCAATCTGTCAGAATAATTTTTCAGGAGCACAGCATCATGTTTCGTCGCAGTCTTTTGGTTTTATGTCTCACCACAACCACCGGCGTTGCCTTGGCGCAGTCCTACCCCAGTCGGGTGATCAAACTTCAGGTACCTTTTGCGCCTGGCGGAACCACAGATATCGTGGCGCGGACGATTGCTGATCCGCTGGGCAAGGTGCTGGGTCAAAGTGTGATTGTGGAAAACAAGTCAGGCGGTGGCGGCGTGGTCGGTGCCAATGAGACCGCCAAGGCAACTCCCGACGGCTACTCGCTGGGCATGGCGACAGTATCCACGGTAGCTGCAAATCCGGCCATCAACCCGAAGAATCCGTACAACCCATTGACCGATTTCACGCCAATCATCAACGTGGCAGCGACGCCGAACGTGATTGCGGTGCACCCCAGTTTCCCGGCCAAGGACTACAAAGCCTTTTTGGCGGAAGTCAAGAACCACCCCGGAACATATTCGTATGCCACTTCGGGCACCGGTGGAATTGGGCACCTGCAAACGGAATTGTTCAAGAGTATGACGGGTACCTTCATTACACACATTCCCTACCGTGGGGCCGGACCGGCGCTAAACGATACGGTGGCCGGGCAAGTGTCCATGACCTTTGACAACATGCCATCAGCGATGCCCTTCATCCAGTCGGGTCGCCTGATACCTATTGTGGTCGCTGCTCCACAGCGACT
>CAIPGC010000019.1 GCA_903864505.1 uncultured beta proteobacterium | reverse complement strand
TGACCTGGACGAATGCAACGGCCGCACAGGTGTGACACCCGAGTTTCCCAAGGGCATCTACCACTACTACGCGACCGATACCTACCCCTACCTGCAACGCTGCGTGAAAGGCAAACTGTGAGGCAGGTATTGCGACTGGCTGCACTGTGGTGCGCGCTGCTGTGGATGGCTCCCGTGCAGGCGCATCTGATAGCTGCGCAAAAGGGGACGCTGAACATCGTCAATGATGCGGCGTTCCTGGTGCTGTCGGTGCCGGTCTCCGCATTGAAAAGCGTAGACGATGATGGCGACGGCGCTTTGTCCAAGGCCGAATTAGCGACCCATGCCGATGCTATCAGTGCGCAGGTGAAAGCTGGCGTAAAGCTAGTGGGACCCGATGGTGCTTTGCCGCTTGATCTGTTGATGCTCGATATTGCGCCTGCGGAGAACGCACCCACTGCAGCGGCCAGTCACCTGGTGGTACTCGGCCGCTTTCAAGCGGGACCCACTGAGCTCGCGCTGCGTTTTTCGCTGTTCGGAACGGGGGCCAATGAACAAGCGCAAGATGTAACCATCACGCGGCAGGATGAATCGCAATGGTTGCGCTTTACGCCAGAGCAGACCGAGAAAGTGCTGTTACCCAGCGCCGCAGAAGTGTTTGGCGAATACGTTCGCACCGGCGCGACCCATGTACTGAGCGGGGCAGACCACATGCTGTTCCTGCTCGTCGTACTTTCAGCGGGTTGGCGCTGGAGATCTCTGCTGGGTGCGCTGACCTGCTTCACGGCGGGTCACGCGTTGACGCTGGCAGCCTGCGTCCTGGGCGGCTGGTCGGTATCAGACCGAATCGTCGAGCCGCCCATTGCAGCAACCATCATCGGCATGGCGGCCTTGGATAGCTGGTCGCGCTGGTACGACCGACCCGTACAACTTCGCTTGCGGTTGGGCCTTGTCTTTGCATGCGCGCTCATCCATGGGCTGGGCTTGGCCGGCGCATTGCGCGATCTAACGCAGTGGGCGCCCGGCAGCACACAACTGGCTTGGGCTTTAGCAGGCTTCAATGTGGGCATTGAATTGGCACAGATCTGCATAGCGGCGCTGACTGGTCTGATAGTGCTGGGTTGGAAACGCCTTACTGGCTCGCCTGCACACCAACGCGCATGCCGGTTGGGTCCACTACTCGCCATTTTTGCGGGTTCGTTCTGGTTCGTTGAACGCGTGATGGCTGCTGCGTAAGTAATTCAAGGATGCAAGGATGCAGCGCCCAAGAATTCGCTCAATGGTGGCCCGCCCGGCACCACCAATGCGGCGGCGACTACCGCCAGGTCATCGGGTAGCGACCGTTAGGGCTCAGAACTCCAGACTCATTCCGATGGTGGGCAGGCGCGGCATCGTGGTATTGCGTGAAATGGCCACGGTTTGCGTAGTGCCAGGAGCCGGGTAGGTGTAGTCGTAGTAGCGCCAATTGTCGTGGTTAAGCACATTGGCAATCTCTGCTTTGAGCGTCAACTTGTACTTGGAACCGTAGATGACTTTGTTGACCCGCAGGTCCAGGCGTTGGTACTCAGAGGCCTGCTGGGTATTGAGCGAGGAAGACATCGCGTACGTAACAACTGGGTTGTTCCCGCGGGCGCCGGCACCCGTAGAGGAACCCAGGTAGCCGGGTATGGGTGTGCCACTGCCGTAGCGCGCAACGGCGCTGAAGCTCAGCGTGTTGTTCCAGCGATAGCTTCCGTAGGCCGTAACGCTGGTGCGCTGATCGTTATCGCCTGCAAATTCCATGCCCGTGTCGGAGGTGTAACGGTTTTGGCTGCGGCTGATAGCCAACCACCCAGAGAATCCATTGGCACTTTGCCGTTGCAGCATGATCTCGACGCCGCGCGCGTAGCCGCTCAAACCATTGGTAAGAACCGGGCCGGTCGTCGGAATGGCATAGCTGCCGTTGCTGGTGATCCGGAATTGGGTCAATGGCGAGTAGATGAGTTGGCTCTCGTTGCGTTCATAGAGTTCGGTATGCAAGCGCCATCGGTCACCCAAATCCTGATCGAATGACAGTGCCGCAGTGGTCGCACGCTCTGCATTGAGCCCCGGAGTTCCAAACTTGCCATACAGATTGTCCAGTGAAGGGAATTGCGCAGTCTGGCCAATGGCTGCTGCGACCTGGGTGCCAGGACGCAGTGCATAGCTGGCATCCAGGCGCGGCAGGAATACCGATTGCCCCGTCGCGCTTGAAGAGTCCCATCGGGCACCGAACTTGAGCTTGAGTTGATCGTTTAGCATCTTTGCGGTGTCTTGCAGGTAGACGCCGGATTCCACCGCAGACCTTGAATAGTCAGCCACCGGAACCAGTGCCGTGGATAACGTCCCGGCGTTGTAATTCCAGATGGATTGCTCCTTGAGTGATGTCTGCCGTTGAAGGACACTGAACCCTGCTTCCAGTGTCTGCTGATTGGATAGTGTGTGTGTCAACGCCTCGCTTAATCCGCTCTGCGTGGCATCAGTGTCCATCAGCAAATCGCCTGTGCCATTGCGTTGCGTCTGACTGTCTCTGGCCCAAAACACCTGCGCACGCGATGTAGTGCGAGGGCTCACCTGCGAGGTCCAGCGCAAGGTAGAGAAGTCCTGCTGACCGGAGCCGTCGGTCAGAAAACCGAGACTCTGATTGCCCTGCAAGTTGGCCTCGCGGGCGATCTGCGACGTGCCCAGCACGGTGGTTAAGCTCACGTGGTTGGTGGGGTTGAGGTCGTAGTCCAGCTTCACGTCGAGGTCGCTGTAGCCCAGGGTGCTGGATTTAACTTTCAAGCTGGAAGTCAAATAGTCCAGATAGCTCTTGCGTGCCGAAACAATGTAGGAGCCGCGCTTCTCGCTTCCCAGGGGGCCTTCTTGCGTGAGGGACGCGCTCAGGAAATCCACATCCAGCCGGGTGAATGAATCGTCCCTGCTGCCTTCGCGTGTATCCACCTGCACGGTGGCACCCGTTCGCCCCCCAAAGCGCGTGGGTGCCACACCGCTATACAGTGAAGAGGAATCCACGAGGGAACCGTTGACAATGGACACCGAGCCCAGGTCTCCTTTATCCGTAAATCCGTGAAAGGCGTTGTCAAGCAGCACTCCGTCGATGACCACCCCCACATGGCTAGGTCCCGCGCCACGTACCGCGAACTGCCCATAGAAGTCCTGGTTAGCCGTCACCCCTGGCAGTGTTTGCATGGCGCGCATGGGGTCATTGGCCAGGACGGTCGACAGGTTTTGCAAGTCGGTGTTGTTCATCGCATAGAGCGATGGCGCTACTGGCATGGCCGAGAGGGTTGATTTGCCCATGACGGTGACCGCATTCAAGGCACTCACGGCTGTCGGCTTTACAGCCTCTGGTCCAATCGGAAATTCTAGGTCCAAGGTTTGCCCCGCGGTAATCTTGACCATCTGACCGAGTTTGCTGTAGCCCACTGTCCTGACAGAGATTTCCATGTCACCAGGTTCTAACTGTGTCAACTCAAAGCGACCGCGCTCATCGGTAATCACTTCGCGACCCTGACCTGGCAGTTCCACCTTGACGTACGCCAGTGGCTCCTTGGACTTGAAGTCGATGATGGTGCCACGAAGCGTAGCCGTCGTTGGCACCTGAGCTATTGCACTCAAGGTGCTCATTACCAGACTTGTCAGGAGTAATCGGGACTTGATGTTGGAACGTGATCGCATGCGAGTGGTAGTTGAATGGAACATAGCCAGCAGCATAGAAATCAATTGTGAGGAAATGATGAGCAAAACCACACAATTTCCTCACATTTGGTTTTCACAATCGGGCATCTATCAGCAGTTACTCGGAGCGCCCATGCATTCACAATTCCCCGACACCCATTTGCTCAACAAGAGGAGCAGCCTCAAACTCATTGCGGGGGGCTTTCTCTCCACTTCGGCAGTTCTGATGGCATGCGGTGGAGGGTCCAGCGGTACTTCTACATCAACCGCCACCGGCACATCGACAGTCCCCACGACGACTCCCGGCACAACCGGTGGCACGGCCTACAACACGCTGTGGATTCCGCAACTTCTTTCCGGGACAACTGCGGCGGGTGTGACCACTTACGAATTAGTGCTTGCCGCATCTTCGGTGCAGTTCCAGACGGGTCCCAAGACAGCAACCTATGGTTACAACGGCAATGACTTCTGGGGCCCGACGCTGGTGATGAAGAAGGGAAGCCAGGCGCGGATGCAGGTTAAGAACACTCTTTCCGAAGACACAACGACGCACTGGCATGGAATGCTTGTGCCCGGCCCGGTGGATGGGGGTCCACACCAGATCGTGGCGGCTGGAGCGACATGGCTAACCGAAACATTTACGGTCAAGAACAACGCCGCTACCTACTGGTACCACCCACACATGCATGAAATGACTCAAAAGCAGCTCACCCTGGGCGCAGGTGGCTTCATCATCGTGCAGGATGATGCTGAGGCTGCATTGAATTTGCCACGAACCTACGGCGCTGACGACATTCCGCTCATTCTCACCAGTCGACGCTTTACGACGACCAATGGCGTTGCAAACCAGTTTCAGTACACGCTCACAGCCTATGGGGACTACATGCTGACCAATGGCGTGATGGATGCCCAGGTCACGCTGCCCAAGCAACTGGTGCGCCTTCGCATTCTGAACGGAGAGATTGAGCGTGACTACAACCTCGGGTTTGGCGATGGACGAACCTTCTATGTCATTGGCAATGATGGCGGTCTGTTGAGTTCGCCAGTAGGTGTCACCCGTTTGGTGATGGCACCCGGCGAGCGCTACGAGATATTGGTCAACCTGAGTGGTGATGCCGTCGGCAGTGCCATTGATCTGAAATCCTATAACGGCGCCGATGCCGGTTTGAGTTTTGGCTTCGCAGGCCTAGAGCCCGCGACCGCCGGTGAGTTTGGCAGTCTGCTGAACAACAAGACGTTCAACATACTGCGCATCAACGTGACGGCGGCCACCGCCAACGCAGTGACCGCAGTACCCACTACGCTGGTCAGCAATACATTCCCTGCTGCAGCGGATGCCACCCAGTCCCGCACACTGGCTATCACAGCAACAGGGCCTGGCGCACCGTTCACGTTCAATAACGTCGGGTTCAGCATGACCACGATCAATCAGACGGTGGCTTTGGGAGCTACAGAGACGTGGACCATCAATGGCGGGAACATCTTCGGACATTCATTCCACATCCATGGCGTGCAGTGCAAGATGATGTCGCGCAATGGCAGCAGCGGTGCAGTGAAGGCCTACGAGAGCGGATGGAAGGATACCTTCTTTGTGCCGCTCAACGAGACCGTGACCTTCGTTGCAAAATTCGAAGATGTCGCTGATTCGAAATTTCCCTACATGTACCACTGTCACATGGTCAACCATGAGGACGCAGGCTTAATGGGACAGTTCGTGGTGAAGTAAGTGCTGCTCAGGATGCGTCACTTTGGCGGATTGTTTGCACTGGCGTTGATGGCGCTGGCTGGGTGCAATGAATTTGGAAATCTGCCCTGGGCTCCATCTATCATGACGGCACAGCCTGGAAATGCGAGCGCCGTCATCGCATTCGTAGCTCCTGTGTATGCAGGGCAGTCCTCCATATCCACCTATGTCGTCAACTGCACCGCTGCGGGGGAAACCTGGAGTGCAAGGGGAGAAGCCAGCCCTTTGACGGTATCGGGATTGGATAATGGCGTCGAATATGCCTGCACAGTCAGCGCGAGCAATACCGCTGGCACGAGTGCGAACTCTAGCGCGATCACAGTAAAACCCCAGCCTGATTCCGCCAATTCTCTTGCATCCGGCTATCGGCGAGCCGCCTGGGCATCGGGTATGTCCATCACGTTTCCTACTGAATGCACCATGACTGTCTGGCCGAGCGCTCGACCGAGCCACGCGGTAGATGGGTATTACCTGACTCCAGTGGTAACAGGCAAGAAGCTGGGGGCGGACAAAGGAACCCGCTTCACCAAGGTCAGTGCCATGCCATTGGAGGTAACTCTGCTTCAGGGTCTGGGGGCACAGGCGCCGATGCAATTCAACATTTGTCCCACCAAGGCGCCGGTGCCCACCGCAGTTAACACCGGCGCCATTGGCGTGCTGATTTCAGGCTCAGTCCTGTTTGGTGCGGCGGAGATTGCTGGGCATCGGGCTACCACGCTAAATGACAACGCCTCATACACATTCAAGAACCGTGACGGGGAAGCCATCACCGCGCGCTTTATTGACCGCTGCAATGGCCATCCTACCCCCGCTAACGCAGGCAACAGTTATCACTACCACGGATTGTCTGAATGTGTAACGTCCATGGTCGATCACGAAGATGGCCCCTCGCACCTGATTGGTGTGGCATTGGACGGTTTCCCGATCTATGGTGACAAGGATATGAACCGCCAGGTCATCGCACCCGTTCGTCTGGATGCCTGCAATGGCATCACCAGTCCAACACCCGAATTCCCGCAAGGCGTTTATCACTATGTGCTTCCATCCGGTGTCAAGGAGCACAACGCATCGATGCGCTGTTACGGCGGCGACATATCGCGTAAACAGTTGGCTATCGCGGATTCCAACGGCTTCTGCTATGCGCCGCAGACCTCAGGGACGACCAATTCAATTGGGAGGATGGCAATGGACGAGACGGCGAAGAAGTGATCTGGTGTAGGAAGACATACTGCGCTTTTGGGCAAAACAAGCGCTCCGTGCGAAGACATCGATGGACTCCATATGTGAGGTCATGAGAGCAGGCATTCGTAAATGGCAGCTGGTGTTATGACCCGACAGCCATGGAGGGCGGCTGCAGTGACATCCATGAGAAGATCTACCGCAATTTGGCCTGAGCCGATTGAACTTGCTTCCTGTTGGTGAGCAGCAGTTGTTGCGACAATGATGGCTTAGCGGCCAGTGCGGCTGGGCTATTGCGAGTCTGGCAGGTTCTAGTCCACCCTCACCGTTTGGCTGGATTGCCCGAGTATCCAGGAGATCGCGATGCCTCCAGCAAAGCGACCCTTCTGCGTTGCCAGGGGACTGTCTTCAAATACGGCACCGCTTACGCTGTCGTAGCGCACAAATCCACCCAACCAATACGACGGGTATCGCTTCCATAGCGCAGCGAGAACTTGAAGCCCGGCATAACCTGCCTTGGCCTCGTAAGCGGGACGGTCAGCGGTAGCATGCTGGGGCGCAACGCCATAAAAGAAGGAATGTTGCTCGCGACTGCCGAAGACAGGACCCCCTACGGTTCCCAAGGTCCAACCTTGCATGCCCCATGGGTTGGAGACGTCGAGGTTTATGCGTGGTCCGAATTGCCAGCCGATGTACTGTGGATTGCTCTCCAGCGTAAAGGCAGCACGCACGGGGACAAACAACTTCAATTCAGTTGCCTGGTCGGACGATTGCCAGAGTCTGATGTCCATTGACGGACCCAGTTCTAGACTGGGCAGCAGGTCAGGCATGTTCCTTCGCACCTTGATATTCTGACTATTCACCGGAGGGGATGCGGCAAAACTCAGGTTAATCTCAAACCGGTCAGAATCGAACAAAACGCCTCTGACACCATCTTTGTCCGCCTTGACAAATTCGCCCCGGTACACAAGGTAGGGTATGGGCAAGACCTCACTGCTAGTTTCAACTGCGCCGCGATAGGCTGGTAGTTGGATTGATGCGATGCCCAAGCCAACTTCCCAAAGGGGTTTTTCTTGAGCAATGGCCGGATCCGGCCACTGGCTAAACATTGTCAAAACCATTAGAGAACCGGTCCATCCAAAGGGTTTCATTAAGCGTTCTCCGCTGATATGGGTGTGAACAAAAAGCACAATGGTCATGCCTTCGCCAATGAACAGCGGTCCAGGGCCAAGGCTTCAAGAACGGTGACTTCGCGAACACTTTTTCTTCGACTTAACACCCTGAGGCTATTGCACTGATGCAGGCAACGATGGAACCTGTCCCGATCATGATACTTGTTGCTGTGCAAGAGCAAGAAAGCATGGAAGGCAAAGGATTGAATGCAAGCGGTCCGATGGACCCCCTAGAATGCTAGGGTTTCCCCATCGACACCAAAGAACCGGTGGAAGTCGATTGCGCCGGATCGACGCCATGGGTTCGGTTTTCTGGAGGGCGACCGAGGCCGCCGCTCTCGATTATTGAAATATGGAGCACGACATGCGAAAAGTAGCTGGTGTCCTGGTACTTGGCGGCGCGTTGTTGACGTCATGTGGGGGAGGGCAAATCTCCGACGTCATTCAGGTTGTCTCGGTCACCCAGACGATCTTGTTGCGCTGCCTGTCGCTACCGACTTCATTCGACGAGGTCTTGTTGGGCTGCCTGGCGGGCAAGATATCCCTCGGGCTTGACGCGAATGGAAACGAGTGTACGGTGCGTTTCTCGACGGACCGGCTCGACATTCTCTCCAGAGATTTCAGCCATGACGTCTTGTACCAGCGTGTAACGAGCTCTGGCTCCAGGGAAACCACTTATTCGTATGTCAAATCGTATTCGCCAGAGTCAGGGAACTTGAACTTCGGAGTTGCCGCGAGCAATGCCGGTGTGCCCTATTTCGGCTTTAGCTTCTCAACCAATACGAAAACGGGAGGTGGGACTGCGTTGTTCGGGTTTGAGTTGATGCCAGAAATTGCGGGAGCACCCGGTGTTGCACTTCAATGCGGGATGAAAATTTGAGTGCCCGATGAACCGCACTTGGTAGGCAAACAGCTAGCGCCGAAACAAGATGTAGGCGAGAGCCAGCATCAGCGCGGAAAACCCGGTTAGAGAAGCAATCCGGGGGAGAACCGCAGCGACATCGGCACCACGCAACAACACGTCGAGCAAGGCTTCGAGTCCCCAGTTCATAGGCGAATAGGCGGCTATCTGCTGCATCACCTTTGGCATCACAAAAAGAGGCACCATGATCCCACCCAATGCCGCCATAAGCACATTCAGGATAGGCCCTAATGTGGACGCCTGGGCATGCGTACTAACCAGACACGCTATAGCAAGCGCCAAACTCACCGCAGCAGCGCTTATGGACAGCAACGCCAATCCCAGCGCGCCCCAGCTAATGCCCTGTAATGACAGCGCGTCGCCGCCGAGCAAAGGCATCAGCCAAACCCCTACCGACAGCATCAGAGCGGCCTGTATCCCATTGACCAGCATGTAAGGCACAACCTTGGCACCCAGAAGCGTCCCCGGGGTTGCGCCCAGGCTGCGAAGTCTCGCCAATGCGCCACAGCTTCGCTCATCGACAAACAACCCTGCGATGGCGGCAACCACAAAGAACATGCCAAAAACCAACCAGCCCGGAACACTCTGCTGAACCGATGTGGGGCGGGTTTTCGCCCCTGCACGCTGCGCCGCCACCAGAGTATTGTTGAAAAGTGCCTGTGTCGCCTGCTCGGTATCGCCCCTGACACCGAGTTGTAGCAACATGCTTTCGGTGCGTAACTGCGCCACCTGCAGCACAAGACTGGCTCGCGTGCTCTCAAACAGACTCTGGTCCAAACCAGGTTCTGTCAGAAGATGAACTTGTACGGCGCCTTCATCTTCAGGGGCATTCTCCAGTGCCTTGGCAAAGCCTGCATCCACTTGCAACACGTATTTAAGTCGACCAGCGCGTACTGCTTCATGCCAGTCGTCTGATTCAAGCGTGGTAGGCGCACCATGTTCGACACTCCACGCACTTAACAGGCGACTCGCCTGGTGACTTTGGTCTTGGTTGACCACCGCATAGCTTAACGTCTGAACCCTGGGTGCGTACACGTCTTTGAGTGCCATGGACATGACGATGATGAACACCATCGGCATCAGAAACAGGGCCGCCAGACCATGCACGTCACGCGACAGCGCCAGCAATTCTTTCTTGGCCAGTGCAATAAACATGGTCAGTCCCGCAGTGATCGGTGGGTAAGCGACATGAACAACTGCTCCAGGTCGGTCTGGCCATAGCGCGCCTGGCGCACCCGCATTCCGGCCTCCGCGACACAGCGTAGTATTTCTGGCAACGGTTCCGACGTACCGAGCGACACCCAAGCACCTTTGCCTTGAACGCTGGTCTTGCCAAAGGCGGCTAGCACCTGCCGCAACAGGTCTTGCGCCGTGTCATCCTCAACCTCCACATACAAGCTGTCAGCACCAGCGAGCAGGTCGTGCAGCGTGCCCTGGCACAGTACATGGCCCTGGTCCAACACTACGATGCGGTCAGCGATCGCCTGCACTTCTTCCATATAGTGTGAGGTATAGATCACAGCGACGCCTTGCCGTGCGAGTTGCCTGACCGCATCCAGCAAAAAGGCACGTGATTGCGGATCGACCCCTACGGTCGGTTCGTCAAACAAGATCAGTTCGGGGCGGTGCAGCAGTGCAATCGACAGATTGAGTCTGCGTTTAAGGCCCCCCGAAAGTCGCTGCGCCGGTACCTGGCGGTAGTTCTCCAACTGAGCGTAGGTAATGCACTCAGCTACGCGATGTACTTTAGCGTTACCACGCAGCCCGCCAACGCCAGCGAAGCAGTTCAGATTCTCGACCACACTAAGTGACGGGTAGAAGGCATATTCCTGAGGCGCAATCGCAATACTGGTTGGTCGTTCCAGGCGCACTTGTTCTAGCGATTGACCATCGATCTCAATCTGGCCCTGCTGAACTTTGAGCATGCCGGCGAGTTGGGCTATCACCGTGGTCTTTCCAGCGCCGTTGGGGCCGAGCAGACCAAGAACTTCGCCGCGCGCGGCACCAAAGCTAACCTGCTGCAGGGCGGCTGCACTGGCGCCAGGATAGCGAAAGTTCAGGTCACGTATAGCCAGCATCATTGGACAGCTTGTCGCAGGTTCTTGAAGAATTCGCGCTCCTGTTCCGCCAGCACCTGCAGCGACGCGGCCAACGCCGGAAAATCGACCGTGTCACGCCCCTTGATCATGCGCACTGCCTGCAACGCAAAGCTACGCCAACCGTCGCCAATGGTGTTGAGGCGTTCGGCCAGTTTTTCCAACTCCGGCAGTTCGCAAATGGCGGCGGCTTCCTGCAAGAAACTGGCGTACAGAAAGCGAAAGCCTGCGCCACCGGTACCGATTTCTTCCTGCATACGAACAATGTGACCGATGTAATTCAGTCCGTAGTCAATGTCGTGCAGTCGCTGAATTTTTCTGGCCAACATGCGCATGCCGCGCACACCGGTGATCGGGATCGGTCCGAGCATGATGCGTGATGTCCTGATGATGGCCTGGCGCACGGCGACGGCACTAACTTCGGTGCGGCCCAGTCGATCCGGGTAATACAGAAGACCCTTCGGTGCAAGCACACCTTTGGCAAAACGTGCGCGTTGCAAGTCGGCAGTGGCGCATCGCTGTGGGTCTTCGGCCACAGGATCACTGATAAGGTACTCATCGTTCTCTTTGCCATACACCAGCAGGTTGTGGGCATTGAAGTGAAAACGCATGTCCTTCGGAAAGTAAGGCAGCCAATAGACTGAAGTCTGCAGGCCCACTACTTTTCCCTCTGCCAGCAACTGGTCGAGTCGACGCTGGCCTTGTTCTGGATTGCGGAAAGTTTCAAAATGCAGTTTTACATCGAAGGGCTTGCGCAGCCCCTTGAGAATGAACTTCGGAGGCATACGGTAGGCAATCAGCGGGAACCCGGTCAACTTGACGAAAGGGAGGTATGCAAACGACAGTGCCGATGACAGTCCAAAAGCCATTGCCTCCGACAGGGTCGCACCGTAATGGCTAAAAAGGTTGGAGGCCACTCCGCTTTCGCAATGCGCGGCGTGGCGATGCTTGTAGCTGGTGGCAGGCGCGCTCATGGCAGTTGCTGCAATTGTTCGACGCGCAGACCCAGCGCTTGTGCATAGCGTTGCAGCAGCGCAGGCTTGAGGCGAGCAAAAATGCGCGGACGGAAATGACGGCGCACGCGCCATTGCCAGATGCCGGTGATCTGAGCCAGCAGGGCTGTGTCCATGCGCTGACTCCACATCCATACTTCCAACGGTGCGGTCTGGCCGGCCAGACAGCGCAGTCGCGCCGCCTCGGCAAAGGCGTTGAGTCGCTGTATCGCCTGCAGGGTCACGGTTTCATCGACTTCCGATCCACGCGACGCGACTAGAATCAAACGTCCGCTGGAGTCCTTGGCGTAGAGCGCCTTTCGGTGGTGGCCCAGGGTAATGTTGCCTTCCTGGGGAACTTCCGAGATGTCCATCAAACCGCTTCCATGAATACAAAGCCGCTTGAAAAGCGGCCACTCTCGGGTACAAACATCAGCAGGGTTTCGCCGCGCTTCAGGTTCCCGCTGCGGAACAACTCATCGAGCATGATGAACGGCGAGGCCGATCCGGTATTGCCCTTTTCGGCCAGGTTGCTGAACCAGCGCGCACGAGGGATGTCGAGTTCGAGTTCGGCCAGACTGAGTTCGATCGGGCGTGCAAAGTAATTGGACGACATGTGGGGCAGGAACCAGTCAATGCGACGCTGGCGCAAGTGGTGCTTGTCGATCAAAAAACGTAGCGGCTGCGTCAGCGTGGTGCGGACCACATGTTCGTTTAGCAAACGCACGTCTTGCTTGACAGAAAACACCGAACGTGTTCCCCACTCACTCGGGCTGAACCGTTGCCAACCGGATAGAGAGCCATCGTCGCTTTTCTCGGCACCACAATACATGCAGGCCGGCAACTCGTGCGCGGCCGACGATAGCTCAACCCATTCCACGCGCAGGCTCAGCGTATTACGCGGCGTGCCTTCGAGCATCACAGCTCCGGCCCCGTCGGACAGCATCCAGCGCAGGAAGTCCTTCTCGAATGCCAATTCGGGGCGTCCTTCCAATTCCTGCTGATTGTTCTCATACTCCGCGTCAAAATTGCGTGCGTGCAATCCTTGCGACGCCAGTTCTGAGGCAACTGCCACGCTGCGTTGCGCGTCGCCCGCCCGCACCGACAGCCAGGCATACTTGAAGGCGGCAATACCAGAAACACAAATGCCGGCCAGTGACGCGATCTCCAGGCGCGGCCACCCCAGCTCTCCATGCACCATGACACCGTGCCCAGGCATCAGCTGATCGGGGAGAGAAGTGGCGGCTGCCAGACTGTCTACCTTACCTGTGTGCCCCAGACACTCAACGGCGCGTGCCGCTAGCTGGGCGTTCGTCATGATGGCCTGCCCGGTGATTCTGTCGAGCGCGTAGTGCCGATGCCTTATGCCGTTGTTGCGCAACACCAGTCGACGTGCCTTGGATGGCTTGCCACCGACCATGCCCAACACTTTTTCGATGTCATCGTTGCCGACCGGCTCCAATGGCAAATACGATCCGGTTGCCGTGACGTAAACATCAATACTCATACACTCCCATTCGCTCGCTCCCTGATCCTGAAGGCATTTCAATCCGTAATTTCAATGCTGTCAATCGCTGCCTCAACAGGGGGCGCAGTGACGTCTGGATCATCAGGCTCAGCGGCACAACGCTGAGTATCAGCAAAACAAGAAATGCTACGTACACTATAAGCAGGGGTTTGCGCCAATGCGTCCGCGGTCCCCCCGCTGCGCGAATCAACTTGCCCCACAGGTAGAAGCTACGGGTACCAGCCATTTCACTGAAGTAGAGGCGTGGGTCTGCAACGCAGGCTTTCAATCCGTGCAGCATCGGCTCGACCTTACGCTCTGCATCCTGATTAAGCCCGTCCCGCAGGGCGCAACCAAAGCGCTCGGCCCTTGCAATGCTGCGGTCATCGATGCCAGCCGCAGGAAGCCCCAGCAGTCGCTTGCGCCCCGTTAGCAACCAATAAGGCGTAGTCACGAGGGTAAGCAGGGTCGGACTGGGATCGATGAGAACCACGTTGTCTATCAGGCAGGCACCGCAGCCGGACAGCAGGCGTTTCATTTTCTCCTGGGCAAGCATCCACATGTTGCGGCAGGCGATGACGGTAACTACCGGTTTCCCGCTGAGCAAACGTTGGGCCAAAGGATGTTTGAGAAACGCCGTGACAGGCAGCGACGGTGCCAGGAACCAGACCTGGTAGGGAAGGATCACCAAATCAAAATCCTCATCGCCGCGCAACGTCAGTGGCTGCAGGTCTGGCGCCACCATGTGCGCTGATTCAGGAAAGGCATCAAGAAAGCTGAAAAAGGTCCAAGGGAAGGGGTAAGACTGGCGCGGGCGCAGCGTCTCCACGTGAACGTCAAAGTTCCCGGCCTGACGCAATGGCGCAAGGACGCGTTCCGCAATCCGCGTCAACTGGCCGGACTGTGAATAGGCGATAACTAGCACCCTCTTTACCCTTGGGCCGGCGCTCCCGTCAACTACTTTGCCGCTATGGTCAGGACTGGTGTGCACAGAGTTCACTTCACATCACTGCGAAGTGTCGGTTTCCGTATATTTTCTCCGGATGATAACCTCGAGCCCGGTGGGTGCTAAACGCAGATGACTGGCGTGCTGCAGCAGAGTTCCGAAAGCACCGGCCGGGCACCAACCTCCACCCGGATCGGCGACCGACTGCATACGCAGCCAGAGACTGCTTTCGGCTTCAACCTCGTTGACCCAACCCAGCAACAGGCCATCGGAATGACGATCAGCTATCAATAATCCCAATGCCAGCACCGCAAGCGGTTCCGCATGGACAATAAAACGGGCGTCTCCGCGCCAGCCGAGTTGTGCAGACAGTGCGGCCAACAAATGACTTGGCTGCGTTTGCAAAAATGTCATAGGCAACGGCAAATCTTCACGCGCCTGCAACACGGCCGCGCGCATCGCCAATGCCGGTCCATGCTGGCTGCTGAGCACCAGCGCCGCATGGTCTGTCAAGGTGTTTTGTGAGTCGGAGGCGAGGCATTTCAGCGCACCATACAAGCCCAGTTCCGACCATCGTCCGAGGCGCCGGGGCCGACTTCCCAGACGGTTGACAAGCTGTTCGCACCAATCTGCGGCGGCGGGCTGCTCGACGCAGCGCGCGCGGATGCGGTAGACCTTCATGGCGGGCTGTGCTCCAGCACTACCGCCGCATGGCTTCCACCGAAACCGAGAATGGCTGCCAGCACTACGTGCTGGCGCTCTGGAGCCTGTTCAGCAAGCTGCACGCCGAGTAACGGGTCGGCGGCATCGGGATAGCGCGGCCAGTAGCGTTGTTCCAGACACTCGAGCAATAGCGCAATTTCAGCCACGCCCGAGGCGCCCATGCAATGCCCGATCAAGGGTTTGAGCGATAGCAGGGCAGGCATGCTGCCAAAGGTCGCGCACAGTCCCTCGGCCTCGCGGGCATCGTTAATGGGGCTACCTGCGGCCTGCACTTTGATGAGGTCCACATCGGTAGTGGACAAACCACTGGAGGCCAGCGCACGTTGGCACATCTGCTTTACGGACTGTGCCGATGCGGTGGTTGGAAAGCTGCCGTCCACCACATTGGCTCCACCCCGCAATAGCCAAGGTGCGGTCTGCTGGGTTGACAGTCGAAGCGCGGTTACCGCCTCGCCCAGCAGCAGTCCATTTCGGTCAAGTGCAAACGGTCTGCTGCGGTCCGGGCTAAGCAACTGCAACGCGGCAAATCCGGGCACCGTGAGATGGTTGTCCAGTTCCAGTCCCAGTACCAGGGCGTGCGTGTTGGTGCTCGCTTGCAACCATTCGTTCGCGCTTAGCAGAGCCTGGATACTGGATGTGCAGGCGCTACTGATCAGAAATATCGGGCCACACCAGTCCAGCCAGTCCCCGATGCGTCGAGACAGTGCATGGAAGTCCATGTCGCCCTGGCTGTGTTCGGCGGTGTTGCCGTCATGGCACGACGTGGCTATGAACAATGCGCCGTGCCTGGCACCGGTGGCTCCGGCATCAGCGGCAACCCGAGTGACCAGGGCGCGTGCCCGCGCATCCCATCCATCGCCGTCTCCGGGGTTGGTTATTCTTTGATAGGGCACGGCGCACTGTCCAGGCAGTCGGTAGACGGTTGCAGAGGGCACCGTTTTGTTGCGCAGGTTCGACAGCGCCTGATCCAGAGTCAAGCCCAACACGGATGCCAGCGCGCGGCCAGCAAGATAGACGGGCTTCACTTCCGGTGGGTCACAAGGTACATCGCCAATGTATTCAGAGAGGCCAGCGCGCGACGCAAGTCCTTGCTGTCTGCCACGCGAATGCCAAAGCGCTTCTGGATCGCCACGGACAACTGCAGGCCATCTAGCGAATCCAGATCCAATCGGGAGTCAGGTCCAAACAGGGGTTCATCCGTGCGCAACCCTCCAGCCGGTTCACTGATATCAACCGCTTCGAGCAGCATCGTCTTGACATCCTCCAGAAACGCTGGGTCAAGAGTTGCGTTGGGGGCGGTCATCCGCGCACCTGCTTCAGATTGCGGTCAAACCACTTGGCGCTCCAGGCAAACGCTGTACCCAGCACAGCCCCGGCCAGTACATCCAACGAAACATGCTGCTTGGTGGCCATGGTGGAGTACACAATGAAAATCCCCCACACCACCTGAAACGACTGCGTGCGCCGCCCAAGGCGCAGCTCCCGAATCAACCAGAAAAGCCAAAAACTTGAATACACCGCTGCCGCCACGTGCAATGATGGGCAAGCATTGCCGGCCGCATCTACCCCCTTGAGAAAGGACATTCCGGGATACTGTGCCCAATCGATAGAGGCCGGTGGCACCGCGTTGGGTAACCAATAAAAAATAGACAAGGCGAACAAGCACATGGTGCCAACCCAGAACCCGAAGTTCAACAATCTAACGCGCGTCGGCAATAAAAAAACTGGCAGTGAACAATATAGCCAAAGTGACAAATAGGGAATCAGTGCCAGTGGGGCAAAACCGATCCACCGGTCAACCACCGTCAGAGGAATTGTGGTCACCGGAAATGCGGGGTTCTTCAGCAAAAAAAGGTAAGCCCAGAAAAAGAGCGACATGAATGCACTGGTCCCCAGAAATTTGAACCAGAAGTCCTTAAAAAAAATCGTCCGCAAATTTGCAACCGACCAGGTATGGGAGTCAAAGGGCATGCTGACGAGTTGGTCTCTCGGGGTCGACTGAGAAGATACTTGATTGCATTAAAATGCCTGGGTGTCACACACTGCGACATATGCGGCAGCAAGAATCTTTCGCTAGAAATGCCGTGGTATGGAGCCTGCTGCAACCCCATTATTCCATGAATTTATTACAAAATGACTAACGCATTCATTGCTGGCGATGCCAATGTTGAGCTTGAGACCGAAGTCGCGCAACTGATTGTGTCGGCGCTGAATCTTGAGGTCGCGCCGGAGAGCATCGAAGCTGACTCCGATTTGTACGGTGATGGTTTGGGTCTGGATTCCATCGACATCCTGGAGATTGCATTGGTGGTGTCGAAGCAATATGGCATTCAGGTAAAGACCGAAGGCGATGACAACTTTCTTATATTCAAGTCGCTTCGCAGCCTCAGTAAATACATCGCCGAAAAGCGCACCAAGTGACTCGCCTCACGCGGCTGTTTGTGATCGCGGCTATTGCCGTCGCAGGCGCCGCGTACCTGACTTTCAGTCACCTGTTGACCGTCGCCGAGCGCCCCAGCGTATTGATGCTGGCTCTGGGCGTCACACCGCTGACGATCATGGCCCTGATAGCCGCGTTGCATTCCCGCATGCGATGGTTGGCGCTGACCCTGCTTGCCTTGCTGGCACTCACCGTGCTGCTGTATCTTGAAGAATTGCGCAACCACGTTAATTGGCTGTACTTCATGCAGCACGCAGGTGCCATGGTTCTTCTTGCCGTCACGTTTGGCAGTACCCTGGGCCGCGGAGATACAGACGCTCTGTGCTCACGCGTCACCCGGCTGATGTTGCCTGGTCCGGCCGACCCTACCTACATGCGCTACACGTGGAAAGTCACGGTGGTGTGGACCATTTACTTCATCGCCAGTGCGATTGTGTCGGTGGGGCTGTTCTTCTTTGGACCGATTGCCGTTTGGTCGTACTTCGCAAACCTGCTCACTCCCGTCATCGTCGGGCTGATGTTTGTCGTTGAATATTTGGTACGTGTGCGGGTACTGCCCGACCGCGCCCACTTCAGTATCGCCCAAACCATCCAAGCCTATCGCACCTATGAGCGGCGCTAAGATGGCATGGTCTCCAATTCTTCACCGGCAGCAACTGTTCGTCGTTTGCCTAGGTGCCTGCATGTGCGTCAACAGCAGCGCCGCAGACTGGACCCTCGTTGATCTGATGCAGTTGCTGGCCCAGCAAAAATCTGGCAAAGCGAACTTTGTAGAGAAAAAGTACATGAGCATTCTGGACAGGCCACTGGAATCCTCTGGTGAACTAACCTTCGATGCACCGAACCGCCTGGAGAAGCGCACCCTTAAACCGCGCCCGGAAACCATGCTGCTTGATGGCGATAAACTGACTCTTACCTCGCATGAAAAGCGGCCCATCCACTTGCGTTTGCAGGACCATCCGGAGGTTGCATCGGTAGTCGAGAGCATCCGGGGGACGCTCAGCGGTGACAAAGCCGCGCTTGAACGGAACTACACCGTTGACCTCGCCGGAGTGCAAGCAAAGTGGCAGCTGACGCTGGTGCCGGTGCAAAATGAAGTGGCCAAGATATTGCGCAGGGTCCACATTAGTGGTGCCGATGCGAACATCAGGATAATTACGTTTGACCAGACCGACGGTGACCGCTTCGAAATGACCGTCTCCAAAGTCGCCGCACCTTGAAAAGTACATCAGTCATGCGCTCCAATCCACGCACCTGGCGCCCTGGACCGTTTCTGCTGATCCAAATAGCACTGCATGGCATTGCGTTGCTGTTGCTGGTGATCTCCCCGCAAGCGTGGGTTTGGGCAATGGCAATCGTGTTGCTCAGTCAGTTGATGTTGATGGTCGCCGGCCTATGGCCACGCAGCGCCTGCCTGGGCCCCAACCTGGTGCGCTTGCCCGCCTCCGCGATGCAAAGGGGTGAAGTGGCCATCACTATCGATGACGGCCCTGATCCACACGTGACTCCTCAGGTGCTGGCAATCCTGGCGCAGCACGGCGCCCGAGCCACGTTCTTCTGTATTGGAGCGCGCGCAACTGCATATCCGGAACTGTGCCGTAGTATGGTTGCCGCCGGTCACCGTATCGAGAACCATGGCGCTCGCCATCCACCGCTGGTTTCGCTGTCTGGCCCCGCAGGCTGGCGCAGAGAAATTCTGGGTGGGCAACACATCATCCAGGGTATCACCGGCCGGGCGCCACAGTTCTATCGCGCTGTAGCGGGTTTACGCAACGTCTTTCTGGATCCGGTGCTCAATTCCACCGGGCTGCGGCTTGCAAGTTGGACCCGTCGTGGCTTCGATACACGGGAGCGGGATTCTGACAAAGTGTTGCAACGACTGACTCGCGAACTTGCTGCCGGCGACATTTTGCTATTGCACGACGGAAATGCGGCACGCACGACAGCGAACGAGGCGCTCATTGTTGTGGTGCTGCCCAAACTGCTAGCTGCCATCCGTGACTTGGGGCTCAAACCCGTGACCCTGGCCCGCGCATGCAATCTGACCTGAAGCTGCAACTTCTTGAGGCCGCGTGTGAGCCTTACCGAGTTGCCGGATATTTTCACTACCGGTGGGCGCGTGGCAAACTCGACCAGGATCCGGTATTTGCCTTTCTGCTGAAACAAGGTGCCTTGCACCGACGTACCCGTGTTCTGGATTTGGGATGCGGCCGCGGACTGTTGGCAGCCTGGTTTTTGGCTGCTGACCGGTTAGCAGCGGCTAACCTTTGGAGGACAGACTTTGCAGTACCAAGGGGTCTCAAGTTTCATGGCATCGACCTGCACGCTGGAGTTTGCGCTGCCGGAAACCGCGCACTGCAACCGCACTATGGCCAACAGGTATCGCTGGCAAGCGGCGACATGTGCCAAGCCGACCTACGTGGATTTGATGCCATCACCCTTCTGGATGTGCTGCACTACATTCC
>CAIPGC010000018.1 GCA_903864505.1 uncultured beta proteobacterium | reverse complement strand
GATTCAAGGCGGCACGCGCCAAGGCTCACGCCGAATAGGCGCACCACGCGACCAGTCTGGACAGGGGAAGTTCTTCCCCTGTTTTTTTTTGCATGCGGCGGGGCTCACGGATAATCGGGCGATGCCAGAACCGTCGGTCTCTCCCATTTCCGTTTTTCCTGGGGAGTCGGGTCGCACCAACCCGATTCGCCGCCCGAACGCCCCCTTCATGCTGTCGCACCCCGCGCACCTGATCGCGCTGGGATTTGGGTCGGGTCTGTCCAGAATCGCGCCAGGTACTTCGGGAACGCTGTGGGCCTGGATGGCGTTCATTGCGCTGTCACCCTGGATGAACGATATGACCTGGGCCGCTGTGCTGGGTCTGTCGCTGCCCATTGGCTGGTGGGCCTGCAGCATCACTGCCCGCAACCTGGGTGTGCTGGACCCCGGCAACATTGTGTGGGACGAGGTGGTGGCGTTCTGGCTGGTGCTCTGGCTGGTCACGCCGACCGGACTGGTGGGGCAGGTGATGGCCTTTGGGCTGTTCCGCTTTTTTGATGCAGTCAAACCTGGACCGGTGGGTTGGGCCGATGCATTGTTTCACCATGTGAACCCGCAGACCGACCGCCTGGCATGGTTCAAGGCCGGCTTTGGTATCCTGTTCGATGACCTCGTTGCGGCGCTCTGCACAGTACTGGTTGTGGCCCTATGGAGATTTCTGCAGTGACACTTTTTGCCTCCAATACGCTATCAAATTCAGAGCTGCTCACGCAGGACTGTCGGTTCCTACTGGCAGAATTACTTATCAAACGCCAGTGGAGACTTGCCACCGCAGAGAGTTGTACCGGAGGCATGATTGCAGCGGCCTGCACCGATCTGGCGGGTTCCAGCGCCTGGTTCGAACGCGGCTTTGTAACCTATTCCAACGAAGCCAAAACCGAATCTCTGGGAGTCGACGCCACGCTGATTGCGCGCTGCGGCGCGGTCAGCAAGGAAGTGGTGCGCGCCATGGCGCGTGGCGCACTGTCGCATTCGCACGCCCAGGTGGCGGTGGCCGTCACCGGTGTGGCTGGCCCCAGCGGAGGCAGCGTGGACAAACCGGTGGGCACGGTGTGGCTGGCCTGGTCCACACCCCAGGGGGTGGTGAGCGAAAGCAAACAGTTCGGGGGTGACCGTGCCGCCGTGCGCATCGCCACTGTGCTGCACGCCCTGCAACGTCTGTTCATGCTGCTGCAAAGCGAGGGAGTTTGACGCTCCAATTCTGGTCCGGCTTTGCGACCGGCATGGCCCTGATTGTGGCCATAGGCTCGCAAAATGCTTTTGTACTGCGCCAGGGCATTCGGCGCGAGCATGTGCTGCCGCTGGTAGCGTTTTGCGCGCTGTCTGACGCACTGCTGATTGTGGCGGGCGTTGGCGGCGCAGGGATGGTGCTGCGCGGCAATGCCACGCTGATGCTGCTCACACGGTACGGCGGCGCCCTGTTTCTTGGGATCTATGCGCTGCTGGCGGCGCGGCGGGCGTGGGCTGGAACCCAGTTGCAGGTGGATGGCAGGCAGGGCAGCACCCTGGCTGCGGCCTTGCTTACCTGCTTTGGCTTTACCTTCCTCAACCCCCACGTCTACCTGGACACCGTGGTCTTGCTTGGCGCCATCGCCAACCAGCACGGGGAAACTGGCCGATGGGTGTTTGGCGCAGGTGCCGGTCTGGCCAGCGCGGTCTGGTTTTCGGCGCTGGGTTATGGCGCTCGCTTGCTCGGTCCGTTGTTTGAGCATATCGCGGCCTGGCGCGTGCTCGACAGCCTGATCGCCCTGACCATGGCGACGCTTGCGCTTACGCTGCTGCAGACGTGAGCGGGTCGGCAACCATACCCAGGTCCTGCAGCGCAGCGGCAATCGCCTGGTCAAGCGCCGTGCGGGGCTCTTCGCCAATCAGGGCGCGCAAACGGTCGTTCGCCAGCGCATGGGGCGTGGCACCCAGGTAGCGCATCTCCACCAAAGAGGCAACCATGGGCACGACAAGCCCCACCAGTCGCAGCAACCCCCAAGGTATGCTGCGCAGCTTGAGCGTGTCTTGTGCGGCGATCCATCCCTGGCGGCGTGCAATCGGAGTCAGTAGTTCCCGCCATTGGCGGGCAGCGATCTGATGGCCAGCGAAGTGCAGCACTGCAAAGGGCGACAGAACATCACGTTGTTCAGCGACCCGCACAAAGGTCTTTGCCAGATCGGGCAAATAGGCCCAGGGGGTCGCCACGTCGGGATTTGCGCCGGTGGTGATTACGCCTTTGGACAGATTCTTGACCAGCATCAGGTCAAACGATGTTCCTTTGCCACTGCCAAAGAAGTCCCCGGCCCGAATCACCACACTGCGTACGCCCGATTGCGCCAGACGCTGTTCCAGCGTTACGCGCACACGCCCCTTGGTCGTGTGTGCAGCCTGCGCGGTGTCCTCCCGAAGCAAGGCAGGCATGGCGGCTCCAAAGTTGTAGACATTGCCCGGCAGCATCACGGTGGAACCAAGCGTGCGTGCGAGACTGATCGACACCTCCAGCATCGGCAGTGCCAGCGTGCGCCATGCCCGACTGGTATAGACGGGATTGAGCGCATGCACCACCACAGCAGCGCCAACTGCCGCCTGCGCAATGGCCGCCGTGTCCTGCAGGTCCAGTGCGAGCCAGGAAATACCCTCTTCGGGAGCTACGCTGGCGCCTGCGCGCACCTGGCCCAACACGCGCCAACCGGCCGCAGCGAAGGCTCGTGCTACGGCCAAGCCAAAACGGCCACGGGCGCCCAGAATCAAAACAGTCGATGGCATGGTGAAACTCCTTGGTTGCGAGCGGGATCATTCAGCAATGAAGGAATTGTCGGCAAACCTGTTTCATTACACAATTGGCGCAATGCGCAACGCAGCTATGCACTTTTGAATACAACTATTGCCCACCACCATGCCACACGCATTTGACTGGAGCCTGATCCGATCCTTTCTCGCCGCGCTCGATGCAGGAAGCCTGCTGGGTGCCTCGCGGTCCATCAAGACCAGCCAACCCACGCTTGGGCGCCATATTGCCGAGTTGGAACGGCAGTTGGACGTAGTGTTATTTGAGCGTAGTGGCCGCGGTCTGGTGCCCACCCCTACCGCGCTAAAGCTGGCCGAAGCGGCTCGCGCCATGGAAGCAGGTGCACTGAAGCTGGAAAGCACCCTGAAGGGCACACAAACACAGACCGCTGGCACGGTGCGCATTACCGCCAGTGCTACCGTGGCAGTGCACCTGCTGCCATCGGTTCTGGCACAAATGCGCCAGTCCCTTCCTGATATCCAGATCGAACTGGTGGCAAGCAACCAGATCAGCAACCTGTTGCGCCGCGAGGCCGACATTGCCGTGCGCATGGTGCAGCCGCAGCAGGGCAGCCTGATCGCCCGCAAACTCGCAAACGTGAGCCTGGGTGCGTATGCCCATCGAAACTACCTGGCGCGACGCGGCACACCGCACCTGCCCCCGGATCTGCTGCTCCATGATCTCATCGGCAGTGATACCGACACCGCCATCGTGCAGGGATTTCGTGCCATGGGATTCACCGTGCAACGCGAGTCCTTTTCGTTTCGAAGCGACGATCTGCTGGCCCAATGGCAGGCTGTTCGTACGGGCCTGGGCATTGGCTTCGTCGCCGACTACCTGGCCCGTACCGACCCCATGGTGCAGCGTGTGCTACCGGGTCAATTGAAGATCCCGACCCTGCCGATGTGGCTGGCCGTACACCGCGAGATACGCAGCAACCCGCGTATTCGTGCGGTGTACGACTTCCTGGCGACTGCACTGCCCAGCGTCATTTAACCCTTGCCTGTCATGCGTCAGGCGCCGCAGCACCTCTTGTACTTCTTCCCGCTCCCGCACGAACAGGGGTCATTGCGGCCCGGCGTATCGGCAACAACCACCGTCTCCACACGGGGGCCGATGGAGCGCCACAACTCGCGCAAGTCATACACGGCCCAGACCGCGTCGGCAAAGGCGTCCAGACGCGCCAGACTCATGGAGGGTGGAGCGTCTTCGCTGAATGGCGAGACCTCGGGCGCGCCTTCGTCATCTTCGGTCAGCGCAACCAGGGCCTGTAAAGACGCGTCCAGCCACTGCACAGCTTTCTTGTCGCGTGGTGCCACCCACTCTTGCGGCCAGGCTTCCACGGCGTACATGAAGCCCAGCGCCCACACCTGCGCAAAGGCGGGCAGGTACTCGTCCGGCAGCCCTGCACGCTCCTGCTCCGGCAGGCTGGCAACAGCGCCGCGCACGTCCATCACCTCCGGGTGGTAGGCAGCTTCGTCGTCGAGCGCCTCGATCGGGGTATCCAGCGCGGTCTGCACTTCCTGCCAGCGCTGGTTCCAGATGGCCTTGAAGCGCTGCGCTTGCGCGGTGTCGGCAAACGAACCCTCCGCCGAAGCATCTGCATCTTCGGCAGCGCCCACCGCCAGCAGCACGTCAAAGTACTCCTCGGCGGGAATCGGACGACGACAGCACACCAGCGCTGCCAGAAAACCCTCGCAAAACTCCCACTGCGGTGTTTCGTCATAGCGCGTACGCAGATCGTCGAGGATGGCGTCGACCTCGTCGAAAATGTCCGTTGCCGGCGCAACCGCAGGAGAATGAAATGGCAAGTCTGGCGTGGTGGAGTCGGGAAGTTCGGTTTGCATGGTGACGCAATTTTGCCTTGTCCAGCGCAACGACGAAGCGCTTACCATTGAGCCTATCAAACAAACAACTCCGGAGACCGCCATGGCAGTGACCGTAAAGCTTCCCGCCCACTATGACCATGTGGGCAGCTTCCTGCGCCCCAAATACCTGCTGGAGGCGCGGGATCAGGCTGCCAAAGGAGAGATCAGCGCCGAGCAACTGCGCCTGGTGGAAGACAAGGCCATCACCGAGATCGTGAAATTTCAGGAAGACGTGGGCCTCAAGAGCATTACCGACGGCGAGTTCCGCCGCACCTACTTTCACATCGACTTTCTGGAGCAGATTGGCGGCGTGAAAACCGATATTCCGGTGACGATTGAGCGACCCGACGGCACGCAGGAACTTGCTCCCCCGGTGATGCGCGTGGTGGACAAGGTGCGCCACGTCAAAGACATCCAGCTGGCCGATTTCAACTACCTCAAGAGCCAGATTTCCGCCGGCAACACACCCAAGGTCACCATTCCCTCGCCGACCATGCTGCACTTTCGCGGTGGACGTGCCGGCATCAGCAAACAGCACTACCCCGAGCTCGACCCCGATTTTTATCAGGATGTGGCCAACGCCTATGGCGACGAGTTGCGCAGCCTGGCCGCTGCGGGCTGCGCCTACGTGCAGATGGACGATACCAACCTGGCCTACCTGTGCGACGAAAAGATGCGCGAAGCCGCGCGCGCTCGCGGCGACGACCCCAATGAGTTGCCGCACCGCTATGCCAGCTTCATCAACCGCGTGGTGGCACAAAAGCCGCCGGGCATGCTGCTGGCCATGCACCTGTGCCGTGGCAACTTCAAGAGCACGCATGCCGCCAGCGGCAACTACGAACCGGTGGCCGAGGCACTGCTCAAGGAGATGAACCTGGACGCCTACTTCATGGAGTACGACGACGACCGCAGTGGCGACTTCAAGCCGCTGCGCTACCTGCCCAGGGGCAAGACCGTGGTGCTGGGCCTAGTAACCACCAAGTTTGGCGCACTCGAAAGCAAAGACGATCTCAAACGCCGCATTGACGAGGCGGCCCGCTACGCACCGCTGGAGCAGCTCGCGCTCTCGCCCCAGTGCGGCTTTAGTAGCACGGTGCATGGCAACGACATCGCCGTGGAGGCCCAGCGCGCCAAGCTGCGCCTGGTGGTAGAAACCGCGCAGGAGGTGTGGGGCAGCTGAGCCAACGGTCCAGCCAGAAGCGTTGCGCTATTCCATATTGCTATAGCAGGCAGTTGAAAAATCCTTCGCTGCAACGTCAAACTGCCTGCATACTCGCGAAAAATCATCAGAATCTGATTCCACCATTGGAGACAAACCATGCAAAAGAGACACTTTCTTCACGCCACGGCACTTGCCGTGCTCGCACTGGGCGCCACCGCTGCAGTGGCGGCAGAAGACACGTTCAAGATCGGACTGATCCTGCCCATGACCGGGCAGCAGGCCAGCACCGGGCGCCAGATCGAGGCTGCGGCCAGGCTGTACATGGCGCAAAACGGCGACACCGTGGGCGGCAAAAAGGTGGAGCTCATCGTCAAGGACGACACCTCCATTCCCGACGTGACCAAGCGCATGGCACAGGAACTGGTGGTCAATGACAAGGTCAACGTGCTGGCCGGATTCGGCATAACTCCGTCGGCTCTGGCCACGGCACCAATTGCCACGCAGTCCAAGACGCCGCTGGTGGTCATGGCAGCGGCCACCAGCAGCATTACCCAGGCATCCCCGTATATTGTGCGCACCAGCTTCACGCTGCCGCAAGCGGCAGTCAGTATGGCGGACTGGGCCCCAAAGAATGGCATCAAGAAAGTCGTGACCCTGGTCAGCGACTATGGCCCCGGACTCGATGCGGAGAAATTTTTTGTTGAACGCCTGCTGTTCAATGGCGGTCAGGTGACGGAGTCTCTGCGCGTGCCAATGCGCAACCCGGACTTCGCACCGTTCCTGCAGAAAGTGCGTGATCTCAAACCCGATGCGCTGTTTGTATTTGTTCCTTCCGGTGCGGGTGCTGCAGTGATGAAACAGTTTCTCGAGCGCGGCATGGACAAGGCCGGCATCAGGCTCATTGGCACCGGCGACGTAACCGATGACGACCAGCTCAACGACATGGGCGACGGCGCTTTGGGGGTGGTTACTTCGCACCACTATTCCACCGCGCATCCGTCTTTGGTGAACAAGAAATTTGTGGAAGCCTTTCAAAAGGCCAACAAGGGCATGCGCCCCAACTTTATGGCCGTGGGCGGCTATGACGGCATGCGCGTGATCTACGAAGCCCTCAAGGTAACCAAGGGCCAGGGTGGCGGCGATGCCCTGCTCGCCGCCATGAAGGGACAGATCTTCGAGAGCCCACGCGGCCCCATGTTCATTGACGCGCAAACCCGAGACGTGGTACAGAACATCTACCTGCGCAAGGTACAGAAGCAGGACGGACAACTCTACAACGTGGAGTTTGACGTGATCAAGGACGTGAAAGATCCGGGCAAGAACAAATAGCAGTCGCACGGTCGTGACGATAGGGTAATGCTGACCATCCTCTTCGACGGTATTGCCTACGGCATGCTGTTGTTCATTCTGGCAGTGGGCCTGGCCGTGACCATGGGGCTGATGAACTTCATCAACCTCGCGCACGGCGCCTTTGCCATGGTGGGTGGCTATATCACCGTGCTGCTGATGCAAAAAATGGGCGTGCCATTTCTGGTCTGCCTGCCGCTGGCGTTTGCCGGGGCGGCACTGCTCGGTGGCGTGCTGGAACGCACGCTGTACCGACCGCTCTACCACAAGCCGCATCTGGACCAGGTGCTGTTTTCCATCGGGCTGACCTTTATGGCAGTGGCAACGGCCGACTATTTCGTTGGATCGAGCCAGCAGATCGTGCAGTTGCCAGAGTGGCTCAAAGGCCGCACCGAATGGGGTGACGGGGCCTGGATGCTGGGCATGGGCCACTACCGGCTGTTCATCATCGCAGTGTGCGCCGCACTCACCCTGGCGCTGCAGTTTACGCTGACCAAAACGCGCTTTGGCAGCCGTCTGCGCGCCTCAGTGGACGACCAGCGCGTGGCTGCCGGTTTGGGCATCAACGTCAACACGGTGTTTTTGGGAACCTTTGCGGTCGGCTCTGGCCTGGCGGGGCTGGGCGGTGCGCTCGGTGCCGAGGTGTTGGGGCTGGACCCGAGCTTTCCGCTCAAGTTCATGATTTACTTTTTGATCGTGGTGGCAGTCGGTGGCACCTCCAGCATCACCGGCCCCCTGCTGGCGGCGCTGCTGCTGGGCATTGCCGACGTGGCCGGCAAGTACTACATCCCGAAGATGGGCGGCTTTATCGTATACAGCCTGATGATCGTGATTCTGGTCTGGCGACCGCAGGGGCTGTTTGTGCGCAAGGGGGGGCAATGATGACCGCCCCTCTGACGAATTCGCAAAACCTGCTGCTGCAAAGCGGACGCTGGAAACGCTGGGAATACGCCATGTGGGCACTGGCTCTGGCCCTGCCTCTGGTGTTGCCGCGCCATACCCTGATCATCAACGAAATAGCGATCGTTGCCTTGTTCGCACTGGCACTCGACTTGATTCTTGGCTACACCGGCATTGTGTCGCTCGGGCACGCTGCCTTCTTTGGTATGGGCGCCTATTCTGCGGCGCTGTTTGCCAAACTGGTGATGCCCGACCCACTGCTGGGCCTGCTGGTTGGCATTGCCGCCGCCGGGGCTCTTGGAGCAGTGTGCAGCGCCACCATTTTGCGTGGTACCGACCTCACGCGCCTGATGGTGACGTTGGGGGTTGGACTGATCCTGATGGAACTGGCCAACAAGCTCGACTGGCTCACCGGCGGGGCCGATGGCCTGCAGGGTGTGGTTATGGGGCCACTGCTGGGGAAGTTTGAGTTTGACCTGAGCGGGCAAACTGCTGCCTGGTATTCGATGACCGTATTGCTCCTGGTGTTTGTGGCGGCCCGGCGCCTGGTGCATTCACCATTTGGTGCCACGCTCAAAGCCATCCGGGACAACCGCCTGCGCGCCATGGCCATCGGCATCCCGGTCAACAGCCGTCTGGCGGTGGTGTACACCATCGCTGCCGCTGCTGCGGGCGCTGCCGGTGCTTTGCTGGCACAGACCACGGGCTTTGCCTCGCTCGACGTGTTTGAGTTTCACCGCTCGGCGGACGTGATGCTGATCCTGGTGATTGGCGGTGTGGGCTGGCTCTATGGCGGTGTGGCCGGGGCCGTGGTGTTCAAGTTGATGCAGGATTTTCTTTCCAGCATCACGCCGCAGTACTGGACCTTCTGGATTGGTCTGTTCCTGGTGGTGCTGGTGCTGGTCGGGCGCGAACGCTTGATACGCCCCTGGACCTGGTGGAGCAATGTGTCCAAGGGGGGTTCGGCATGAATACCCCAGGGACGACCGCGCACGATACGGTGCTATCGGCGCAAGGGCTGGTCATGCGCTTTGGCGGCATCACGGCCACCAACAATGTCACGCTCGACCTGAAAAGAGGTGCGCGCCACGCTTTGATCGGACCCAACGGGGCGGGCAAGACCACGCTCATCAACTTGCTGACCGGAGTACTGCAACCGACTGCAGGGCGTGTCGTACTGGAGGGGCAGGACATCACCACGCTGGCACCACACCAGCGCGTGCGACGAGGCATGGTGCGCACTTTCCAGATCAACCAGTTGTTTGACACCCTCACCCCACTGGAAACACTGGCCATGGTGGTAGCGCAACAGCAAGACCTGGGTGGTTCTTGGTGGCAGGCCTTGGGCTCCTCCACGAGAGTAACAGCGCGCTGCGAGCAGTTGCTGGAGCAGTTTCACCTGACCAGCGTCATGTCGCAGGAAACGCGCGTACTGGCCTACGGCAAACGGCGCTTGCTGGAGATTGCCATTGCGCTGGCCTGTGAGCCACGTGTGCTGCTGCTGGACGAGCCAGTGGCCGGTGTACCCGCAGGTGAACGCGAAGAACTGCTGCAAACCGTAGCCGCTTTGCCTGCTGACGTATCCATTTTGCTGATCGAGCACGATATGGATCTGGTGTTCAGCTTTTCCAGGTCCATGACGGTACTGGTAAATGGCACGGTCCTGACCGAAGGTTCCCCCGAAAAAATTGCCAACGACTCGCGCGTCAAGGCGGTCTACCTTGGCCACGGTGATGAGATTAACGACGCCATGGAAGGCTTGGCCCATGGCTGAGTCACTTAGGGTCGAAAACCTCAGCGCCGGTTATGGCGAGGCGGTGGTGCTGCACGGCATTTCGTTCGCCATCCAGGAAGGACAGACGCTGGCACTGCTGGGGCGCAATGGCACCGGCAAGACCACGCTGATCAACACCCTGGCAGGTGCCACCCGACAACACGCCGGCACGGTATCGTTGGGTGCCGGAGCAACGGGCCTGGCGCTGCACAGCCTGCCCTCCCACGCGCGCGCTGCGGCCGGCATTGGGTGGGTGCCACAGGAGCGCAATATTTTCAAGTCGCTCACCGTCGACGAAAACCTGACCGCAGTGGCACGCCCGGCGAGAGCGGGCCGTTCCAGCGCTCCCTGGACTCCGGAGAGGGTATACGACTTGTTTCCGCGCCTGGCCGAGCGTCGCTCCAACCTGGGCACACAGCTTTCCGGGGGCGAGCAGCAAATGCTGGCGCTGGGCCGCGCCTTGGTACTCAACCCCACCCTGCTGCTGCTGGACGAGCCTTGTGAGGGTCTGGCCCCCATCATCGTGCAGGAACTGCTGCGGGCGATCCGGCGCATCACACGCGACGAAGGGTTGTCGGCCATCATCGTGGAACAGCATCCGCAGGCGATTCTGGCCATCTCTGACGCCGCCGCCGTGCTGGACCGCGGTACGGTGGTCTACAGCGGCACCGCAGCGAGCCTGCAGGAGCAACCGGCGCTGCTTGACAAGCTTCTCGGTGTGGCGCGGTAGCCTGTGAACGTTTCACTCACCCACACCTGAGGTTCTGCCATGGTCCCCACCAGCATCCAGATCATTCACGACGAACACAGCACCCTGGCGGCGATGCTGCACTCGTTTGGCATGATGGTCGAGCGTGGGCCGGGAAAAGATCCGCATAACTTCTTTGCCGTGCTGACGGCGATGCTCTTCTATATCGACGAGTTTCCCGAACGACTGCACCACCCCAAGGAATCCGAGTTGCTGTTTCCGCCGGTTGCGCGGCTGGCCCCCGACACTGCGGAGCTGATTGCCAGGCTGGACCGGGACCACGACAAGGGGGAGTCCGCCGTGCGCGAGCTCAGTCACCTGCTGCAAGCGTGGGAGTTGATTGGAGAGTCACGTCGCGCGGTGTTCGAAGCCACAACAAAGCGCTACCTGGCGTTTTATCTGGAGCATATGCGACTGGAAGAAACGGTCATCATTCCTGCCGCACTGAAAGTGCTCAAGGAAGCCGACTGGAAAGAAATTGATGCCGCCTTCGCAACCAACTGTGACCCGCTGACCGGCAAGACCCCACGCGACCCGGTGTACGACCGCCTGTTCACCCGCATCGTGTCGCTGGCCCCGGCTCCCATCGGTCTGGGCGAGGGCTGACAAATTTCACCGTCCTGTGTGTCTGCGGCAAGAGCCAGCACCGCTTCTTAACTCGACAGCGCGAACATCAATTTCATGATGGCTATCTCAACATCCATGGACGCTTGTGCGAACTGAGAGTTTTCGCCGAGCATTTTCTGCGCATCGGTGCACTCCCCATCATTGATGGATTCTGCAACCATGCTGGCCGATAGATGGAAGTCATTGTGTCTGGCCATCAGCTTGACGAACTCCGGCTTGGACCCGTAAAGCTTGCGCCCTTGCGCGTGCAACCACCTGCCAAGTTCACAGCAGTCGCTTCGCCGAAGCGAGGGGGGATCCAGTCTTTCGCCAGCAGACGCTGCAGCCTTCAACTTTTCCCTCCACTTTCGGTGGACGTCGATGGCCTGTTCCAGCCGCAATTCCGTGTCGATTTCGGTATCTGGGGGCTGTTCGCGAAAGTCGCGCAGTGTCTTGTAGGCGCACAAGGCCAGGTTGACCGACGTGTAGATGTTGTAAAAGCTCAATTCCGACTTGAGTCGATAGCCATTGATCTCATAGTCGGTGCGGACTTCAAGCTCCGGTGCATGGCCGGGTTGACCAGTCACCAGAACAATTTGCACCATGCGGTTGCATAACTCCTTGCGAACGTAGGTCACCAACGACAGCCCCGCCAGTTCGGTCTCCATCACGACATCGAGCAGGATCAGCGAAATGTCGGGGTGCTCTGCCAGCAACTCTTTTGCCTCATCGGCAGACCTGGCATCCAGAAGTTGCAGGGGGTAACCCTCGACTTCCATGTCTTTCAATGCCATGTGAAGGACGGCGTGAATGTCGTCCTCGTCGTCTACCAGCAGCAACTTCCAGGGCTTTGTGTGCACCGGAAAACTGGTCGGCACGCCTGCGACTTCCGGTGCAAACAGGCTGGTAAAGGGTTCCGGGTGGTTCATATTGGCCTTCGCCTGCACAGAACTTGCGCCCAACGCGCACAGGGAATAGGGTGACGATGACTTTAGTCGTGAAGCCCATTGCACGAAATCAGGTGAACACCCCAATCAAGCTGGTGAAACACCTGATAAGCGGTCGGCACCATTCAGTCGCTCAGTCCCCGACCGCAAAACAGTCTTTCACCGTGCGCCGTACTGCACCGCAGCATTTACCCTGTCAGTTGCTGCTCCAACTGGTGCAGGACCTGGTAGCAGGCCAGTACGTCGGCCACACTTGCGTTGGGCGCGCGAGTTTCACGGATGGCTGCAAAAAACTCGCGGTCCTGCAGCTCGATGCCGTTCATGGACACGTCCACGGTGCTGACGTCGATTTTCTCGTCCTTGCCATTGAACAGGTCGTCGTAGCGTGCAATGTAGGTGGCGCTGTCGCCGATGTAGCGGAAAAAGGTTCCCAAGGGGCCGTCGTTGTTAAAGCTCAGGGACAGGGTGCAGATGGCACCGTTGGCAGCCTGCAGCTGGATGCTCATGTCCATGGCAATGCCCAGCGCCGGGTGGATCGGCCCTTGCATCGCGTTGGCTTTGACAATGGGACTGCGGCACTGGTAGGCAAACAGGTCCACCGTGTGGGCCGCGTGGTGCCACAGCAGGTGGTCGGTCCAGCTACGCGGCTGGCCCAGCGCGTTCATATTACTGCGGCGAAAGAAATAGGTCTGCACATCCATCTGCTGAATGTTGAACGCTCCCGAGGTGATCTTCCGGCGCACATACTGGTGGCTGGGGTTGAAACGTCGGGTGTGGCCGCACATGGCCACCAAGCCGCTCTTGCTGGCCACCTCGACCACTTCCTGACCCTCGGCGAGCACGTCGCACAGTGGTATCTCAACCTGCACATGCTTGCCCGCGCGCAGACACTCCAGCGTTTGCGCCGCATGCATCTGGGTGGGCGTGCACAGGATGACGGCATCGACCTCCTGCAGCGCCAGACTGTCACCGAGTTCGTTGGTGACGTGGCCGATGCCGTACCTGGCGGCCACCTCGCGCGTCTTGTCGAGTTCGCGGCTGACGAGCGACACGACCTCCACGCCATCAATGTTCTGGATGCCGTCGAGGTGCTTGATGCCGAAGGCCCCCGCCCCGGCGAGCGCAACTCTGATAGGTTTCATGGGTTCTCCAAAATAAGGTGGCCGACAGCCGTATTGGATGCGGGAACATGATAAAAACGGTGCCTAACCCCCACGGAATGGGCGTGAGCAGCTCCTGAATTGATAGCGTCCGGATTCACATCGGACATCGCACCACGGGCAATCAGCCACATCACCAGTTCGATCCCTTCCGAGCCGGCCTCGCGCACGTAGTCAATGTGCGGCGTGGCAGCGCACGCCTGCGGGTCTGCGATCATTTGGTCGAGCCAGGCATTGTCCCAGGCGCGGTTGATGAGCCCGGCACGGGCGCCCTGCAACTGGTGGCTCATGCCGCCAGTGCCCCAGATCTGCACCTTCAGATCAGTGTCATAACTCTCCACCGCACGACGAATGGCCTGGCCCAGCGCGAAGCAGCGCTGGCCACTGGGCACCGGGTACTGCACCACGTTCACTGCGAACGGAATCACCGGGCACGGCCACGCATCTTTCACCGGGTCCAGTGCACCGCACATCAGACTCAATGGAACCGTCAGGCCGTGGTCGACCGCCATCCGGTTCACGATGGTCAGGTCGAAGTCCTGCTGGATCACCGAGTGCGCGATGTGTGAAGCCAGTTCCGGGTGCCCCATCACTTTCGGTACCGGGCGCTGACCAAACCCTTCATCCGCCACCGCAAACTCGGCCGCAGTGCCAATAGCAAAGGTCGGAATCATGTCCAGACTGAAGGCGGTGGCGTGGTCGTTGTAGACCAGAAAGATGATGTCAGGGCGGTTGGCCTTGAGCCACTGTTTGGAGAATTCGTAACCGGCAAAGACCGGTTGCCAATAGGGCTCGGCGCTCTTGCCCAGATCGAGCGCGGCGCCGATGGCCGGCACATGCGAGGTGTAAACGGAAGCGGTAATGCGTGCCATGGTTTCAGGCTTTCTGAGCGCGCGCGCCCTGACCTTGCGGTTGGTGCTGGGGCTGGGCATCGCCATCTTCTCCGAGGTGGCGGTTGCCTGCGATCGAACGCCCGCCGGCGATCATCATGGCGCGGTACTCTTCTTCGGTCATGCCGGTCATGCTGCCCGCCATCTGCTGAAAGCTCAGACCATGCGTGGCGCCGATTTTGGCCAGAAAGTAGATGTTGCCGCCCAGCGCCATGGCACGGTTCAGATCCATGTCCAGCACCGCCTGCTTTTGCTCCTCCGACATCGGCCACTCGTCCAGATAGCCGCGCTGATTCACCTTGAAACGCGCGCGATTGCCCGCCTGCATCAG
>CAIPGC010000017.1 GCA_903864505.1 uncultured beta proteobacterium | reverse complement strand
TAGCACAACGATGGGTTTGTGGTCCTTGGCGGCCCGAAGTGCTGCGAGTCCGTTGGTTGCTTCGACAATGGTGTGTGTAGGCCGCTTCAACGCGACGGATAGCATCTTCCGGGCTTCATCATTGTCTTCAACAATCAGAATCTTCTTCATGTGCAGGCCTGTACGGGGAAACAATGCATCGAAGACAAACCCAAAAAGTGAAACGAATCACACTTGGATTGCCAGTGTCCATACTACCTTCAAATCCAGTATGGTCGAAACGGTCGTGCGGGGTCAGGCAAACGCGATTCAACTCGAGTAGCCGCTACATACCAAAGTGCACCCGCACCCGCTCTTCCATCAATACCCTGGTCTCGTCTTCGTTGATGTTTGCAAGTCGGTCAAATGTCTTGCGTGCGATGCTGAGAAAGGCGGTCACAACATCCGGGTCAAAATGGCTTGCCGTGTCTTTTTCCAGTATGGCAACAGCAGCATCAAAACCCATGGGTTCCTTGTACGGGCGCTTGGAGCATAGAGCGTCAAAGACATCAGCGATCGCAAATATTCGAGCCGCCAGAGGGATAGCTTCGGTCGCAAGGCCACGCGGATAGCCGGTTCCATTCCACTTTTCATGGTGGGCGGAGACTACCGCGTGCGCGCCCTTTAGCCAGTCAATGCCCCCCACGATAGCTTCACCCTGAGCCACATGGGTGCGCATCGTTGTCATCTCAACGTCATCGAGTCGCCCAGGTTTTAACAGTATTGCGTCGGGGATGCCTATTTTCCCCACGTCATGAAGAAAGCTGCCCACGATCAGGGCCTGCATGGCTTCACCGGTGAGATTCATCTTTTCACCAATGCATGCCGCAATCCAGGCCACCCGGTAATTGTGTGCGCCGGTATCCGAGTCGCGCTTTGCCATGGCGCGACCCATGGCTTCCATCATCGCGATGTGCGACTCCAGTACCTCGCGCGCCTTGCGCGCGTTGTCTGCCGACAGATGCACCACCACTGGATATAGCACTGCGCCACACAACAGTGAGGCTAGGCCCACCATCAACGCCATCGTCAACGAATTGCTGAAAATTTGATCCTGCTGCCACGAAGGCATTACACGCACGCCCTCAAAATATCCCGTTATCGCTGCCTTGGGGTCTATGTTCGAATTTCGCAGGGGAATGAATATGCGTAACAGCCACTTGTCAGGAGTGGGCTTGAGGCTCTCATATGAGGCTTCGGTGTAGCGTGGAGCGCCGTGTTTCGGTAACAGGGCTTCCACGGCTTCTCCCTCTGCAGTGAGCGACACCGCCAGTTTGCTGCCGTTGGCGTCATAGATTTCAGCAATATCAAACAAGCCTCCGGCAATGGAAGATGCTGCATCATTGGCGTGCTGCAGTGCAGTTGGGCCGCTTAGGTCTATAGAGTGAAATCGGTGCAAGATGCGCCCTGATTCTTCACTTGCCAGCGCAACAACACTCTCTTCTGCTGCTTCCCGTGTGACCATCCAGGCAATGGGGCTCGCCAACGATGCAAGTACAAAGCTGTCCAGCGCAATGCGCAAAGCTGTTCTTTTTTGGAATGTGTCCATGGGCATGGGCCTCAAGGCCTGGTTTGACGCACGCGATATTCCCAACGTTACCGAGTTGGACTGGTGGGACCACGCGGACGTAACAAGCAGCGTAGACGGAAGGGCATTGCCGCAACCCGTTCGCGTCCACTTCACCCCCGCACAGCACTGGAGCCGGCGCACGCCGTTTGACACCAATGCATCGCTATGGGGTGGCTACATGGTGGAGCACAGACTTGGCGCAACAGATGCTTGGCGCTTTTTTTTCCCAGGTGATACGGGCTATAGCGCAGACTTCAAGACCGTTCGTGAACGCCTGGGCGCTGTGGACTTTCTGGCCTTGCCGATAGGTGCCTACCTGCCACGTGACTTCATGAAGAGCATGCATGTGAACCCTGCCGATGCGGTGCAGCTGATGCTGGACCTGGATGCTAAGCAAGCCATGAGCGTGCACTGGGGTACCTTCAAACTGACCCAGGAGCCTTTTGACCAGCCTCCGCGCGATTTGTCCGCGGCGCTGCAGAAGCACGCCGTCGCAACTGACATGGTCTGGCTGCTGCGTCACGGCGAAACCCGCGCTATTCCAATATGAAGAACCATGCAAAAGCGAACGGCGGCTTTGGATCGACCAGTTCAGACAAGGCTAGGTCAGCAAGATGTCGTGTGCGGCTGTAGAACCTGAAGCCGGATCAACACAGCCGCCACCGTCAACAAGAGACACGTTGCAGTCATACATTTCTTCGAACTGCTTGCTCTAAAGCTGACGTAAAAATCAACAATACAAGCTGCAACATTTTCGCCACGCTGATATGTGACAGCCGATGAATAGCCGTGAGACTGGCTGTGCCGTGATCTACTCCACCCCAGGAACTGAACCATGAAACAGCTGCCACTTCCATCGACCGTCATGCTTCACGAGTGTTACCGAAAATCGGTAAGGCTTGCTTGATACCTTGCCCGTTGACTTGCCTTTGTCACCCGTATGAATCATGTTCCCGTCGGAGAATATCCAAGCTGAGTTGCCGTCCTGTCGCAGTGTGACGTTATTGAGGTCGAAGGAAAAGACAAATGGCAGGCCAAATAGCATCTGCATGAAATCGGCCGTCGACTTTCTGCCTTGATATACCTCACCCTTGTCTGAGCCAACGAACAAAATGTCGTCGGTGTCACTAAAAAGCTCCATAAAACCACGTATATCGCGATTGGCGCAGGCTGCATTGAGTGCATCCAATGATGAACGAATCGCTACCTGATCATTTTTCATTGTGGTGAGGTCCTTGGGGTTGGGAGGGGTAGTGCAACCTAACATACTCAGTAACGCAACTGCACCTGCTAATCGCGCGACCCATACCGGAAATTTCATAAGCTAGCACACCTTTGTCACTGGAACATTGAAAGTCGAGCATATCCTATCGTCAGGCCATCGATCTGATAACCTGGTCGAGTCTCGAAAGCGGGCGCACGCAATTGCTCCAACGGCTGCGCTAGAGCCGGCCAGGTTAAGGAAGATGAACCCGCGATCTGAAGGGCAGCTTTGGCTCCTCTAACCACTGCGGCGAATGTCCGCTTCCCATTTTCCTCAAAGACTGCTTGGGGCGCTGATACCGGAAATTCGGGGCTGTGGATTGGGTGCTCGAAACCAGTCTTTCGGCCCGACTAAAGCTGAATTTTCTGCGCACCGCAAAATTTGCTGCCCAAAGAGCCTCAAGCCGTGGTGTGGCGTTATTGGCTCTGAATGAAACTCAGCAGAGCATTGCCAACAGATGGATCATCACTGTGAATCGAATAGGCTTCTGACATATGACTGTGTGCACTGAAATCCGCTGAAGAGAACTTCTTCCCCGCCTTGCGCAAGCTCTGGCGTAGCAATTCCCCTTGTGCCATGTATTGCGGAGGGTCAAGCTCTGCCGCGCCCACCCACAAAGGCACTGACGTAGTCATTAGTCCATCCAACGACGACCGTTGGGCGTATTGTGTGGCGTCCGTTCCGAAGTAGCCCGGATATGTTGTGAGTTGCGCCACGAGTTCGGGCGTGACACTGTATGCGCCGCCCGACAAAAGCATGGCACCGGCCAG
>CAIPGC010000016.1 GCA_903864505.1 uncultured beta proteobacterium | reverse complement strand
CTTGCCCAGCAACGCAGCCAGCAGCCCGGCCGGGAAGGTAATGTAGCCACCCAATCCCAAAACGACATCCGGACGCACCCGGCGCAACACCTGCAGGCTCTGCCAGAAAGCGCGCAACAGACGCAAGGGCAAGAGTGCGATGGTGCCCAACCCCTTGCCGCGCACTCCCGAGAAGTCCACCAGTTCCATTGGGAATCCCTTGGCCGGAACCAGACGGCTTTCCATGCTGTGGGGAGCGCCCAGCCAGTGCACCCGCCAGCCTTTGTCGCGCAGCGCCTGCGCCAGGGCGAGCCCCGGGAAGATGTGTCCGCCGGTGCCGCCCGCCATGACCAGAGCGCATTTCGTCATAGGCGGCCTCCGTGCATCAGTTGGCGGTTCTCGTAGTCAATACGCAGCACCACGGCGATGGCGATAAGGTTGACCAGAATGGCGGACCCGCCATAGCTCATCAGCGGCAGAGTCAGGCCTTTGGTCGGCAAGGCACCCAGGTTCACCCCCATGTTGATGAAGGACTGAAAGCCCATCCAGATGCCCACCCCCTGAGCCACCAGACCGGCAAACACCCGGTCCAGGGCAATCGCCTGGCGGCCGATATGCATGATGCGACGCGTAAGCCACAGAAAGAGTCCGATCACCACCAGCACCCCCACCAGACCAAATTCCTCGCCAATCACCGCCAGAAGGAAGTCCGTATGTGCCTCGGGCAGCCAGTGCAGCTTTTCCACGCTGCCGCCGAGTCCCACGCCAAAGATTTCCCCCCGACCGATGGCGATCAGCGAGTGCGATAACTGGTAGCCCTTGCCCAGGGCGTATTTTTCGGTCCAGGGGTCCAGGTAGGCGAAGATGCGCTCGCGGCGCCATTCGGAGAGCGCGATCATCAGACCGAAAGCAACCACCAAAATCAAGGCTATCAGAAAGAACATGCGGGCGTTGACACCGCCCAGAAACAGAATCCCCATGGCAATGACGGCGATTACCATGAAGCCGCCCATATCGGGTTCAGCCAGCAGCAACAGACCCACAATCGCCACCGCCAGCGCCATCGGCGACACCGCCCGGAAGAAGTGCTCCTTCACGTCCATCTTTCGTACCATGTAGTCCGACGCATAAAGCAGAACTGCAAATTTGGCGAGTTCGGAGGGCTGAAAGTTCAATGCCCCCAGTGCAATCCAGCGCCGGGCACCATTGACCCCCTTGCCGATGAACGGCACCAGCACCAACATCAACAACAGCAACGATGCCACAAACAACCACGGGGCGACCTTTTCCCAGACCTGCACCGGGATCTGAAACGCCAGCAAGGCCGCCACAAATGCCACGCCAATGGAAGCGATGTGCCGAACCAGAAAATGCGTATGCGTGTAGTTGGAAAAACGCGGGTTGTCGGGCATGGCCACCGAGGCCGAGTAGACCATGATCAGGCCCCACAACAACAAGGCCACCACGACCCACACCAGCGGCTGATCAAAGCCTCGCACCCGAGCCGGCCGGGTGGAGGCCGAGAAACCTCCACGCCCAGCCAGTCTCACCGGTAGTGCCGACGATGCGGCTGCGGCCATTGCGGCGCGGGCCGAAAACCAGCCCGTCAGGAAAGGCATCGACCGGCTCATGCCATGCCCTCCACGGCAATGCCAGCGTCCAGACTCAGGTCCTGCACCGCAGCACAAAAGACCCGTGCGCGGTGCTCGTAATTGTCAAACATGTCAAAGCTGGCACATGCGGGCGACATCAGAACCGCGTCGCCAACGCGGGAAAGCTGGTTGGCTTGCGCCACAGCATCGGGCATGGAGGGCGCGTCGATGAGCGCAATGCCGGTATCGGACAACACCTTGCGAATCAAAGCCGCATCGCGGCCGATCAGCACCACAGCACGTGCGTAGCGGGCTACCGGCAACGCCAGCGGAGCAAAGTCCTGCCCCTTGCCCTCACCACCGAGGATCACCACGACCTTGCGGTGCTCGCCCAGGCCCTCAAGCGCAGCGACCGTCGCCCCAACGTTGGTTCCCTTGCTGTCGTCAAAAAACTCAACCCCGTTGAGAATGCCAATAGGCTGCACCCGGTGCGGCTCACCACGGTATTCGCGCAGCGCGAACAGCATCGGACCGAGACCACACCCCGCAGCCGCGCACAGCGCCAACCCGGCCAGCGCATTGCTGGCGTTGTGGCGCCCGTGGATGCGTAGTGCGTCGGCCGGCATCAGGCGTTGGATGTGCAATTCCTCTGCCGGGCCTGCCTTTCGCTTCTTCTGGGTTTCGTCCGCTTCCAATGCGCGCACCAGCCACCGCATGCCGTGCACTTCTTCCAGTCCAAAGTCACCTGGGCGCTGAGGCATGTCGGTGCCAAAGCTGACCCATGGACGCGCTGGACTCCCCTTGACCGGTGGCGGCAACATCGCCATGACTGCAGGGTCGTTGCGGTTGAGTACCATCACGCCCTGGCCAGCAAAGATGCGGGACTTGGCTTGCGCGTAACTGTCCATGCTGCCGTGCCAATCCAGATGGTCCTGGCTAATGTTGAGCACCGTCGCGGCAGTGGGCGCAAACGATGTCGGCCACTGCAGCTGAAAACTGGATAACTCGAGCACCCAGACCTCGGGCAGTTCCGCCGCATCCAGCGCCTGGGCCAGCGTGTCGAGCAGGGTCGGTCCGATATTGCCGGCCACCAGTACGCTCTTGTCGGTCCAGCCCACCAGATGCCCGGTCATTGCGGTCACCGTGGTCTTGCCATTGGTGCCAGTAATGGCCAACACTTTGGGCAAGTACTGCGACGTTTGCGCAAGCTCTGTAAGCGCCTGCGCAAACAGGCTGAGTTCGCCGCCCACCCACAGCCCCATCGCCTGTGCCGCTTGCACCACACTCTGCGTTTGCTGCGGCGCCAGACCCGGGCTGACAAACACTGCGCGAAACTGTGACCCCTCGACCAGGCCGCAATCCAGCGCGCCGTGGATAAAGCTTGCGCCGGACAGGGTGTCACGCAAGGCCTGCAACTGCGGGGGGTGCTCGCGCGTGTCAGCCACAGTTACCATTGCCCCCTGGCGCGCGCACCAGCGTGCCATGGCCAACCCGGAGGTGCCGAGCCCCAATATCAATACCTGGTGACCGTTGAGTGCAGCCAAGTGTTACCTCAACTTCAAGGTCGACAGACCCACCAGGCACAACAGCATGGTGATGATCCAAAAGCGCACCACGACCTGGGTCTCTTTCCAGCCGTGCTTTTCAAAGTGGTGGTGCAGCGGTGCCATCTTCAGCAGGCGCCGACCCTGCCCGAACTTCTTCTTGGTGTATTTGAAGTAGCTGACCTGCAGCATCACCGACAGTGCTTCCACCACAAAGATGCCGCCCATGATCGCGAGCACAATTTCCTGACGCACGATGACGGCAATGGTGCCCAGCGCCGCGCCCAACGCCAGCGCGCCTACATCACCCATGAACACTTGCGCAGGGTGGGTGTTGAACCACAAGAAAGCCAGTCCCGCGCCCATCATGGCCGAGCAGAAAATCAGGAGTTCCCCCGAGCCCGGAATGTGCGGGAAGAACAGGTATTTTGAATAGACAGCGTTACCAACCACGTATGCGAACGCACCCAGTGATGAGCCAACCATCACCACCGGCATGATGGCCAGTCCATCGAGTCCATCAGTGAGATTGACCGCATTGCTCGAACCCACAATCACTAGGTAGGTCAGGATGACAAAGCCCAGCACGCCCAGCGGATAGCTGACTTCCTTGAAGAACGGTAGCAACAGCCCGGCCTTGGGCGGCAGACTGACATCAAAACCCGAACCAACCCAATTGAAGAACAACTCCAGCACGCGCAGGTTCGAGTTTTCGGAAATGCTGAACACCAGATACAGCGCGGCAACCAGTCCAATCACCGACTGCCAGAAATACTTTTCGCGCGAGCGCATGCCCTCAGGATCCTTGCGCACAACCTTGCGCCAGTCGTCAACCCAGCCAATGGAACCAAAGCCCAAGGTCACCAGCAGCACGATCCAGACAAACCGGTTACTCAGGTCCGACCACAGCAGGGTCGACACCACAATGGACAACAATATAAGTACCCCGCCCATGGTGGGTGTGCCGCTCTTGCTCAGGTGCGTCTCCATGCCGTAACCACGCACCGGTTGTCCGATCTTGAGTTCGCGCAGGCGGCGGATGACGAACGGTCCCGCTGCCAGCCCTATCAGCAAGGCAGTCAATGCTGCCATGACGGCGCGAAAAGTCAGGTACTGGAATACACGGAAGTGCCCCCAGTCGGGCGAGAGCGTTTGCAGCCACTGGGCCAGACTCAGCAGCATGAAAATTCTCCGACAACACGTTCAAGCAGCATGCACCGTCTCCTTGGTGTTCTGGACGTGGCTCAACAGTGCATCCACCACACGCTCCATGCGCATGAAACGTGACCCCTTGACCAGCACGCTGTTGACTGCCGCAAGCGCCATGCAAGCAACTGGATTGAGATCGTCAATGGTGTCGAAGTGGCGCGCGCCCAGAAAATTGTCTGCCGCATGGCGCGCCAGCACCCCCAGCGTCAAAACATGCTCAATACCGCTCTCTTGGGCATAGTGGCCGGCTTCAGCATGGAACTGGGGGCCTTGCGACCCGACTTCACCCATGTCACCGAGCACCAGCAGCCGTGGGCCCGGCAGTTCCGCCAGGACATCAATCGCGGCACGCACGGAATCCGGATTGGCGTTGTAGGTGTCGTCCACCAATGTGCAATTGCGTTGATTGATCTGTAGCGCCAGGGCTCGAGATCGTCCCTTGACAGGAACAAAGGCTTCCAGCCCCCGCGCAACGGCATCAGGCGCAACTCCGGCCGCCAACGCGCATGCGGCTGCGGCTAGTGAGTTCTTGACGTTGTGCTGACCGGCGACGGACAGTCGATAGCGCAATTCAGCACCCATCCCGACCGCGTGCACGGCCCAGGCATCGGACTCCCAGCGCGCAGACACGCAGGCAAGATGCACAGCCGACACTGCTTCGCCAAGGGAGAAGGTGGCTACACGCCGCACTCCGGCCAGCTTGCGCCAGAAGGAGGTGAAGTCATCGTCTGCAGGGAGAACGGCAACCCCGGTCGCTCCCAGCGCTTCAATCACTGAACCGTTTTCCTGCGCCACCGCGTCGAGGGTGTGCATGAACTCCAGGTGTTCGCGCTGTGCATTGTTGACCAGCGCTACCGTCGGCTGCGCCATGGCCGACAGTGTGGCAATTTCGCCAGGGTGGTTCATGCCCAGTTCCACCACGGCCATCGTGTGCTCCGGACGCAGACGCAGCAATGTCAAAGGCACCCCAATGTCGTTATTTAGGTTCCCCCGGGTAGCGAGCGAGGTTGCGTTCGGACAATACGCGTCCAGGATAGCCGCCACCATCTGCGTAACGGTGGTCTTGCCATTGCTTCCCGTGACTGCAATCAGTGGCACGGCAAATTGGGCGCGCCAGGCGGTTGCGAGTTGCCCCAGCGCCACCCTGGTGTCGGCAACCTCAATGCAGGGAAGTCCGGGGACGCTCCGAGCGGCACCCAGGTGGCACAGCGCCGCTACTGCGCCGCGCTGCTGCGCTTCCTGCAGGAAGTCGTTGGCATCAAAACGCTCGCCCTTGAGTGCCACAAACAAATCACCCGATTCGACGGTGCGCGTATCGGTATGCACCCGCGCCACCGATACATCACCGCTCTGCTCCAGCATCCGCGCACCGGTAATCCAGGCCACTGCTTGTTGCAAGGTCAATTGCATGCTCATGCACTTACCCCGATGCCCTGAGAGCGCCGCGTGCTCAGTGCCTGCAGTGCTTGGTGCTTGTCGGAAAAGCGCCGTTTGATGCCTGCAACCTCCTGCGTCTCCTCATGACCTTTGCCGGCGAGCAAAATGACATCCCTGGCGCCGGCACGGGCGATGACCTGGGAGATGGCTAGGGCGCGGTCAACCTGCACGCTCACGGTCGGGCTGGGAGTGAGCCCCAACAGAATCTGGGCGACGATGGACTCTGGCTTTTCGCTGCGCGGGTTGTCGCTGGTAACCACCACCTGGTCGGCCTTTTGTGAAGCGATGGCGCCCATCAATGGTCGCTTGGCCGAATCGCGGTCACCGCCGCAGCCAAACACACACCACAGACTTCCGCCGCGTTGCTGTGCCAGCGGCCTCAGGGCAGTAAGTGCCTGCGCCAAGGCATCAGGCGTGTGGGCATAGTCCACGGCAACCAGCGGTTCATCGGCTTCGCCCACACACTCCATGCGTCCGGGCACCGGATGCAAGGCCCGGCAAGCCTGCACCGCCGCATCCAAAGGCACGCCCAACGCCCGCATCGCAGCCAGCACCCCCAGGAGATTGGACACGTTGTAGCTGCCAATCATGCGCGTCTGCAGGAGCCGATTTTCTCCTCCCTGCTCCACCACATCAAAGCGCAAACCCCCCGTGTCGTAGCTGAGGTTGCTGGCCTGAAGGCGTGCCGGGCGCTGACAGGAAAAGGTCCAAAGATCGACCGCTTGCTGTCCCAGTGTCTGTGCCAGCATCATGCCGAAACCGTCGTCCACATTTACCACCGCTGAGCGCAGTCCCGGCCACGCGAACAATTTCCGCTTGGCCTGCCCGTAGGCCTCCATAGTGCCGTGGTAATCGAGGTGGTCCTGCGTCAGGTTGGTAAAAACCGCTACGCGAATGTCAGTTGCATCGAGACGATGCTCTTCGATACCAATCGAGGACGCTTCAATTGAACAGGCCTGCAGCCCACTGTCGACAAACTGGCGCAAGGCTTTTTGCAGCAGCACGGGGTCGGGGGTTGTCAGGCCCGTAGGGAACAACTGGCGGGCTGAATCTGCCGTGGTATGACCCGCTGCAGGGGGACGACCCACCCCCAGCGTGCCGATCACTCCGCAAGCAAGTGTGCGCCCAGGGGGCAAAGCAGAAAGCGCCTGCGCCAGCCACCACGCAGTCGAGGTTTTGCCATTGGTTCCAGTAATTGCTACCAGCGCAAGTTCACGCGAAGGCCTGCCAAAGAACTCTGCGGCAATAGCGCCGGTGTCTGCCTTCAGTCCTGCGTAGCACCCGATACTATCCTCGGCGAAGGCAAACGCCTGCGCGCCCTCGCGCTCTACCAGACACGCTGCCGCGCCCCGTGCCAAAGCCGCCTTGACAAATGCACGCCCGTCCACCACGCCGCCTGGCCATGCAATGAATCCGTCCCCCGCGGTCAGGGTGCGGCTGTCCGGACTCAACGTTCCGGTTACCCGTGCACGCAACCACTGCGCAGCTTCATGCGGATTGCGAAGCTCCTGCATCAGAAGCTCTCCTCGACTGCCTGCGCGACGATCTGCGGGCGCACTGCCATATCGGGTTGTACTCCAAGCATGCGAAGCGTCTGCTGTACCGTTTCGCTAAACACGGGTGCTGCAACATCACCACCGAAATACTTGCCGTTGCTCGGCTCGTCGATCATCACGGCCACCACAATGCGGGGGTTGTCAATGGGTGCCACGCCGACGAAGAAGGCGCGGTATTTCTTGTCTGCGTAGCCCTTTCCTTCCTGCTTGTGCGCAGTTCCGGTCTTGCCGCCTACCGAATAGCCCATGGTCTGCGCCTTGGGTGCTGTACCCCCTGGACCGGTGACCAGATGCAGCATATTGAGCACCGCATGGGCATGCCTGGCTTCCATCACGCGTACGCCCGGTGCCGGCTGGGTCGATTTGAGCAGCGTCACCGGAGCGAGCTCGCCCTCCCGCGCAAATACGCCGTAGGCCCGAGCCAGTTGAAACAAGCTGCTTGACAGGCCGTAGCCGTAACTCATGGTGGCCTGCTCGATCGGACGCCAGGTCTTGTAAGCACGCAGCCGGCCGCTCACCACGCCCGGGAAAGGCACCTGGGGCTTTTGTCCAAATCCCACCTGGCTGAACATGTCCCACATCTCGTGGGGTTGCATCTGCATCGCCATCTTGACCGTGCCAACGTTGCTGGACTTTTGAATCACTTCATTCACGGTCAAAGCACCGTGGGGATGCGCGTCACTGATGGTGGAACCCGAAATGGTGATTCGTCCTGGCGCGGTCTGGATCACGGTTTCCGGCTTGACCAACCCTTTTTCCAGCGCCAGCGCAATCACAAACGGCTTCATGGTGGAGCCTGGCTCAAAGGTGTCGGTCAGCGCTCGGTTGCGCAACTGCGCTCCACTCAGGTTGGCACGTTTGGCCGGCGAATAACTTGGGTAGTTGGCCAGTGCCAGCACCTCACCGGTAACCACATCAAGTACCACCACACTACCGGCCTTGGCCTTGTTCTCCAGCACCGCATCGCGCAGTTTCTGGTAGGCAAAAAATTGCACCTTGCTGTCGATGCTGAGCTGCAGGTCCTTACCGTCGACCGGCGGGATCTGGTCTCCAACGTCTTCTACCACACGACCGAGTCGGTCTTTGATCACACGGCGCGAACCATTGCGTCCGGAGAGTGCCTTGTTAAAGGTCAGCTCAACCCCCTCCTGCCCATTGTCTTCCACATTGGTGAATCCGACCACATGCACCGCGGATTCGCCTTCCGGGTATTCACGGCGATACTCTTTGCGCTGGTAAATTCCCTTGATGTTCAAGGCGGCAATTTGCTTGGCCACATCTTCATCAATCTGGCGCTTGATCCACACAAAGGTCTTGTCTTCGTCTTCGAGTTTCTTCGCCAGATCGGCTGCCGGCATCTCCAAAAGCTTTGCCAAGCGCTGTTGCTGTACCTTGTCAATCTCGACATCTTCCGGAATGGCCCAAATGCTGGGGGCAGGAACGCTGGACGCGAGGATCATTCCGTTGCGGTCCAGAATGCGGCCACGGTTGGCCGGCAAGTCCAGGGTGCGGGCAAAACGCACCGCTCCCTGATGCTGGAAAAAGTCGTTGGCCACCACTTGAATGTAGGCCGCGCGCGCGGCCAGGCCACAGAACGCCAGTGCAATCGCACCGACCACAAATTTGCTGCGCCATACCGGAGTACGGCTGGCCAGTAGCGGGCTGGAGGTGTACTGAATGCTGCGGCTCACGGTGCCACCGCCCTCATTGCTGGATTCGGGATGATAGACGCGGGTACCGGTGGCACTGCCACGGGCGCAGCGGAATAGGTCACGTAGGTGGTCACGCCCGGAGTAGCCTGGTGCATCTGCAGCTTTTCTCGGGCAATGCGCTCGACCCGCGAAGGGGTTGCCTGTGCCCGCTTTTCTACTTGTAGACGGTCGTAGTCCGACTCTAGCCGCTTGGCCTCGCTGCGCGCCTTGTCCAGTTCGGCAAACAGTCGACGCGAGTCGTATTGGACACTCACCAGATACACGGCACTGGCGATGACTGCGAGCAACAGCACAAGATTGAGCCGGATCATGAGGCCGTCCTTTGCGCAACCCGCATGATGGCGCTACGCGAACGCACGTTTCCACGTACTTCATCATCGCTGGGCTTGATGCGCTCGAGCGCCTTGAGTTTCATGACCTTGGGCGCGGCGAACGGGTCACGCCGGTCATACTCGTCGCGCGAATGCTTGGCAATGAACTGCTTGACAATCCGATCTTCCAGCGAATGGAAGCTGATCACCACCAACCGTCCGCCCGGCTCCAGCACGTGCAAGCAGGCCCCTAGCGCCTGTTGCAGCTCTTCAAGCTCGGCGTTGATGAAAATCCGAAAAGCCTGAAATGTGCGCGTTGCAGGGTTCTGGCCCTGCTCGCGGGTTTTGACCGTGTCAGCCACGAGTTGGGCCAGTTCGGTGGTGGTTGAAATTGGGCCCCGTTCCTGTCGGCGAGCAACAATCGCCTTTGCAATGGGGCCAGCAAACCGTTCTTCACCATATTCACGTATCACCTCCGCTATGTTGTCGGTCTCTGCCGTTTCCAGCCACTGGGCCACACTTTGGCCGCGCGTGATGTCCATGCGCATGTCCAGCGGCCCGTCAAATCGGAAGCTGAAACCACGCTCAGGGTTATCGATCTGGGGTGAACTCACTCCCAAATCCATCAGGATGCCCGCTGCGCTGCCGCCCTGTATGTGTTTGAGTTCGGAAAACGCCGCATGCCGGATGGAAAAGCGCTCGTCCTGGATTGCGTTGCCCGCCGCGACCGCTTCGGGATCGCGATCAAATGCGATCAAGCGACCCAATGGCGACAGACGCGTGAGGATGAGCCTGGAGTGCCCCCCTCGGCCAAAAGTCGCGTCAATGTAGAGGCCATCTGCAGCGGCGCCCTCTTTCGGCGTGCCAGCAATGAACAGTGCATCGACTGCTTCGTTGAGCAACACGGTGGCATGGTTCCAGGTCTCCACTACCAAACCTAGAAAGAGAAATCTTTGAAGACATCGGGCATGTCTGCCTGCATGGCCTGTGCTTCCTGCGCATCGTAAGTAGCTTTGTCCCACAACTCAAAGTGGTTTCCCATCCCGAGCAACATGGTGTCCTTGAAGATGCCTGCCGCCGCGCGCAATTCTGGAGAAATAAGCACACGCCCGGTCGCGTCCATTTCCACGTCCATGGCGTTACCCAAGAAAATCCGCTTCCACCATTGGGCAGACATGGGCAGAGCGGCAATGCGCTCCCGGAATTTTTCCCATTCCGACCGAGGAAACACCATCAAACATCCATGCGGGTGCTTGGTAATAGTCAACTGACCGGCGGCAGTCGCACTCAGCACGTCACGGTGCCGGGTTGGCACAGACAGCCTACCCTTTGCATCCAAACTGAGAGACGAAGCACCCTGAAACACTGCGAACACACCCTTCTTGAAACACCATGGCAAATAAGCGCCCGAAAAGACACTTTTCACCACTTAATTGCACTTTTTTGCACTGTATCAGCAAATTCGATGTGCGCAAGAGGGGTTACGCGAAAATTTTCCAATGAAATCAAAGACTTAGAATCGGTTTTCAAACCATAACTGCAACAAAAATCGTTCTAAATTAAGCACTTAGCGCAAGCAGTGAAAGTAACGCGTTAAGGATGCCAACCCCAAGAGTCTTCCTCGCGTTTACAAATGGTAACCATGGCCAAGCCAATAGCGATAGACTTGCCTTACAAGAATGAGGAGGCCTCCGCCAATGACAAAACGGGTACAACGCACGAATTCTGAGGTGGATGCCCAAGCAAACCAGATGTTTGAACTGGCAGCCGATCTGTTCTCGGTATTGTCCGCACCGATGCGGCTGCGCATTATCAGGAGCGTGTGCGACTCAGAGAAGAACGTCACAGAAATGCTCAAGGAAATCAACACCACGCAGCCCAATATGTCGCAACACCTCAATACCCTGTACAAGGCTGGCATTTTGGGCAAACGCCGGGAAGGGGTGCAGATTTACTACCGCGTGATTGACCCCCGCGTCACTGAGCTTTGCCACTCGGTATGCGCCCACGTCAGCAGTGACACATGATTCAACCGCCAAAGTAGAGCTTTCAAACTAATATCGATATATTTATTTGTTCGAATATTTGCACTAAATGATTTAAATCAGTCAGGGTTTCTACCGATAGACTCAGAATGCCTTCACCACTTTCGAGCGGCTGATCGCACAGATTGATGTTCTGAAGCAAAAAGGCATAGCGGTTCGCTACCTCAGCGCCAATGTGGAATTCGGGCCCGGCGGCAAGGTCGTGATTTCGGAATGATCCGAGCTGGCATGATCACCACGGCGGCATGATGGACTGGGAAACATTG
>CAIPGC010000015.1 GCA_903864505.1 uncultured beta proteobacterium | reverse complement strand
CGGCTTGCGCCACCCTTGCCCAGCCTATCGGCTTGCTGTTGTGAGGCTCACGCGCAATTAAGCGGCGAGTGCGAAACGTTCGTCGTTTGCAGTTAGTTTGTTTGAATCTGTTTTACGAGCCCATTCAGCTCGACATGCCCTGCCGCGCGTCCGAACCCATGTCGAAACCAGTGCAGCCCCTAGATACCTATTTTAGGCGCGCGCCAGCAATTGCAAGAGGTCCAACGGAGAATTTATTTGCAGGTCTGCGCCCCATGCACGGGTATCAGACTTTTCACCCAGATAGCCATAGGTTGCCGCGACGGTCCGCATACCCGCCGCCAAGCCGGCAACGATATCGCGCTCGTCATCACCCACATATACGCAACGGGCCGGGTCAACCCGCAGTTGGCGTGCCGCCTCCAGCAGGGGTCCAGGATGCGGCTTGGCATAGGGAGTGGTGTCGCCACTGATTACCACGCTGGCCGTCACAAACACGGGCATTGTGCTGATCAGTGGCTTGGAAAAACGGGTTGATTTGTTGGTGACCACACCCCAGGGCAATTTCAGTTGGTCAATTCTCGCCAACAGTTCCGGAATGCCTTCAAAGGTGACCGTGCGCTCGGTCAAGCATTGCTCGTAATTGCCAAAAAACTCCTCGCGCATGGCCTCAAAGTCTGGATGATCAACGCCCATCCCAAAGGCGGTTGCCAGCATCCCGCGCGCGCCCGCCCCTGCCATGGGGCGGTAACACTCCAGAGGGAACGCCGGCAATCCACGGTCTGTCCGCATTCGGTCCGCAGCAGCGCCCAAATCCGGCGCACTATCAACCAGGGTTCCATCCAGATCAAAAAGGATCGCTGCAATGCCAGTTAACACGGGATCAACCCCTGAGACCGGGCTTTTGCGTAGCGAATAAATAGTTTACCGAGGTGTCATTGCTCAACGAATAGCGCTTCGAAAGGGGGTTGTATTCCATGCCACGGGTGTTACACACCTCCAGTCCACTGCGACGCCCATATTGCGCAAGCTCGCTCGGACGGATCATCTTGGCGTACTCGTGCGTACCGCGCGGAAGCATGTTCAACACATATTCGGCGCCGACAATTGCAAAAAGGAAGGACTTAGGATTTCGGTTCAGCGTAGAGAAAAATACCCACCCCCCGGGTTTGACAAGCGTGGCACACGCCTGCACGACAGAAGCCGGGTCGGGAACGTGCTCAAGCATCTCCATGCATGTCACCAGGTCGAATTTGCCAGGCGCCTCAGCAGCCAAGGCCTCCGCGCTTACCTCGCGGTAAGTGACACGTGGCGTTTCTGCCTCAAGTGCATGCAACTGTGCAACCTTTAGCGCCTTGGTCGACAAATCGATCCCAAGCACGTTGGCCCCTTTGCGCGCCATCGAGTCTGCCAATATGCCGCCCCCGCATCCGACATCGAGCGCCTGGGATCCATGGACTGCACAAATGGAATCTATCCAGTCCAGGCGCAGGGGATTGATCTGGTGCAAGGGTCGGAACTCACTCTCTTGATCCCACCATCGATGTGCCAACTCAGAAAACTTGGCTAACTCAGCCGGATCCGCATTCAAGGTATTAGTCATATCGCAATTATGAAGACAAACTATTACATGGCTTTGGTCAACAAAAAACCCGCCGAAGCGGGTTTTACGTTAACCACCCAAAAGTGTGGCAAATTACTTGGCGCGGGTACCAACTACTTCGATCTCTACGCGGCGATTCTTGGCGCGTCCTTCTTTAGTCTTGTTGTCAGCGACAGGTTGCTTCTCGCCCTTGCCTTCGGTGTAAACGCGGTTCTTTTCGATACCCTTGGACACCAGATAGGCCTTGACCGCTTCAGAGCGCTGCACAGACAACTTCTGGTTGTAACCATCGGCACCAACAGCATCGGTGTGACCCACAGCGATAACAACTTCCAGACTAATGCCCTTTACCTTGCCAACCAAATCATCAAGTTTAGCTTTGCCTTCGGGCTTGAGCACTGCCTTGTCGAAATCAAAGAAGGCATCAGCGGCGTAGGTGACCTTGCTTGCAGCGGGCGCAGGAGCAGGCGCGGCAGCAGGCGCGGCAGCAGGCGCGGCGGCGGGGGCAGCAGCAGGAGCGGCAGCGGGAGCCGCTTTAGGAGCTGGAGCAGCAGCAGCAGGAGCAATCGCGCCATCACAACCAGGCGCTGCAGTCGCAGGTGTCCAACTGGCGTCACGCCAGCACTGACCCGCGCTATTCTTCCATACTTCACCCGAAGCATTCTTCCAATTGTGAACTTCCTGGGCACCAGCCATGGTTGCGAGAGCTGCAGCAGCGACCAGAATGGCTACTTTCTTGAACTGTTTCATGATTATTCCTTTTGCCAAACAAACTGCAGCCTTGCTGCGGGTAAACGCTTCACGTCATAAATGCACTAATTTGTGACGTTCGCACCATTGTGCCACACACTTTACGCACATTTGCAAACAACATAGCTCCGGGATTCAGATGCCCCCCCACGCTGCCAGCGATGTTGCAGGCAAGCGACAATCAGTGGGCCGTAGAATCAAGGGTTGTCCTTGACATAGCCTTGAGCATTCCATGACCCAGTTCGCCAAAGAAACCCTGCCGATCAGCCTCGAAGAGGAAATGCGCCGCAGTTACCTCGATTACGCGATGAGCGTGATCGTCGGGCGCGCCCTTCCGGACGCACGTGACGGACTCAAACCGGTTCATCGGCGCGTACTCTTTGCGATGCATGAGTTGAACAACGACTGGAATCGCGCCTACAAAAAGTCAGCCCGCATTGTGGGTGACGTTATTGGTAAATATCATCCCCACGGCGACCAGTCGGTGTACGACACGATTGTGCGCATGGCACAAGACTTTTCCATGCGCCACATGCTGGTGGATGGCCAGGGCAACTTCGGCTCGGTGGACGGCGACAACGCCGCCGCCATGCGCTATACGGAAATACGTCTTGCCAAGATCGCCCACGAATTGCTCGCCGATCTGGACAAGGAAACCGTGGATTTTGGTCCGAACTACGACGGCTCGGAGAAGGAGCCGCTGGTGCTTCCGACCCGTATTCCCAATCTGCTGGTGAATGGCTCTGGAGGCATTGCCGTTGGTATGGCGACCAACATTCCCCCGCACAACCTGAATGAAGTGGTGGATGCCTGCCTGCATATGCTGCGCAACCCCGAAGCGTCGATCGACGAGTTGATGGAGATCATCCCGGCGCCCGACTTCCCCACCGCGGGCATTATTTACGGTATCAATGGTGTGAAAGATGGTTACCGTACCGGGCGCGGCAAGGTGGTAATGCGCGCCAAGTGCCACTTTGAAGACATCGACAAGGGACAGCGCCAGGCAATCATCGTCGACGAGCTTCCCTACCAGGTCAACAAGAAGACCTTGCAGGAACGCATGGCCGAACTGGTGCACGAAAAGAAGATTGAAGGCATCAGTCACATTCAGGACGAGTCCGACAAGTCCGGCATGCGCTTGGTCATTGAGTTGAAACGCGGCGAAGTACCCGAGGTCGTGCTCAACAACCTGTACAAGCAGACCCAGTTGCAGGACACCTTTGGCATGAATATGGTGGCGCTGATCAACGGCCAGCCCAAGCTGTGCAACCTGAAGGACCTGATCGAGGTCTTCCTGCAGCACCGCCGCGAGGTCGTTACCCGTCGCACTGTATTCAATCTGCGCAAGGCACGCGAGCGCGGGCACGTGCTTGAAGGGCTGGCAGTGGCCATGGCCAATATTGACGAGTTCATCCGCATTATCCGCGAGTCCCCCACGCCGCCGGTGGCGAAAGTAGAGTTGATGAACCGCCCTTGGGACAGCAAGCTCGTGCGCGAGATGCTCACTCGCACGCGTTCCGATGGCGGCGTGGTCAACGCAGACGACTACCGCCCCGATGGTCTCGAGAAAGAATTTGGCATGGGAGTTGACGGGTTGTACCGCCTGTCAGAAACTCAAGCGCAGGAAATCCTGCAGATGCGTTTGCAACGACTGACCGGCCTGGAACAGGACAAGATCGTGGCCGAATACAGGGAAGTCATGGGCGAGATCGAAGACCTGCTGGACATTCTGGCCAAGCCTGCACGCGTTTCCACCATCATTGGAGACGAGTTGGGTCATGTGAAGCACGAGTTCGGCCAGACCAAACTGGGCGCACGCCGCAGCCTCGTTGAACACAGTTCGTTCGACCTTTCCACGGAAGACTTGATCACCCCAACCGACATGGTGGTGACGATGAGCCATAGCGGCTACATCAAGAGCCAGCCTCTGGGCGAATACCGCGCCCAGAAGCGCGGTGGACGCGGCAAACAGGCCACGGCCACCAAAGAAGACGATTGGGTCGACCAACTCTTTGTCGCCAACACGCATGACTACATCCTGTGCTTCTCCAACCGCGGCCGCCTGTACTGGCTCAAAGTCTGGGAGGTGCCACAGGGCTCGCGCGGCTCGCGCGGCCGCCCCATCGTCAACATGTTCCCGCTGCAGGAAAGTGAAAAAATTACCGTAGTGCTGGCCCTCACCGGTCCAAAGCGCAGCTTCCCGGCCGACCAATATGTATTCATGGCAACCTCCATGGGCACTGTCAAGAAGACGGCACTCGATGAGTTCAACAACCCGCGCAAGGGCGGCATCATCGCCGTGAACCTGGATGATGGCGACTTCCTTATTGGTGCAGCACTCACCGATGGTCAGCACGATGTGATGCTCTTCAGCGACGGCGGCAAGGCGGTGCGCTTTGACGAGGACGATGTCCGCCCTCTGGGGCGCAATGCGCGCGGCGTGCGCGGCATGTCGCTCGAGCCTGGACAGAGCGTCATTGCCATGCTGGTGGCCGAAGACGAACAGCAGAGTGTGCTGACCGCCACCGAAAACGGCTACGGAAAGCGCACCGGCATCACTGAATACACCCGCCACGGACGTGGCACCAAGGGCATGATTGCCATCCAGCAATCCGAGCGCAACGGCAAGGTGGTGGCAGCCACGCTGGTGCACGCCGACGACGAAATCATGCTGATCACCGACAAGGGCGTGCTGGTACGCACCCGGGTCAGTGAAATCCGCGAATTGGGCCGCGCCACCCAGGGCGTAATCCTGATCGGTCTGGACGAAGGTTCCAAACTCAGCGGACTGCAGCGGATCGTGGAAAACGACGCCAATGCGGGGGAGCCGGATGCTTCCACTGATGAAAGTGGCGAAGAAACACCCACCTGATCGCTATTATTTCGATAGCTGCTCGCGCAAGTGACGCGCGTGCTACAGCCATATTTTATCCTGAAGAACGTCATGCAGCGTCCCTATAACTTCTCCGCCGGCCCGGCAACCATCGCGCCTGAGGTGCTGGCCCAGGCGGCCGATGAAATGCTGGACTGGCCCGATGCAAGCGGCAAGCGCTGCGGCATGGGCGTGATGGAAATGAGTCATCGGGGCAAGGAATTCCAGTCCATTTACGAGCATGCCGAGGCAGACCTGCGCGAACTGCTTAGCGTTCCGTCTCACTTCAACATATTGTTCATGCAAGGTGGCGGCCTGGCGGAAAACGCCTTTGTTCCGCTAAATCTTTGCGCACTTGGATCCACCGACGGGACTGCTGGTACGGCCGACTTTGTAGTAACTGGCAGCTGGAGCGATAAATCGCAAAACGAAGCGCGCAAGTATTGCCAGGTCAACATCGCTGCGACCAATGCAGCCGATGGACATACCGGCATGCCTGAGCCAAGCACCTGGAAACTTACCAAGGGCGCCCGTTATGTGCACCTGTGCACCAACGAGACTATCCACGGCGTGGAATACCAGACTCTGCCAGACCTGAAGGCGCTGGGTTCCAGCGCGCCACTGGTCATTGACTTCTCTTCCCACGTGGCGTCACGGCGGGTCGACTGGAGTCGGGTCGGTCTGGCATTTGCCGGTGCCCAGAAAAATCTGGGGCCCGCCGGGCTGACGCTGGTGGTGGTACGCCAGGACTTACTGGGCCATGCGTTGCCGATCTGCCCGAGCGCATTCAATTACAAAACCGTGGCGGACAACCAGTCCATGTTCAACACACCTCCGACATTCGCCATCTACATGGCCGGATTGATTTTCAAATGGCTAAAACGCCAGGGTGGCATTGCGGCCATGGAACAACGCAACATGGCGAAGGCGCAACTGCTGTATGACACGCTCGACACTTCAGCGTTCTATTTCAACAAGGTTCACCCCGCCTGCCGCTCGCGCATGAACGTGCCATTTTTTCTGCGCGACGAATCGCTCAACGATGCATTTCTTGCTGGCGCAAAGGCGGCCAATCTGCTGCAACTCAAAGGCCACAAGTCGGTCGGGGGCATGCGCGCCAGCATCTACAACGCCATGCCGCTCGAAGGGGTACAGGCGCTGGTAGATTACATGCGAGAATTTGAACGGACCCACCGTTAGGCAAACTCTATTCCATGGCACGCACACTTCCTGAACTTCGAATCCAGATCGACGCGGTTGATCTGGAATTGCTGGCGCTGCTCAACCGGCGCGCCGCACTGGCCAATGAAGTTGGCGCCATCAAGCGCGTAGAAGGTTCCGTGGTGTTTCGCCCGGAACGTGAGGCCCAAGTGATTCAGGGCCTGCAAGGCGCAAATCCTGGCCCCCTCAAAAAAGAGAATGTGGCAACGATCTGGCGCGAAATCATGTCGGCATGCCGCGCCCTGGAAGCGCCCCAGCGGGTCGCCTTTCTGGGGCCGAGCGGAACCTTTAGCGAAGAAGCGGCGATTCGATTTTTCGGCTCCAGCATTCAGGCCGTGCCGTGCGGCAATTTTGATGAAGTGTTCCACGCCGCCACCTCCGGCGGGGCCGAGTTTGGTGTTATCCCGGTCGAGAACAACACCGAAGGCGTGGTAACCCGTTCGCTGGACCTGCTGCTGCAGTCCCCCCTGCACATCGTGGGCGAAATCAGCCTGCTGGTGCGGCACAACCTGTTGCGTACCGTACCCAACCTGGAAGGCATAGAGGTGGTGCTGGCGCACCCGCAAGCCATTGCCCAATGCCAGGAGTGGCTCAATATTCATTTACCCCTTGCCGAGCGGCGCGCCGTTTCCAGCAACGCTGAAGGCGCACGGCTGGCCTCGCAACATCCGACCTGGGCGGGCATTGCCAGCGACCGGGCCGGCTCGGAATTCGGCTTGCACGTTGCTGCCCAGGCCATTCAGGATGACGCTTTTAACCGAACCCGATTTGTCGTGGTTTGCCTGCCTTCAAGCATGCCGGCACCCCAGGCGTCGGGGCGCGACTGTATCAGCCTGGTAGTGTCGGTGCCCAATCGGCCCGGTGCCGTGCATGACCTTCTGGTACCACTCAAGCAGCATGGCGTCTCCATGACCCGTTTCGAGTCACGCCCAGCGCGCTCTGGGCAATGGGAATACTATTTTTACATTGACCTGCAAGGTCATCCATCGCAACCTCATGTGGCTGCGGCGCTGAAAGACTTGCAGGGTTTGTGCGCCTTCTACAAGGTGCTGGGCACCTATCCCTTGGCCGATTGATGGCAATCCACAGGAAACCCTATGTTTGAACAACTTGGTTTGATTGGCTGCGGTTTGATGGGAGGATCCTTCGCTCTGGCGCTCAAGCGGGCCGGTCTGGTCAAGCGCGTGGTGGGATACAGCAAGTCCCCCAGCACCACCGAACGGGCCCGCGCGATGGGCGTGATCGACATCGAGGCTCCCTCGGCCCTGCTGGCGGTCTCGGGCGCCGACATCGTGCTCATTGCGGTACCGGTGGCTGCTACCGAGGCAACCTTCAAGGCGATCAAGCATCTGGTCACGCCACAGATGCTGATCATGGACGTGGGCTCTACCAAGCGCGATGTGATCGACGCTGGCCGGCGCGCCCTGCGCGAGCACATCGGTTCATTTGTTCCGGCCCACCCCATAGCCGGCAAAGAAGTGTCGGGTGTGGAAAATGCGGACCCCGACCTCTACACCGGTCGCCAGATCATCCTGACGCCGATCGAACGCACACTGACAGCGCAGTTGCAAAAAGCGGTGGATGTATGGACCGCCCTGGGATGCCGGGTGTTGAAGATGTCACCTGAACAGCACGACGCGGCTTTTGCTGCGGTAAGCCACCTGCCCCACCTGATCGCGTTTGCCCTGATGAATGCCATCAGCGGACAACCCCAGGGCAAAGACTATCTGTCGCTGGCGGGCCCGGGGTTTAGGGATTTCACGCGCATTGCCGCCGGCGACCCCAAGATCTGGCGTGACATTCTGGTGTCCAACCGTGAAGAATTGCTGGCGCAATCGAAGATATTCCAGCGCAATCTGCACGCACTGGAACTGATGATCTCCAATGGAAACTCCGAAGCCCTCGAGGGTCTGATCGAACAGGCCAGCAACACGCGCGGCAATTGGAGCATGACCTCCAAGTTCAACCAGTAATGTTTTCGACTGCGTTTCTGGACATCCCCGCGCTCAGCGGTGCGTCGGGGTCCGTCACATTGCCGGGGTCCAAGAGCATTTCCAACCGGGTCTTGCTGCTTTCCGCGCTGTGCTCGGGGCGCACCACTATCCACGACCTGCTGGACTCGGATGACACCCGGGTCATGCTCGAAGCCCTGCAGGTGTTAGGCTGCGGCGTCAGCCAACAAGGCACCGAGGTGTGCATCGACGGGGTGGGCACGATGCTGAACGCCACTCGGGCCAAACTGTTCCTGGGCAACGCGGGTACCGCGATGCGCCCACTCACCGCGGCCTTGGCAGTGCTCGGGGGTGACTTTGAATTAGGTGGGGTGCCGCGCATGCACGAGCGCCCCATCGGCGATCTTGTCGACGCACTTCGCCAGTTGGGAGCCCACATTGATTACCTGGGCAATGAAGGATATCCACCGCTGCACATCGGACAACCGTCCCTGAGCCTTGATGCGCCCATCCGGGTACGTGGCGATGTTTCCAGTCAGTTCCTGACCGCGCTGCTGATGGCTCTGCCTCTTGTCGCGCAACGCAACATCGTCATCGAAGTGGTTGGCGAGTTGATCTCGCGACCCTACATCGAGATCACACTAAACCTGCTCGCGCGTTTTGGCGTGCAGGTTGAGCGCGATGCGTGGCAACGATTCACGATTCCGGCGGGCAGTACGCTGCGCTCCCCAGGAGCCATCCATGTCGAAGCGGATGCCTCGTCTGCTAGCTATTTCATAGCGCTTGGCGCTATAGCGACGGGCTCCGGCGGCCGCAATTGCATACGCATCCAGGGCGTGGGGGCCGATTCCATCCAGGGCGACATCCGTTTCATTGATGCCGCTCGTGCAATGGGCGCCGTAGTCAACAGCGGCCCCAACTGGCTGGAAATCACCCGCGGTCAATGGCCGCTACAGGCAATTGACCTCGATTGCAACCATATTCCCGATGCCGCCATGACCCTGGCAGTGATGGCCCTGTACGCCAACGGAACGACCACCCTGCGCAATATCGCGAGCTGGCGGGTCAAAGAGACCGACCGCATCGCCGCCATGGCCGCCGAGCTGCGCAAGCTCGGTGCCAGCGTGGTTGAAGGTGCTGATTTCATTCAAGTCACACCCCCTGCAACCAGCGCCGACTGGCGCGCGGCATCGGTCCAGACCTACGACGACCACCGCGTGGCCATGTGTTTTTCTCTGGCAGCATTTAACCCGGCAAGACTGCCAGTACGCATCGAAGATCCCAAGTGTGTGGCCAAGACTTTTCCGGACTATTTCGAAGCCCTGTTTTCCCTGGCAAGGGCGCAGATCGGCGCCATCCCGGTGCTGTGCGTGGACGGTCCCACAGCTTCGGGCAAAGGCACCCTGGCTGCGACGCTGGCACAGCAGCTTGGATACCACCTGCTCGACTCTGGCTCTCTGTACCGCATCACAGCCCTGGCGGCGTTGCAAGCGGGCATTCGCCTGGCGGTGGAAAACGCGCAGGCCATCGCGGAATTGGCCAGAGGACTGCGCGTACGCTTTGAGGGCGAACGTGTTCTGCTGAACGAACAGGATGTGAGCGAGGCCATCCGCACGGAACAGGCTGGCATGAACGCGTCTACCGTTTCTGCATTCCCGCAGGTACGAGCGGCATTGGTCGATTTGCAGCACAGCTTTAAACGTCTGCCGGGACTGGTCGCTGACGGACGCGACATGGGCACAGTCATCTTCCCAGACGCACCATTAAAGGTATATCTGACCGCCAGCGCCCAAAAGCGCGCAGATCGCCGCTATAAGCAGTTGATTTCAAAGGGAATTTCCGCTACACTTGACAGTCTTCGCTCAGACTTGGAAGCGCGTGATGCCAGGGACTCGTCCCGAACCGTCTCCCCACTCAAGCCTGCCGAAGACGCCCAGTTGCTGGACAACTCGGATTTGACGATTGAAAAGTCTGTTGAATGCGTATTGGACTGGTGGCAAAGCAAACAGCCATTCAGGTCCGCCTGACGGGCAATCTGGTCCTCATAGCTCTTTTCGCGCGTCAGCGCACCAGCTTTGAGGTTCAACAACTTAACCCCGCGGTGAAAACCGTGAACTAACCTGCGGTTAGCGCCGCATACTTAAATGTCAGAATCTTTCGCAGCCCTATTTGAAGAATCCCTGCAACGCTCGGAAATGCGCACTGGTGAGGTCATCACCGCTGAAGTGGTTCGCATCGAGCACAGCTTTGTTGTGGTCAACGCCGGCCTCAAGTCTGAAGCCTATGTGCCCATCGAAGAGTTCAAGAGCGACAAGGGCGAAATCGAAGTTCAGGTAGGCGACTTCGTATCCGTAGCTATCGACTCCGTGGAAAACGGCTATGGCGACACCATCCTCTCGCGTGACAAGGCCAAGCGTCTGGCTTCCTGGATGAGCCTGGAAAAGGCCCTCGAATCCGGCGAATTCGTCACCGGCACCACTTCCGGCAAAGTCAAGGGTGGCCTGACCGTTCTGGTCAACGGCATCCGCGCCTTCCTGCCCGGCTCACTCGTCGACACCCGTCCCACCAAAGACCTGTCTCCGTACGAAAACAAGACCATGGAATTCAAGGTCATCAAGCTCGACCGCAAACGCAACAACGTCGTGCTGTCACGCCGTGCAGTGGTGGAAGCATCGATGGGCGCCGAACGCGCCAACCTGATGGCCACCTTGAAAGAAGGTTCCGTGGTGCAAGGTGTGGTCAAGAACATCACCGAATACGGTGCGTTCGTGGACCTCGGTGGTATCGACGGCCTGCTGCACATCACCGACATGGCATGGCGCCGTGTTCGTCACCCCTCTGAAGTGGTGCAAGCCGGTCAGGAAATCACGGCCAAGATCCTCAAGTTCGACACCGAGAAAAACCGTGTTTCTTTGGGTCTCAAACAAATGGGCGATGACCCCTGGATGGGCGTGAACCGCCGTTACCCACAAGGTACCCGTATGTTCGGCAAGATCACCAACATCGCCGACTACGGCGCGTTTGTGGAACTCGAGCCCGGCATCGAAGG
>CAIPGC010000014.1 GCA_903864505.1 uncultured beta proteobacterium | reverse complement strand
TGGTGGGCGATGCAAGTTTCGAACTTGCGACCCCTGCAGTGTGAATGCAGTGCTCTACCCCTGAGCTAATCGCCCTGAATTGTCTTCAGGAAAGTTATAAATTGTACAGCAGCCTTCATGCAACTTTTCGCCACAGCGTTTTCCCACCGCTGGCCTTGTCGATCTGGTTGATAACCTCCTCGTGAGAGACGAGTTCCTGAGTGTTGGCGTGTAGCACGGGAAGGTCGAACTGACCAAAATCAATGCTGTTCACTACCACCATTTCATCGTCCGAACAGCCCGCATCCATCAGCAAAGCGTCCTGCCCCCGTGTGAGGTTTATATAAACATCGGCCAACAACTGGGCGTCTAACAATGCTCCATGCATGGTACGGCCGGAGCGGTCCACACCCATTCGGTCACACAAGGCATCCAGACTGTTACGCTTACCAGGAAACATTTCCTTCGCCATTGCCAGCGTATCCACCACTCTGCTCACATGCGCCGCAAATCCGGCTTGCCCCACCAGCGAGAGTTCTACGTTAAGAAAACCCACATCAAACGCAGCATTGTGAATGATGACTTCGGCATCTTTCAGATATTCCAGCAGATCCGAGACCACACGCTCAAATCTCGGCTTGTCGCGCAGAAACTCGGACGTGATTCCATGCACCTTCAGGGCTTCCTCATGGCTTTCCCGTCCCGGGTTCAAATAGTGGTGCAGGTTATTGCCAGTGAGCTTGCGGTTGACCATTTCCACACAGCCAATTTCGATGATCCGGTCCCCGGCAACTGGATTCAAACCAGTGGTTTCAGTGTCAAGAAATATTTGCCGCATAACGCAATGTAACCAGGTTTCCTAATGATTTTCTTTGGCGTGGTTGATGGAGTACTTGGGTATCTCGACCACAAGATCCTTGTTTGCAACGATCGCTTGACAGCTCAAGCGCGAATTCGGCTCCAGCCCCCACGCACGGTCCAGCAGGTCCTCCTCGTTTTCGTCCAGTGCGTTGAGCGAGGCTAGTCCCTCGCGCACAATGATGTGGCACGTGGTGCAAGCGCAGCTCATGTCGCAGGCGTGTTCGATGGCAATGTGGTTTTCCAACAGCGCTTCACACACGGACGTGCCAGCAGACGCGCGGATTTCGGCACCCTGCGGACAGTACTCCGAGTGGGGAAGGATTTTGATGGTGGGCATGGGAGGAAGACTCAAATGGAGGCAATGTTACGACCAGAAAGTGCCTGCGATATACCCTGATTCATGCGCAGTGCGGCAAAGGCTTCGGTGGCAGCCGCCAGCGATTTGCTGGCCGCTTCAATCACCGCCGCATCTTCGCTGGCCAGGACATTCGCCAGTTCCAACAACGCCGCATCGATAGCGGCTCGTTCCGACGACTGCAACAAACGACCATCCACTTCCAATGCGCTGCGGGTGGCCAACTGCAGTCGGTCCGCGTCTACCCGCGCCTCCACCAGCGCACGGGCACGCATGTCCTGCTCGGCTGTGGAGAAGCTGTCCTGCAACATCTGGGCTATTTGTGCATCGGCCAAGCCGTACGATGGCTTTACCGTGATCTGGGCGTGGACACCACTGACCAGTTCTTGGGCAGCGACCTGGAGCAACCCATCCGCATCCACGGTAAAGGTGACACGAATGCGAGCCGCACCGGCCACCATGGGAGGAATGCCGCGCAGTTCAAAGCGGGCGAGGCTACGGCAATCGGCCACCAGATCGCGCTCGCCCTGCACCACATGCAGCGACAAAGCGGTCTGTCCATCTTGGTAGGTGGTGAAATCCTGGGCCATTGCAGTGGGAATGGTCTGGTTGCGCGGAACAATGCGTTCCACCAATCCGCCCATGGTTTCTATTCCCAAGGAAAGAGGAATCACATCGAGCAACAGTAAATCACCCGCAGCGTTGTTGCCGGCAAGCTGATTGGCCTGAATGGCCGCACCCAATGCTACTACTTCATCTGGGTTGAGATTGGTCAGCGGTGTCTGTTCAAAAAACTCGGCCACAGCAGCCTGCACCTGAGGCATGCGGGTGGAGCCGCCCACCATCACCACGCCATTAACCTGGTCCGTGCTCAGTTTGGCATCGCGCAAGGCCCTTCGGACCGAGGACAAAGTGCGTTTGGTCAACGGTGCCATGACCGCTTCGAACTGTGACCTTTCAACCTCAAAATGGACTGCAGCGCTCGCCAGATCTGCGTTAAGCGCTACCACATTTGTAGCAGATAACGCTTCCTTGCAGGCGCGTGCGGCCTGTTTGAGCCTTGCCTTGTCGGATGCAGTCACGGCTTGCGCGCCGGTGCGAGCCAGCACCCAATCGGCCAATGCATTGTCGTAATCGTCGCCCCCCAGTGCCGAATCCCCTCCTGTCGCCACCACCTCGAACACACCCTTCGTAAGACGCAGGATGGAAATGTCAAAGGTGCCACCACCCAGGTCGTAAATCGCATAAATGCCTTCACTGGCATTGTCCAAACCGTAGGCAATTGCAGCGGCAGTTGGCTCGTTGATAAGCCGCAGTACGTTTAACCCCGCTAACTGGGCTGCATCCTTGGTCGCCTGTCGCTGTGCATCGTCAAAGTAAGCAGGGACGGTAATTACTGCGCCGTAAAGATCGTCGTTAAATGTGTCCTCAGCCCGGAAACGCAGGGTGGCCAGAATTTCAGCACTTACGTCCACTGGCGACTTCTCCCCATCTATTGTGGTGATTCCCAGCATTCCAGGTCGGTCGACAAGCCGGTATGGCAACCGCTCGGCCCCTTTCACGTCAGCCAAACTACGCCCCATGAAACGCTTTACGGAAGCAATGACGTTTTCCGGGTCAGTCGACATGGCAGTTTGCGCAGCGCTGCCTATCTGCCGCCCCCCACCACTGAGATAGCGTACTACTGACGGCAATATCACCTGCCCTTGTGCATCCGGAAGACACTCCGCCACTCCGTTGCGCACGGCAGCGACCAATGAGTGGGTGGTGCCCAGGTCAATGCCCACAGCAATGCGCCGACCGTGCGGGTTGGGCGACTGCCCCGGCTCTGAAATTTGTAAAAGCGCCATAGCTAATTGTTTGTGTCTTCCATGGCCTCAACGCGCTGATCCAGATCCCGAGAAAACTTTTCGATAAACATGAGGGAGCGGACCATGCTCACCGCCGCACCGTAATTGTGATCCGCATCCAGAAAGCGTGCGAGGTCATTGAGCATCTGTTTGCGGGTTTCGACAACATCATTCTGCAGCCCCTCCAGCGCTGGCGTATCCCGTGCCTCGTCGAGCGCTTCGCGCCACTGCAGTTGCTGGACCAGGAAAGTTTCTGGCATGGCCGTGTTGACATGTGCATTGACTGGTGCACCAGCGAGTTCACACAGGTAAGCCGCACGTTGCAACGGATCTTTCAGGCGCTGGTAGGCCTCGTTGATACGCACCGACCATTGCATCGCCAAGCGCTGTGCCGCTGCGCCTTGGGCCGCAAACTTGTCAGGATGCGACCCGCGCTGCATTTCCTTCCAGCACGAATCGAGCACAGCTCGGTCCTGAGAAAACTGCCGGGTGAGCCCGAACAGCTCAAAATCATTGGACTGCAGATTCACACGCGGAACGACTCACCGCAGCCACATTTGTCGCGCTCATTGGGGTTGTTGAAGCGAAAGCCTTCGTTCAACCCCTCGCGCACGAAATCGAGCTGTGTTCCGTCGATATAGGCAAGGCTCTTGGGGTCGACCAACACCTTTACACCATGGCCTTCAAACACCAGGTCTTCAGGGGCAAATTCGTCCACATACTCCAGTTGGTAGGCCAGGCCCGAGCAACCGGTAGTCTTGACGCCCAGTCGCACCCCGACCCCCTTGCCGCGCTTGGTGAGGTAGCGGGTAACGTGCCGCGCAGCGGCTTCAGTAAGGGTAACAGCCATAGTCAATCTGTTGGAGACAGTGCCTGCGCCTCCCGGACGCAGTCTGTCCCGCAATGTTTCAGGTTAGGTGCTTTTTCTTGTAGTCGTCCACGGCTGCCTTGATGGCATCTTCGGCCAGGATGGAACAATGAATTTTGACAGGTGGCAACGCCAGTTCTTCCGCAATCTGGCTGTTTTTAAGAGCCGAGGCTTGATCCAGCGTCTTGCCTTTCACCCACTCGGTAACCAGCGAAGATGATGCGATCGCAGAACCACAACCGTAGGTCTTGAAGCGTGCATCTTCAATTACACCGGTGGCCGGGTTGACCTTGATTTGCAGCTTCATTACATCGCCGCAAGCGGGAGCCCCAACCATACCGGTACCGACCGAGTCGTCTCCCTTCTCGAAGCTGCCGACATTGCGTGGGTTTTCGTAGTGGTCTACCACTTTTTCTGAATAAGCCATCTAAATTTCCTTAATGCGCTGCCCACTGGATTGTGGAGATATCAATGCCATCTTGGTACATCTCCCACAGGGGGCTGAGTTCACGCAGTTTGGCCACATTCGTCTTGATGGTGTCGACCGCGTAGTCAATCTCAGCCTCGGTTGTCCAACGCCCAATCGTCATGCGCAGGCTGCTGTGGGCCAATTCATCGCTGCGGCCCAGGGCGCGCAAAACATAGCTGGGCTCCAGAGAGGCAGACGTGCAGGCCGAACCGCTACTCACGGCCAGCCCCTTGATGCCCATGATGAGGGATTCGCCTTCCACATAGTTAAAACTCATGTTCAGGTTGTGTGGTACGCGCTGCGTTTCGTGGCCATTGATAAATACCTGCTCTAAATCCTTCAACCCGGCCAACATGCGCGCATGCAGGGCATGTATACGCAGGTTTTCCACGGCCATCTCTTCTTTGGCAATGCGGTATGCCTCTCCCATGCCCACTATTTGGTGCGTGGGCAGGGTACCGCTGCGCATGCCACGTTCGTGGCCACCACCATGCATTTGTGCTTCCAACCGCACACGTGGTTTGCGGCGTACAAACAAGGCGCCAATACCTTTCGGACCGTAGGTTTTATGGGCAGTCAAACTCATCAGATCAACCGGCAGTCTGGACAGATCAAATTCGACCCGCCCCGTGGCCTGGGCTGCGTCGACGTGAAAGATGATGCCCTTATTGCGGCACACCGCACCAATGGAAGCGATGTCCTGAATAACGCCAATCTCATTGTTCACGAACATGACGCTGGCCACTATGGTGTCCGGCCGGATCGCCGCCTTGAAGGAATCGAGATTCACCAGTCCGTCATCCTGGACATCAAGATAGGTCACCTCAAAGCCCTGACGCTCCAATTCACGACAGGTATCCAGCACCGCCTTGTGCTCGGTCTTCACGGTGATGAGATGCTTGCCCTTGGACTGGTAGAAATGCGCCGCTCCCTTGAGCGCCAGGTTGTTCGATTCAGTAGCACCAGATGTCCAGACAATTTCACGCGAGTCCGCACCAATCAGCGCTGCAACTTGTTCACGCGCTGTTTCAACAGCCGCTTCCGCCTCCCAACCCCACGCGTGGCTACGGGATGCCGGGTTACCAAAGTGATTCCGCAACCAGGGTACCATGGCGTCCACTACCCGCTCGTCGCAGGGGTTGGTGGCGCTGTAATCCATGTAAATGGGAAAGTGGGGGGTCGATTCCATGGGATACCTGATGCAAAAGATCGGTGAAAAGGTGAGGCCTGTATCCAGCGTTTAGATCTTGGAAAATGCATTGCCCAAAGCAAACACGGAATTCGGCGCGTTCACCCGAACCGATTTGACCGCAGGCATGGCCGAAATGGCACGCTTAATGGTGGTTTTTCCCTCAACCTGCAACCCTTTGGCCAGTTGGTCATCCACCAGCTTTTGCAGACTGACCGAGTCCAGAAACTCCACCATTCGGGTATTGAGTGCGGCCCACAGATCATGCGTCATGCACTGCGCACCTTCGCCCAGGCAGTTTTCGTGGCCGCCGCACTGGGTTGCATCAATCGGTTCGTCCACCGACAAAATAATGTCTGCCACTGTGATGTCTGCCGCCTTACGCGCCAACGTATAACCGCCGCCGGGACCTCGTGTAGACTCCACCAGTTCGTTACGGCGCAACTTTCCAAAAAGCTGCTCCAGATACGACAGCGAAATCTGTTGACGCTGGCTAATTGCGGCCAGGGTAACCGGCCCACTGCTCTGGCGCAATCCCAGATCAATCATCGCTGTGACCGCAAAACGGCCTTTGGTAGTGAGACGCATGAGAAGGTCCTTCAATCGGGTGGTTCGTCTGTCAGAATCAAGTATAGCAAGAATCCGAGTAAATTGCTCGGGTACTAAGGTTATTATTGTTTCTCCCAACTGCGTCAAGAGATCGGAAGCTCACGCACGTTATCGATTCCGGGGGCGCCAAAAGCCTGTTCTTTAAGAATCGCCAACTGATCGCGCACCTGTGCAGCCCTCTCGAACTCGAGGTTGCGTGCGTGCTCCATCATCAATTTCTCAAGTCGCTTGATCTCGCGCGAAATGTCCTTCTCGCTCATATCTTCCACCTGTGCTCGGGCCAGAGCATCGCGCTCCAGACGTTCGGCTTCCTTGCCCGCCTTTTCGCTGTAAACCCCGTCAATCAGGTCGCGCACCTGCTTGACAATGCTGCGCGGCGTAATGCCCTTGGCCAGATTGTGGGCAACCTGCTTCGTGCGACGCCGATTGGTCTCTCCAATGGCACGCTCCATCGAGTCCGTCACTTTGTCAGCGTACAAAATAGCCCTCCCCTCCAGGTTGCGCGCCGCGCGACCAATAGTCTGGATGAGCGAGCGCTCAGAGCGCAGAAAACCCTCTTTGTCCGCATCGAGAATCGCCACCAGAGACACCTCCGGAATGTCCAGTCCCTCGCGTAGCAGGTTAATGCCCACCAGCACATCAAACGCCCCCAAACGCAGGTCACGCAAAATCTCAACCCTCTCCACGGTATCGACATCACTGTGCAGGTAACGCACCTTGACTCCGTTGTCGGCCAGGTAATCTGTCAGTTGCTCCGCCATGCGCTTGGTAAGCGTCGTGATGAGCACCCGTTCGTGCTTTTCCACCCGGATGCGAATCTCTTGCAGCACGTCATCCACTTGGCTGGTCGCAGGGCGAACCTCCACTTCTGGGTCCACCAACCCGGTGGGACGCACCAATTGCTCGACCACCTTGCCCGCGTGGTCCTTCTCCCACTGCCCTGGCGTGGCCGACACAAAAATGGCCTGGCGCATCTTGGACTCAAATTCTTCAAACTTCAGCGGACGGTTGTCCAGCGCACTGGGCAAACGAAATCCGTACTCCACCAGCGTGGTCTTGCGCGAACGGTCACCGTTGTACATGCCGCCAAACTGGCCGATGAGCACGTGGCTTTCGTCCAGGAACATCACCGCATCCTTGGGCAAGTAGTCGGTCAGCGTAGCTGGTGGTTCTCCAGGTGCCGAGCCGCTGAGATGGCGACTGTAATTTTCGATGCCCTTGCAATGACCGACTTCGCTGAGCATTTCCAGATCGAATCGCGTACGCTGCTCCAGACGCTG
>CAIPGC010000013.1 GCA_903864505.1 uncultured beta proteobacterium | reverse complement strand
TTGATCACAAAGATGTCCAGCCATGAGATGTGATTCGCGGCAAGCAAGCTGCCATGGGGGCGTGCCTTGAATCCGGTACCGACCGCTTGCGTTTTGACGTTGAGAATATCCAGCAGCTTTACCGACCAGTCCTGCATCACCCACTGCTGGCACCGCGTACCAAGTTTCGGAAAGACGCACGCAACAAGCAGCGCGTAAAGAATGTGGCCCGTCAGGCGCAGGCAACGTAGTCCGATGACAAATAGGCGCATAGGTGGGCAATACGATGATTACGTCGAGCAGCAGTGGCTGCGCAGTGTCCGGCGAAACCTCAGGCTATCACCCAAGCGTGTCAGTCGCGTGACACTGTTAGTACCACTCCTGCAAGGCTCGTGCATGGTGCTGGTCGCGGTTCTCTGCAATTGGCAACCAACGGGAGTGCCCGCATGCGGCGCGCGACAAGAAGTCAAGAAACTGCTGATGCTGGCGCAGCACACGCTGCTGACGATGCTCGATCAGGGGGTTAAACATGCCATGCCGCGAAAATAGTTGACGCGGGTTCTTCTTCACCCACAGCCATGATCCCATCTCCAGGGTCAAAGGCAGGAAGATGCGATCGGACTGGTGGCACGACAGCAGATAGAGGTGGTCCCACAAATCACCGTGGGCCAGGTATTGCGCGCTTTGCGGCTCCAGGATATATCGGTGATGCGGGTGGGAGTCGGTAAAGATATCCTTGAGTGCATGCACCTCGGCAAGGTGGGTGATCGGCTTGCGCGTATGCGCATACGGAAACCAGATGCGATCCGCCGCACCAAAGCCGGAATGGCAATCGACGGCAAGACTCATTGCGCGCGACAAAAGCTCACGCTGGACCACATCGCAAAGCGCCTTGCTCTCGACCTCCATTTCACCGGTGGGGGGGCCGCGGTACCAGGGAAGGCGCGCACTGGTCCGATGCCCACCCAAGAGAAAGGGGACGCGCTCCTGGGCCTGCACCGGTGAATTGCGCATCAGGTCCACGCCGTGCGGATTGGCTCGTGTACCCATGGCCAGCCCACCGGGATTGACCAGGGGTATAAAGACCAAACGCACGCAGTCGAGTTGCTGGTGCAGGGTGCTATCCCATTGCAGTCGCATCACCAGACTGTGCAGGTAAGCCAGCACCACCTCGCAGCCAATGCGCTCGAGTCCGTGCACGCCACCAAAGTACCCGACCGCCGGAACCTGCGGATCGGGGTTGCCCATGGTGATGGCATAGATGGGGTAGCTTGCACCGGCGCTTGACCGCGCCATGGCAAGCACCTGGTGTTGCATGTGCTCACCCCCGAGCTCAATGATTCTCTCGAGGGCAAGCAGTTCGGGCAGTTCAATCGGTGTCACGAACGCCAAGGGTAACCAAACGAAGGTGCGAAGGAAACCAGCCGCGCGCTAAGCGTTGCAGATTCGCCATGTCATCAAACTGTCACAGGAATAAGGTACCGTCAATGCACCATGATTAACACCAACCCGTTGGCGAGCAGACATTACGGCGACATCTGCCATTTGATTCGCAAGATGGAGCATCGTTTTGGCCCCAAGGACGAGATACTGGGCCCGTTTCTGTGCGCAAAAGAGTGCGCCCAGCAAGAACTGGCCTTGCGGCGCCGAAGCGACCGTTACGAAAGCGTGGCGGGGGTCACGCGGCGGTATTGGGCCTCGCGCGCCGAGCGGATGAACCTCTCGTAACTGCGACCCCTGGGGCGCACGGGTTCCCGCCATCAAGGCACTAATTCGACGGCGGCAATGGTGGACGCAAATGGTCGTGCGCTCACCAGATGCCCGGCAAACTGCCGCGTGGCAGCGGCCCAGCTGAAGTCCAGGGCCCTGCTGAGCGCTTCGTGACGTGGTACGCCCAGCGCCCTATACCAGGCAGCGCGCAGGTCCTCATTCAACGCGCCCCCGCGTTCGGGCGAGCCCAGCACCTCCAAAGGACCTTCCACCGGGAAGGCGGCCACCGGAGTGCCGCAAGACATGGCCTCCAGCATGACCAGGCCAAACGTCTCATTTCGACTGGGCATGACAAACACGTCCGCAGTTGCGTAGACCTTCGCCAGTTCGGTGCGTGATTGCAATCCAAGCCAGCGCACGTTGGGGAAACGGTCCTTGAGAGCTTGCTCCAGCGGGCCAACGCCACACACGACTTTGGTGCCAGGAAGTTCCAGATTCAAGAATGCTTCAATGTTCTTCTCGTACGAGACCCGTCCCACATAAAGGGATAAGGGGCGGGCCAACGTGGCCAATGGCTCATGGTTGTGCGCTGTTTCGTGGTATCTGAAAAGGCGCGTATCCACCCCATGGGTCCAACTGCGCAAATGGCGAAAGCCGCGCGCGTCCAGCATGCGCATCACACTGGGTGTGGGCACCATGACCCCGGCCGAACGCTTGTGAAAGCGGCGCAGCACCGCATAGCCCACCCACAGCGGCAGTTTGAGTGCGGCTTTTAGCATTTCGGGAAAACGGGTATGAAATGCGGTGGTGAATGCCAACTTGTGCTTCACACAATAGCTGCGCGCGGCCCAGCCCAAGGGCCCCTCGGTCGCTATGTGAATTGCATCGGGCGCGCATTCGTCAAGCCACTTTGCCAGTACCTTGCCGGGACGCAGCGCAAGCTCAATACCGGCATACCCCGGGCATGTGCGGGTCGCAAACATTGCGGGGTGACTCACGACCACCTGATGCCCGAGCAACTCCATCTCGCGCACCAGTTCTACCAAGGTGGTTACCACGCCATTGACTTGTGGCAACCAGGCGTCCGTAATGAGGGCAAGTTTCATGCGGTGCTTTGCTCCAGGGTCAAGACCAAATGGTTCTCTGTCGCGGCCTCGCTCCAATAGACCAGTTCGAGCGTTCCATCGAAATACTCCACCAAGGCGGTGCGACTCTCTACCCAATCTCCATCATTGCAGTAGAGCGTGCCCTCGATGTCGCGCATCTCTGCGCGGTGGATGTGTCCGCACACCACGCCGTCGTGCCCGCGTGCGCGTGCTTCGGCCGCCACGGCACGCTCAAAGTCGGTCACATAGTTGAGCGCCTTCTTCACTTTGTGCTTGAGGTAGGCCGACAGGGACCAGTAGGGTAGCCCCAGGCGCGCGCGTGTGCGGTTGAGGTACCGGTTGAGTCTGAGCGTGAACTCGTACAGGTTGTCACCCAGAAAGGCGAGCCACTTGGCGCACTGGATCACGCCATCGAAGTAGTCGCCGTGTGTAACCCACAGCGTGCGCCCGTCGGCCGTGGTGTGCACCGCGTCTTCCAGCACGTCAATGCCGCCCCACTGGTGCCCGACAAACTCGCGTGCGAATTCATCGTGGTTGCCTGGAATGAACAAGACCTTGCAACCCTTGCGCGCGCGACGCAGCAGCTTTTGCACCACATCGTTGTGCGACTGCGGCCAGTACCAGCGCCGGCGCAACTGCCAGCCATCCACAATATCCCCCACCAGGTAAAGGTAGTCACTGGGGTGCGCTTTCAGAAACGCCAGCAGTGCCTCAGCCTGGCAGCCCGCCGTGCCCAGGTGAATGTCTGAGACAAAAATGGCACGATAGCGTCGACCCTGGGCCGGGCCGGTCGGCGGTGGATGTTTATCTCTTGGCGCGGATGGCCAGTGCGTGGACAAGGCGTCATAGGCGCTGCGCATCACTGTCCCAGGAAGTGCTTCTTGTATCTTGGTGGCAGATCAGCGATACGCATCAGCATGGGCAGGTCAGCAGAGTTGAAGTCCGGATCCCATGCCGGTGGACCCAACACCTTTGCCCCCAGGCGCAGATAGCCTTTGATCAAGGCCGGTGGATCGACGTCCAGCGTGCTACTGAGCCGCTCCAGTGGCAGCGCTCGGCGGGGACGTACGTGGTGGTCGATATGCGCCAAATGCGTCTGGCGCACCTTGTTCCAGATGCTCGCCGCCACATCGCCACTGACCACACCGTTGTGCAGCATGGGGATACTCGCGCAACCAATCATGGTGTCCAACTGGTTACGCACCATGAACTCGGCCAGCGCGCTCCATAGCGCCAGGATGACGCCACCGTGCCGATGGTCTGCATGCACACAGCTTCGGCCCAACTCCACCATGCGCTCGCGCAGACTGCGCAGACGGGTGAGGTCAAATTCGGTGTCACTGTAGGTGCTGCCCACGCGCTGGGCCTGCGCGGGTGTGAGCACACGATAGGTTCCGATGACCTCGTTGCTTGCGGTGTCGCGCACCAGCAAGTGCTCGCAGTAATTGTCAAACAAGTCGACATCATGGCCCGCCAGGGTATTGGGCAAGGTGGCCCCCATCTCGTTGACGAAGACCTGATAGCGCAGGCGCTGTGCCTCGCGCACTTCGTCAAGATGTTTGGCCCATGAAATATGAATCTTGCTGGTACCAACTGCGTTGTCCGCGGCGGGAACCATACTGGACCTTGAAGGACCGAGAGCTTGTGGGGGCGTGGCAGCAATGGATGTGGACATGAAGATTCTCCTGGGGCGGCGAACTGCTAGCAGGTCAAGCGGCATTGTGTCAATGTGGTCAGCCAGGGACGACTACCTGGCTTGAAGCGCAATCCGCCTGGGCTGTTGGCCCACAAGCGCGCGGTGCACAGCAGCACGCGCAGGATCTGGGTCTCAATGAACATGGATCGCATACCGGCAAGCGGTGAGAATTCGCCTTGTATGCTCTTAACCGTATCGAAATCGTCCATTTGGGTGCACCTTCACTTGTGGGAAACGATGCAATTTTGAAAGCGACATGTGACGCGGGTACGGCATTTCAATGTCTTTTCGATGACATGGATGATTTATGTCGCGCACATGCACGTCGCGCACGATTGAGGCACACTTCGGGTGTGTCACAAAAGTGTCATGTCGTTCGTCAACAATCGGACATCTTTAGGTCATTTGCAGGGTGGTGTACATGGGGTCTTTAGTGCGGGGCAGTCCATCGATTGCCAATACGGCCGAGCCGGCGCTATTGGATCGCGACCACAGCACCCTGGCATTCAATGCCCGGGTGTTTGACTGGGCGGTGCGTGACGACGTGCCACTGCTGGAGCGTTTGCGCTACCTGTGCATTGTGTCTTCCAACCTGGATGAGTTTTTCGAGGTGCGGGCCGAGCCCCACCTGGCGGCGAACCAGGCCAATGAGCGCACCGGACAGTTTTCAGTAACCTCGTTTGAGAGACTGTCGGAGGCTCTGCACAGTTTGGTAGACCGCCAGTATGCGCTGTACAACGAAAAGCTCATGCCCGCGTTTGAAGCACAGGGCATCAAGATTATCTCGCACGGTGAACGCAACCCGGCGCAGCGGCAGTGGGTCAAACAGTTCTTTGAGCGCGAGTTGCGTCCACTCCTTATTCCGGTTGGGCTGGACCCCTCGCATCCGTTTCCCCAGGTCGCCAACAAGACGCTGAATTTCATCGTACGGCTGGGGGGCAAGGATGCGTTCGGACGGGAAAACGAGATCGCTATCGTCAAGGTGCCGCGGGTCCTTCCCCGCCTGATTCGGATGCCCGACAAACTGTCCGAGCATCGTGCGCTGTTTGTGTCTTTGTCCAGCGTCATTCGCTCGCATTTGGTGGACCTGTTCCCGGGGCGAACGGTTAACCAGTTTTCCCAGTTCCGGGTGACACGCCATTCTGATTTGGCGGTGGACGAAGAGGATGTGAAGAACCTGCGTACCGCACTGCGCCAGGGGTTGGTGCATCGCCACTACGGGCAGGCGGTGCGACTTGAAGTGTCGGCTGGATGCTCGGAGTACCTTTCCCAGTTCCTGCTGAAACAGTTTGAACTGCCGGTGGGCGCGCTGTACCGCGTGCATGGGCCGGTGAACCTGGTACGCCTCACTCAACTCATTGATCTGGTGGATCGGCCCGACCTGTGCTTTCCAACGTACACGCCAGCGTATCCGGTGCAACTGAAGCAGGGGCAGTCAATTTTTGAGCAGCTCAAAATGGGCGATATCCTGATTCATCAGCCCTTTGAAAGCTTTGACGGCGTGCTGGAGTTGTTGCGCCAGGCCGTGAACGACCCGCAGGTGCTGGCGATCAAGCAGACGATTTACCGCACCGGCTCCGACGCACAACTGATGGATTTGCTGCGCGAGGCCGTGCGCCGCGGCAAGGAAGTGACCGTGGTGGTGGAGCTCAAGGCGCGTTTTGATGAGGAAGCCAACATCAATTGGGCCGAGATGTTGGAGTCGATTGGGGCACAAGTGGTGTATGGGGTGGTGGGCTTGAAGACCCACGCCAAGATGATGCTGATCACGCGGCGCGAAGGCAAATCTCTCAAGCGCTACGGGCACATGTCCACCGGCAACTACAACCCGCGCACGGCGCGCCTGTACACCGACATCAGCCACCTCACCGCCGATGTGGCACTCACGTCTGACATGGAGCATGTGTTCGTGCACCTTGCCAGCCAAAGCAAGTTGCCCAGGTTACGCAAAATGTGGATGGCACCGTTTCACCTGCATCTGAACCTGATCGACAAGATTCATGCGCTGGCAAACGCCGCTGCCTGCGGCAAGCCCGCACGCATCGTGGCGAAAATGAATTCACTGACCGATGAAGACCTCATTCGCAGCTTGATGCACGCCGGTCGGCAGGGTGTCAAGATTGATTTGATCGTGCGTGGGGCGTGCATGTTGCCCGCGCAGGTGGCAGGCCATACCGACAACATTCGGGTGCGCTCGGTCATTGGGCGGTTTCTGGAGCATTCGCGCGTGTTTTACTTCCGGCTCGGTGAGGTGGAGGACCTTTTTCTCTCGAGCGCCGACTGGATGAACCGCAACATGGTGCGCCGTGTTGAGCTGGCCTGGCCGGTGACGGATCCGGCGCAGCGCCAGCGCATTGTGGACGAGTGTTTGGTGGCGTATCTGCACGATGGTGTGGACGCCTGGGACCTGGACTCCGGCGGTGACTACGCCCGGGTTGTGCACAAGGGCAAGAAGACGGCGCACGGTGCGCAGACGGCCCTGATGGCGCGGTATTCACCGGCCGACACCTTTACGCGACGGGGGTAGCCTCATGGACCTGATTTTGTGGCGACACGCAGAGGCGGTGGACCCCGCCCCTGGCGAAATCGACATACACCGGCGTCTGACTCCCCGTGGCGAAAAGCAGGCGGCACGCATGGCATCCTGGCTGGATCGCCAACTGCCCGATGTGGCCCGCATCTGGGCCAGTCCGGCTAAGCGCACGCAGCAGACGGCCCAAGCATTGGAGCGAAAGTTCAAGACGTCGGACCTCATCGGTCCTGGGGCATCGGTAGAGCAACTCTTTGAACTGGTGCAGTGGCCCCTGGGCAAGGGCTGTGTGCTGGTGATCGGTCATCAGCCGACCCTGGGCCAGACGCTGTCAGAACTGCTCGGATTCAAAGAAAGTGAATGTTCGGTGAAAAAGGGCGCGTTGTGGTGGTTGCGCTACCGTGAACGTGAAACGGGAGACAGGACGGTCGTGGTCACCGTCCAGTCTCCCGATTTTTTGTAGCAAATGCCTTATTTGGAGACACCCAAGGACCTTGCACGGCATAGGGGACAATGCTATCTATACGGCTTGAAGCAGTTCGTGGGTGAGTGTCTCGTCACAGGTGGATTCTTCGGGCAACCCGAGGCAAATCCAGCCATCATCAAATAGCGTGTCCAGCATTCTTTGTAGCCCCAATAGTTTCCACAGCATGGTTGAAATCTCCTTTTCGTGAATTACAACGGCAAGAATAGGGTGCGGTTGTGACAACAGCGCGTCAGACCTGCTCCAGTCGGTGCTTGCGCGAGTCCCAGAATCGCTGGATGACATCGCCTGCCTTTTCCGAGTGGTCTGGACATCGCGCTACTGTGGCACTCGTCAGGCTGGGCCTTAGAAGCGCCGCGGTATTGCGCAGAGGTTCAATGAATTCGTCATCAGGACCAAAACGGCTCTCCAACTTGTGAATCAGGTGGCACACATAGGCGTGGTGCCTGGTGAGTGGTGTGTTGGTGCAAGGCATGGTTGGAATTCTCTGTAATGATGGCCGCATCAGGCTTGGTGGAAGGTGCGACGGTGAACACGGTTCGACAAGTGGACGCGTTGCAAGGCAAGGAACTCACTCGCTCCCCACAGGACGCAGACCGCAAGGGTCAGGATGCGCTGGATGCATGATCGCTTGGTCATGGCGGTGTACCCTCTAAGAAACTTTCCTGAAGTTAGCCCCATTTTGTGTCAACTTGATGACACTGCGAATTTCCAATAGTGCTGATTTACACGGTTTGCAGGAGTGGTACTAACCGGTTAAGCAATATGGACACCGGGCGCTCGAGCGCGTCTCGCCTAACCGCAGTTTATTTCCAGTGCCCATGGCGTTTTTTGCCAGGCCACGGTCTCCTCGCGCAGCAGGTGGGCTGATTGGGGGTAACTTGCGGCCCAACCGGGACGGCAGCCCAATTGAAGCACACGGCCCTGGGGGTCCGGGCGCTTCAGGGCGAGGCCTTCCAGATCCGGGGCCCGCCGGGCATGGCACAGAATCACGGCAAGCCGCAATGCCATCAGCTGTGTGGCCAAGCTGTCGTCGGCCAGCGCAGTCTCGACTTTTCGCAGCTTTCCGCGGTGGCCCAGCACCAATACGCTGAGTCGGTGCATTTCCGACAGTGAAAAGCCGATGGCATCGGCGTTATCCAGAATGTAGGCGCCGTGCTTGTGGTAGTCGCTGTGCGAGATGTGGCTGCCAATCTCATGCAGTTGCGCTGCCCAGTTGAGTTTGCGTAAGAGCCGTTCGGGGTCTTCATCGTGCGCGCTTGAAGGCAGTGCAATCTGGGTGAACAGGGCGGTGGCGACCCGACCGACACGCTCGCCGTGCGCACCGTCTACATTGAATTTTGCGGCAAGCCGGCGTACGCTCTTTTCCCGCACATCCCCGGCCAAGTCGGTACTGCCCAGCAAGTCGCAAATCAGGCCGTGGCGCAGACCACCGGTAGCCGTTTGCAGGCTGCTGATTCCCAACAGTTTGAAGACCGCGCGAATGACGCTCAGGCCTCCTCCGATGATGGCCTTGCGGTCTTCACGCATGCCTGGCATACGCAACCGGTCCACGCTCTGGGTTGCAATCAGCTTTTCCAGCAGCCAGTCCAACCCCTTCTGGGTAATGCTGCCGGCGGGCCAGTCGGCGGCTATCAGCACATCGCTGATGGCACCGACCGTACCGGCTGAGCCGTAAGCGGTGTCCCAGTGGTCCGGGTGATACGCATCAAACGCCTCGTCCATGACCGCGGTTGCCGCTATTTCGGCGATCTCAAAGGCCTTCTTGGTGAACTGACCCTCCGCAAAGAACCGCTTGGACCAAGCAATGCTGCCCACCCGGTACGACTCCATTACCGTGGGGACAACGTCGTGCCCCAGGATGAGTTCGGTGGACCTCCCGCCAATGTCGATTACCAATCTGCGCTCATTGCTGACCGGCAACATGTGGGCCACACCCTGGTATATCAGTCGGGCTTCTTCGCGACCCGAGATGACGTTGATAGGAAATCCCAGTACTTTGCTCGCGCGCAGCAGGAATTCGTCCCGGTTGCGGGCTTCGCGCAAGGTTTGGGTGGCCACGGCACGCACTTCCGATGGTTTGAAGCCCGCCAGTCGTTCGCCAAAGCGCGCCAGACAGTCCCAGCCGTCTTGCATGGCCGCGGGCGACAGGTTGCGCTCGGCATCGAGTCCGCCTCCCTGCCGTACGGTCTCCTTGAGGTACTCGGTACGCCGGAATTCGCCCTGCTCCACGCGTCCAATTTCAAGGCGAAAACTGTTGGAGCCCAGGTCCACGGCGGCAAGGCGGTTTCCGGTTTGCATTGATTTCTTTGGATGGCGGTTGGTCTGGCGCTGTGGAGCATAGCACTCCCCCCGACCGAATCTGCCGACCCGGGGAACCACCGGTTGAAGTGGGTTCATGGTGAATCTCGGCCCCGTTTCAGCCGTCGATTCGGTCGAAAATTGCTATACAAAATGTAGCTTTCTACGCAGCAACCACATGCGAAAGATTGGAAAATAGTGATCTACTTCTTGATCGGCGGCAGGAGCACGGTGTCAATCACGTGAACCACGCCATTGGTTGCCAAAATGTCTGCCTGGACTACCGCCGCGTTCTCAATCGTGACGAAATCACCAGCCTTGGACAGCGCTACATCGGCTCCGTTGAGGGTTTTGGCGTTGCTGTTCTTGACCTCGGCCGCCATGGTTCTCCCGGCGACGATGTGGTAAGTCAGTATCGCCTTGAGTTTCTCGGGGTGTTGTGCCAGATCGTCCATAGTCTTGGAGGGGACCGCCTTGAACGCTTCGTTGGTGGGTGCAAAGAGCGTCAATGGACCCGTCCCTCTGAGGGTTTCAGCCAATCCTGCGGAAGCTACCAAACCGTGGAGCGTGCTCAGCGCCGGGGTTTTTGCCAGCGTATCTGCCAGGCTGGCCGGTTGTGGTACCGATGCACATGCGCATAGCAAGGCGGCAAGTGTGGCGGCCATCACGGTGCGAAGGGCTGGGAGGCAGGAGGTAGTAATGGGCATGGAGTTCTCCGTGTTAAAACACACGAGCGTAGAAAGACTTTGTGACAGAGTTGTGACGAATGATTGGAAATGTCGTGACAGACGCAAACCTAATCGTTGAGAATTCGGAGGTCTGTCACAGTGTTGTCACACAACTTTCTTAAAGTTCGGGGGTTCCTTAACCAACCCCTGAAGGTTTCTCATGCAAATCTCGTTCAAACTGCCCCTGCTTTCGCTGGCTGTGGCCTCCACCGTGGGATACGCTGGTGCCGTCAGTGCCCAGGAAATTACCGGTGCTGGGGCGACGTTCCCTGCGCCGATTTACGCAAAGTGGGCATCGGACTACAACAAGGCCACTGGCGTCAAGGTGAACTACCAGTCTATCGGCTCCGGTGGTGGCATCAAGCAAATCGACTCCAAGACGGTGGACTTTGGTGCATCCGACATGCCACAGACCGACGAGGTCCTGAAGGCCAAGGCTCAGATGCAGTTCCCCACCGTCATGGGCGGCGTCGTTCCGGTGATCAACGTCAAAGGCATTGAGCCGGGACAGCTCAAACTCACAGGGGCCTTGCTCGGAGACATATTTCTGGGCAAAGTCGCAAAATGGAATGATCCTGCCATCAAGGCCCTGAACCCCACACTGCCTCTCCCGGACGCTGCTATCGCCCAGGTTCGCCGTGCCGACGGTTCAGGCACCACCTTCATTTTTACCAACTACCTCAGCAAGGTCAGCCCTGAGTGGAAATCGAAAGTCGGTGAGGGCACAGCGGTCAATTGGCCGGTAGGCGCTGGTGGCAAGGGCAACGAAGGGGTGGCCGCCTTTGTGGGACGGCTACCCAACTCCATGGGCTACGTCGAATACTCCTACGTCAAGCAAAACAAGCTGACCTACGCCATCATGCAAAACGCTGCCGGCAACTTTGTCAAGCCAGACGACGACAGCTTCAAGGCAGCGGCGGCCGGTGCCGATTGGAACAAGTCTTTCTTCCAGATTCTGACCAACCAGCCTGGTAAGGATGCCTGGCCCATCAGTGGAGCCACCTTCATCTTGATGCATCTCAAACAGGACAAGCCAGCCAACGCGACCGAGGCCTTGAAGTTTTTCAGCTGGGCTTACAAGAATGGTGATGCCACTGCTGCCGCGCTGGACTATGTGCCCATGCCCAAGAACGTCATCGCCACCATCGAAAAATCCTGGGGTGAAATCAAGGACAACGCGGGCAAAGCGGTTGCCTTCAAATAAATAGCCACCGTGACGCCCGCATCTGCCCCAGTGAAACGCGCCCGCTCTGGCCCGATCGCGGACCGGCTTTTCGGATGGGTGGCCATGGGCGCTGCGGTGCTGACACTGCTGCTTCTGCTGGCCATTCTGGCCACCCTGACCATCAGCGCGTGGCCCGCCATCGACATGTACGGCTTCTCGTTTCTGACCCGTACCGTGTGGGATCCGGTGCAGGAAGACTTTGGCGGCCTGGTCATGATTTACGGGACGGTGTCGACCTCGCTCATCGCCTTGTTGATCGCCGTGCCGGTCAGTTTTGGCATTGCCCTGTTTCTGACCGAGTTGTCACCGGCATGGCTCAAACGGCCACTCGGCACCGCCATTGAGTTGCTGGCTGCAGTGCCGTCCATCGTCTACGGCATGTGGGGTCTGCTGGTGTTCGGCCCCGTGTTGGCCACCTACGTACAGCAGCCATTGCAGGCGGCGTTTACTGGCGTCCCCTACCTGGGTGCGTTCGTATCGGGTCCGCCGGTAGGTATTGGCATTTTGTCCGCCGGCATCATTCTGGCCATCATGATCATTCCGTTTATCTCGGCCGTGATGCGCGATGTGTTTGAAGTCACTCCGCCGTTGCTTAAGGAGTCAGCCTACGGGTTGGGTGCGACCACCTGGGAAGTCGTCTCCAAAGTGGTATTGCCGTACACCAAGACCGGCGTGGTGGGTGGCATCATGCTGGGGCTGGGGCGCGCCATTGGCGAGACCATGGCCGTTACTTTCGTGATCGGAAACTTCAACCAGCTCGATTCTGTCAGCCTGTTTCAGGCCGCCAACAGCATCACCTCGGCACTGGCCAATGAATTTGCAGAAGCCGGCGAGGGGCTGCACCAGGCATCCCTCATGTACCTGGGGCTGGTGCTGTTCTTTATTACTTTCGTGATCCTCTCGCTCTCAAAGGTCTTGCTGTCGCAGTTGCGCAAAGGCGAAGGGGTCAAGACATGAGCACCACCATTGTTTCGTCCGCCCGTGCCGCCAAGTTTGCGCAGCGTAAGCGCGTCAATCAAATCGCCACAACCCTGGCACTGGCTGCCATGGCGTTTGGCCTGTTCTGGCTGTTCTGGATCCTGTGGGAAACGATTCGCCTGGGGTTTGAAGGCATCAGTTTCGCCACCCTGACCCAGATGACCCCCCCGCCCAACGAAGAGGGAGGGCTGGCCAACGCCATCTATGGGTCGTTCCTGATGGTATTGCTCGCGACTTGCGTGGGCACACCCATTGGTGTGATGGCGGGGATATATCTGGCCGAGTTCGACTCCAAAAGCTGGCTTGCCTCGCTCACCCGTTTCGTCAACGACATTCTGTTATCGGCACCGTCCATTGTGATTGGCTTGTTTGTCTACGCGGTGGTGGTATCTCGCTTCAAATCGTTCTCGGGCTATGCCGGTATCGTCGCCCTGTCGCTGATTGTGATACCGGTGGTGATCCGTACCACCGAAAACATGCTCCAACTCGTCCCTTCGGGTCTGCGCGAAGCGGCCTATGCCTTGGGCGCGCCCAAGTGGAGAGTGATTTTTAGCATCACCCTGAAAGCGGCGCGCGCGGGTGTGCTAACCGGCGTGCTGCTGGCAGTTGCCCGTATTGCCGGTGAAACAGCCCCGTTGCTGTTTACCGCGCTGAGCAACCAGTTCTGGACCAGCAGCCTGAGCGAGCCCATGGCCAGTTTGCCGGTGACGATCTTCAAGTTCGCAATGAGTCCCTACGAAAACTGGCAGAAGCTGGCCTGGGCCGGCGTGTTCCTGATCACCGTGGCGGTGTTGGCACTCAACATCCTGGCGCGCGTGCTCACGCGCAACAAGCTTTGATCCCGGCCCTCAACCTCACTAGAAACCAATCATGAATACCGTTGTTGCAGCGCCTGCGAAAACCAAAATAGCCATTCAGGACCTCAATTTCTTCTACGGCAAATTCCTCGCCCTCAAGGGCATCAATCTGGACATTCCGGAGAAGAAAGTGACAGCCTTCATTGGTCCGTCGGGTTGTGGCAAGTCCACTTTGCTGCGCGTGTTGAACCGCATGTTTGAGTTGTACCCCGAGCAACGCGCACAGGGGCGCGTGCTGCTCGATGGGCAGGACCTGCTCACCAGCAAGGAAGACGTGGCGCTGCTTCGCGCCCGCGTCGGCATGGTGTTCCAGAAGCCGACACCCTTTCCGATGTCCATCTTTGACAACATCGCATTCGGCGTGAAGCTGTTTGAGTCGCTCAACGCCACCGATATGGAAGATCGCGTCGAGTGGGCTCTGCGCAAGGCGGCACTGTGGGGGGAAGTCAAGGACAAGCTCAGCCAGAGTGGATCGAGCCTGTCGGGCGGGCAACAGCAGCGCCTGTGCATTGCGCGCGGCATTGCCATCAAGCCCGAAGTGCTGTTGCTCGACGAGCCGTGCTCGGCACTGGACCCGATCTCCACGGCCAAAGTGGAAGAACTCATCGTCGAACTGAAAGAGGACTACACAGTGGTCATCGTGACGCACAACATGCAGCAGGCGGCGCGCTGCAGTGACCATACGGCCTATATGTATTTGGGCGACCTGATCGAATTTGGAACTACGGAACAAATGTTTTTCAAACCCACCCGCAAAGAGACAGAAGACTACATCACAGGCCGTTTTGGCTAAGAGGAGACACCATGCCGGAAAAACACTTATCTACCCAGTTCGACAGTGAATTGACCTCGGTTTCGACCAAGGTGATGGAACTCGGCGGTCTGGTGGAGTCGCAAATCCGCCAGGCGATTTATGCACTGTCACACTTCAGCATGGAAGCGGCAGACCAGGTCTCAGACACCGAGCACCGGGTCAATGCGATGGAGATCGAGATTGACCATGACCTGTCTTCCATCATCGCCAGGCGCCAGCCCACAGCCCGCGATTTGCGCCTCCTGATTGCCATCTCCAAGACCACCGCCAATCTGGAGCGCGTGGGTGATGAGGCAGAGAAGATTGCACGCATGGTGCGCTCCATCATTCAAAGCGGTGCGCCACGCTCCCTGCCATCGCTGGAATTGCGTGTGGCCTCCGACCTGGCATCGGGACTGCTCAACAAGGCGCTCGACGCATTTGCGCGCCTTGATGTGGCTGCGGCGGTCGCGATACTCAAGGAAGACGACCTGATTGATGCGGAGTTCGATGGCTTTGTGCGCAAGCTCATCACTTACATGATGGAAGACCCACGCATGATCTCCCCGAGCCTGGATCTGTTGTTCCTGGCCAAGGCGATCGAGCGAATTGGAGACCATGCCAAGAACATTGCAGAGTTCATCATCTACGTGGTCAAGGGCGAAGACGTGCGCCACTCGCCGCGCGAAAAGCTGGAGTCGGTGCTCAAATGAGGAATATGCCGTCCGTGCTGGTGGTGGAAGACGAGTCTGCCATTGCCGAACTGATCGTGGTGAACTTGCGGCACAACGGATTTCGACCGATTTGGGCCATGGACAGCACCGGCGCGCAGCGTGAGATCGATGCAGCGGTACCGGACCTGATCTTGCTGGACTGGATGCTGCCCGGGGAGAGTGGCCTCGTGCTGGCCAAACGCTGGCGGGTGCATCCGCGTAACAATACGGTTCCGATCATCATGCTCACGGCCCGCGTCTATGAAGCCGATCGCGTGGCCGGACTGGACGCTGGGGCTGATGACTATATTGCCAAGCCGTTTTCTACCAAGGAACTATTGGCGAGAATGCGTGCCGTATTACGGCGCCGTGCACCGGAGTCCCTTGGGAAACCGCTGAGCGTGG
>CAIPGC010000012.1 GCA_903864505.1 uncultured beta proteobacterium | reverse complement strand
CGACGACATATCCAGCGCTGCATAGGGTTGATTCAGACACGTTACCGTTGCACCGCACTAAAACAGTTCTGCCAAAGCCACCTTTCGACGGCTACCAGTGGAGAGCATATGCAGCTCCTTGTCAAAATGGGGACGTAGCTGCAGTGCCTCAATCAGATCCTGATGCAGCTCGTAATTCCATCGCTGGCAGGATCCCCGCAATGCTTCCAACGCCTGCAGCGGTGATTGGTCATCCTGCCCAGGCAAACTGAAATCAAGCCATTTGCCATCGGCGTGCGGCCCTTGATTGGGTGGGGAACGGAGATCACCGTTCAGGCTACAGTGGCAGGTGAAACACCGGAGTGCTTCAGTCGGTTGGCTCAAACAAAATCGATCAACAAGTTCGTCGCTATTGGTCTGCACATCAAACTAGAAGTCCGTTGATTGGACGGCGCAGCGACAATAGCAACCTCCCATTGACTGCAGTGCCCAGAAAACACACATTCATGACCCAAGATTCAAACGCCACCGCAGTCTTTTTGCCAACAACGATGTGCGAGCCCTGCTCAGGCGTTCAGCACAATTGGCGCCGTGCCCGCGGGCATGCAGAGCTGTTACAGGGGGCTAACCGCAGAGAATTCCGTGACGAGCGCACGGTCACCGTAACCCGCTACCAATGCGACCGCTGTGGCGCCATGTGGGACTACGAAAACAACAAGGCAAATCAGCACGCGGGATGGTCACTGGTATGCCGCTGAGTACAGCGTCATGAAAACGCCACCGAGATTGCAATCCCTTGTCGAAGAGGGACTCATCGACACCGTGGTGCGTCAACTCATGAGCGGCAAGGAGGCCATGGTGTTTGTGGTGCGGTGTGGTGATGAGACGCGCTGTGCCAAGATCTACAAAGAGGCCACGCATCGCAGCTTTCGCCAAGCTGTGGACTACACGGAAAACCGGAAAGTCAAGAACTCGCGCTCTGCCCGTGCGATGGCAAAGGGCAGCAAGTTTGGTCGCCAAGAGCAGGAAGCAGCTTGGCAAAGCGCAGAGATCGACGCGCTTTACCGTCTGGCAGCCGCCGGCGTTCGGGTGCCGCAACCATATAACTTTCACGATGGTGTCCTGCTGATGGAATTGGTGACCGATGCCAATGGCGATGCAGCACCGCGCCTCAACGATTCGGACTTCACGTCTGAACAGGCCCTGCGCCACCACGCCACTCTGATTACCGAGGTGGTGCGCATGCTATGTGCCGGAATCGTGCATGGAGATTTGTCGGAGTTCAATATCCTGCTGGCGCACATTGGTGGCGGGGGTGAAACAGAAGGCGTGGAGATGCCCGTCATTATCGATCTCCCGCAGGCTGTTGATGCCGCAGGCAACAACCATGCGCAGCGCATGCTGCTGCGTGACGTGGCCAACCTGCGCGACTTCTTTGGCCAGTTTGCACCCTCGCTCTTGTGCACCGATTACGGCCCGGAAATTTGGAGTTTGTACCAGAGTGGCTTGCTGAATAACGAGGCAGTGCTTACTGGGCGCTACGAGCGCGACCGTGCCGATGTGGATATGGCTTCGGTTTTGCGTGAAATAGACGATGCACGCGCTGACGATGCGGCCCGACGGTTGCGTATGGCGGTGGCAACATGAGCATGCACCCCTGCGCTGTTCCCGTACGGGACGGATTCATCGTCGCGATGCGTGTTCTCAACCTCGATAGATTTGTTCCCTCAGCCTACGGAGACAAAATTTGCATATTTGGGTCCATGAATCCTCCAGCCTTATCTTTCGCGTGACTGCTATGTAGCAATGGTTACCAATATCCACCCAAGGCAGAAGTGAATACCCAGTAAGAATTTCTGACTGCAGTCGCCAGAGATGTACATATTTCAGCATTTGGCGTTAGCCTAGAGGCATTGGTTTCAACACAGAAAGTTTCCTATGAAGTATCGCCTTTTGGGTCGCACCGGAATGTATGTTTCCGAGCTTTGCTTGGGAACAATGACTTTCGGTGGTCAGGGTTTCTGGAAAGTGATGGGTGGCTTGGGTCAAGAGTCGGTCACTGCGCTTGTTAGACAATCGTTCGATGCCGGTGTGAACTTCATTGACACTGCCAATGTCTATTCTTTGGGGGAATCTGAGACCCTTACCGGCAACGCAATCAAGAGCTTGGGGTTGCCGCGGGACGAACTGGTTGTGGCCACCAAGGCCTTCGGGGCCATGAGCGAAGTCAAGGTGAACGGACAAGGACAGTCCCGTTATCACCTGATGAACGAGCTTGACGCCAGTCTGAAGCGCTTGCAGCTAGACCACGTGGACCTGTACCAATTGCATGGCTTTGATCCACTCACGCCACTTGAAGATGTTTTGTCCACACTCAATGACATGGTGCGCTCAGGAAAGGTGCGCTACTTCGGGCTGTGCAATATGGCAGCCTGGCAAATCATGAAGGGTTTGGCGATATCAGAGAAAAACCACTGGTCTCGTTTTGAGTCCGTGCAGGCGTACTACACGGTCGCAGGCCGTGACCTGGAGCGGGAAGTGATTCCTTTGCTGCAAGACCAGAAGTTGGGTTTGATGGTCTGGAGTCCGTTGGCCGGTGGCCTGCTTAGCGGCAAATTTTCCGCCGATGGTAAGGGGCCGGAGGGAACTCGACGCGCAAGTTTTGACTTCCCGGTGGTCGACAAGCCCCGAGCGTTTGCGATTGTGGATGCGATGCGCCCAATCGCTGCGTACCATAAAGCATCCGTTGCCCAGGTGGCTTTGGCCTGGCTGCTGAGCCGACCGTCAGTGAGCAGTGTGATTATTGGTGCCAAGGCGCCAGAGCAGTTGACTGACAACCTGGACGCCACCAAATTGGAATTGACCGCAGAAGACTTGCAAGCACTGGGAGAGTTGAGCAAGCTGCAGCCAGAGTACCCAGGCTGGATGCTTGAGCGGCAGGGCCAATACCGCGCAAAACCTCCAGAAAGACCCTGATTCTTTCCGAAAAACGTTTGGTCAGATAACTAAGGCGTGCATGTCAAAGGTAGTGAAAGCCGGAAGTGGCGATGCCCAAGGAGGCGCTGGCTGGGCGGCGCGAATCGGTGATGCGCTTCTGGGTCTCGTTTCCGTCATTCCGGTATCGACTGAGTCACCTACCGCCACCCCTGATGTGAGGGCAGCTGAGCTGTGTGAAACAGCAGCCCGAACCACGGCCAAGATTTCTGGTCTGGCGGCTATCGCGCCAGGTCCGCTGGGGCTGTTCACGGTGCTTCCGGACTTGATTGCAATGTGGCGCATTCAAAGCCAATTGGTCTCTGATATCGCCTCTGTATACGGAAAGACCGCAATTCTGAGTAAGGAACATATGCTGTGGTGCATCTTCAAACACTCGGCAGCGCAGACGTTCCGCGATGTCGCATACCGCGCGGGTGAGCGCTATTTGATCCGTCCACTGAGCCTGCGAGCGCTTCGGAAATTGACCACATCCATTGGAGTCAGATTGTCTGAGCGGGCGGTGGGCAAGGCCGTTGCGCGGTTCCTGCCGCTTGTTGGTGCAGCAGGGGTTGCGGGCTATGCCTACTACGACACCAAGAAGGTGGGTTCAGCTGCGATTGGCATCTTTAGCAAGGAGTCAGTCATTCTTTGTGATGTCGACTTGGTGCACGGGCGATCTCGTCCCTGAGCGGCAGTGGTTCTTGATTCATGCAATGTTCGTAGCATTAAGTTGCCACCCTTAACAAGCAATGGCTTGGTTTAAACAGGGGCTTTTCCGAATTGGATGAACGGCTAAAGAATTTCCGATTACAAATCGCGTGTTTCCAAACCGCTCGATGATGGTTGGTCAAACGCGCGATACTGCACAACAATTGGTCGCAATGCCTATACATCCCCACCAAATAAATGCCAGATAAAGCCGAATTCGTGAAAAGTACCTCTGCGGGCGTGCGCCGAAGTAATGGTCAGGATCTCCAGACCACCAACAAAGGGATACCCAATTACCGTGTCTATTGAGGTCCCTGCCACATTGTCCGAAGTGCGGCCAGCTGCTATGCGTTTCATCATGATCGCTGTGCTGATTGACATGATGTCGATTGGCCTGATGATTCCCGTTCTTCCGCATCTTGTTGGAATTTTTACCCAGTCGAAAGCCGAACAAGCCTTTTGGTTTGGTGTGGTTTCGTTTTCTTTCGGAATAGCCAATTTTTTTGGCTCACCGATCCTGGGTGCTTTGTCAGACCGCTTTGGCCGCCGCCCAGTTCTTCTGATTGGCTTTTCGGGGCTGGCCTTCAACTTCTTCATGACTGCAGCGGCCACCAGTCTGTGGATGCTGGTGTGGGTCAGGCTCATTGGCGGCGCAATGCAGGCCAATATTGCGGTAGCAAATGCCTACGTTGCTGATATCACTCCGCCCGAGGATCGTGCCAGGCGTTTTGGCCTGTTGGGTGCCATGATGGGTGTAGGTTTTATCCTAGGGCCGGCCGTGGGCGGAGTGCTGGGGGATATTGACCTGCGGCTGCCCTTTTTAGCTTCGGGGTCGCTGGCCGTCATCAACTGGATTTATGGCTATTTTGTGTTGCCTGAGAGCCTGCCTAAGCATCAGCGCACACCGTTTCGGTGGCGTAGGGCCAACCCGGTTTCAGCTTTGCGCGGACTGATCGACCTGGGTGGCGTTGGGCCGCTGGTTGCCGTCATCGCTCTGAGTAACCTCGCGCAGTTCATGCTGCATTCGACCTGGGTGCTTTTTACGACCTTCAAGTTTGGTTGGGGGCCGCATGAAACCGGCTTGTCACTCATGGCCGTGGGCACTGTCAACGTGTTGATGCAGGGTGTCCTGCTTAAACACGTCTTGAAGCGAATTTCTGCCCAAAGGCTGGCCATGATCGGACTGGCTACATCGGCTGTGGCATTCGGCGCCTATGGATTGGCACCTCAAAGCTGGATGGTTTTTCTCATCATTGTGCTGAATATGCCGTCGGCAGCAACTGGCTCCACCCTGCAAAGCATTGTATCGAGCGCGGCCGGAGCTGGCATTCAAGGCCGTACACTGGGGGCTGTTTCATCGCTCAACAGCATGATGGCAGTGCTGGCACCTTTGGCTGGGGCGGGCTTGCTGGCGCTGGTATCGGATTCCCCAGGGGGCGACATTCGCCTGGGACTCCCATTTTTCGCAGGAAGTCTGATTCAGTGTATCGCCCTGGGTTTGGCGATCTGGCACTTTTCTCACCGGGACTGAACGCTTTCAACATTGTCACGGGAAATTCGCGATCTTCTAAACTCGGTATTGACTCTTCTGCAGGCATATGAGTCAACCATTTTTTGAGTGCACAGAGGGGTGACAGAGCGATTCACTTTAACCTTGCAATCTCAATTCACTTTCCTATAGTTGCAATGCGAGGATGGTCACCACTGAATAGCTCAGGCTGGAGCGGCTTCGGATCGATCGAGTTGTGAAGCTGAGTTCGTTTTCGCCACTATTACACATCGATAGAGAGTTGGGTTCAAATGAGAATAAAACTGCACTCACTGAGCTTGCTTGTTGTTGCTCTGGTTGCGTGTGGAGGCGAATCAAATGATGCCGCCACGACTCCAATCCAGTCAGGCCTAACCGTCACAGGCACTGCCGCAACCGGAAAAGCCATCGCTGGTGCAACTGTGAGCGCCAAATGCCAAACTGGACTTGGTACTGCGACAACCAACGCGGATGGCACTTATTCGGTACGGATCCCGGATGGAGCGTTGCCTTGCCTGTTGGAACTCACCAACCCGGCTGACGGCACAAAACTTCATACTTTGGCCACAGGAGGTGGTACTGCAGCAGTTGCAAACATCACGCCATTGACCGAAATGCTGCTTGCACGGGTGTTGTACAAGGCGCCTGCAGAAGCCTTTGCAGCCTTTAGCTCAGATTCTGTAACAAGCATCACCGCCACTGCATTAGCGAGCGCACAGGCCGATGTGGGTACTGTCTTGGGTGGAACGGTGGACATTACGACTTTGACGAGCTTCATAACAACTCCGCTCAAGGCAGCTACAGCCAGTGACCCATCTGGTGGAGACACACAAGACAAGGTCTTGGATGCGCTGAAAATCAAACTTAGCGCGCTTCAACTCACACAAGTTGTTTCCGTGTTGGTCAATACCGTCAGTACTGCTGACCTCAAGCAAGTCGCAACAAACCTCGCTGCCGGCCCACCAGTTGCAAGCGCCGGAGCTGACCGGAGTGTTTTGGTTGGAACAACCGTCACCTTGGATGCAGGTGCCAGTACAGCCAGTGCGAATAGAACCCTGAAGTATCTGTGGGTACTGACTTCAAGGCCTAGTGGAAGTACCGCGTCGATAGTTTCCCCCACTTCGTCAAAAACAACATTTGTAGCCGACGTTGCCGGAACCTATGTCGCCAGCGTCGTTGTCAACGATGGATCCGCTCTTATTGGTTCCGATGCAGTCGGCATAACGGCGGCCAATTCAGGACCAATAGCAAATGCAGGTTCGACACAGAACGTCTTCACAGGCAAGACGGTGACACTTGATGGAACCGCAAGCTCTGACACAAACGGTGACACTTTGAGTTACGCGTGGAAGCTGATTTCTAAGCCTGCAGGCAGTTCTGCCGCTTTGACTTCGGCGACCTCGACCAAGCCAACGTTCTTTGCTGATCTGCAAGGCACCTATGTCGCGAGCTTGGTTGTCAGCGATGGAAAAGTCAGTAGCATGCTTGTGACTGTGACCATTAGCGCCAAAGCACCCAGTCTGTCTCTATTTGAAGAATCTGGCCCGATATTTAACCCATTGGTATCGGCCGTTGCGATGCCGTACTCAATTTCCGGTGCTGACACAGCGACGATCAACTGTGTCGGTAATGAGTGTGCAACTGTCTTCGATATTGCTAGCTTCAAGCTCAGAGCGACTGGGCAAAGCTTCACCATAACAAACCTTACAAGCAATAGCTCGATGGTTGGATCATCAATGGTCCCCACATTTGGCGGTCTGACCAATGGCCAAATAATTGCCGATGGAACAGTAGTGTCATTCAAGTTGCGATCACCAATTGCATGCAATTCCGTTGTTACGCTGAACTATTTTTTCACTGTACTTGAGACAGGGAAGACGTTTGGTTATACGCGCACTTTGCGAGCCAACTGTACGTAAGTCCACTTCACCGCCATTGGGAGTCAGAGCGCGTCAAAGTACTTGTCGCCGTCAGCACCCTGCCCAAGTCGACGGCATGATCCGAAGCGTCACTGTCACCCAACCGACGATTTTGCGGCTGTACAAGTCCAGTATCAGATACGGGTGAAACCAATGTCGCATCACGGCGGCGGGAAGATGGGGCAACAGTTCGGCAGCGGGTGGACGACAATGTGGAACCTCTACCCTTGTTGCCATGCGTCGTCTCTTTCCGGTTTTTTCACGCCCTGCGCAGCGCACTGCGCTGACGTTGTGTCTGTTTGTGCTGAGTGCAGCGATCTTTCGAATGGCGCTGTACCTGAACTACCACGGTGACTTTAAGGCGCTTGACGCATCTCAGGTTCTGGCTTCACTCGCGGTGGGGCTGCGGTTCGACGCGTCTATGGCCATGGTCATGGTCGGGTTACCGCTGATGTTTTTGCACCTGCCTTATCGCTGGAGCCAGCACCGGCTCTGGCAATCGCTTTGGCATTGGTGCAGTTACCTGATGTTGCTGGTCTTTGTGTTCATGATGTCGGCGGACCTGATCTATTTTGGAAACGTCCACCGCCACGTTGGCTCCGAGATCAATATTCTGTCGGCGGATGTGGCCTCCATGGTGGGTCTAGTGTTGCGCCAGTATCAGGGCTCCCTGCTGGCGTTCGGTGCGGGGGCGCTGGCCGCGGGTTGGGCATGGTTTTACCTGTATGCATATGCGGTTCCATCTCCGGCGAGTCAAGTATGGTGGTGGCGCATTGTTTACGTGCCAGTGATTTTCTTCCCGATGCTGGTGGTTGCGCGCGGCGGCATCGGTGGCAAACCACTGAGTGTGGGGGAAGCTTTTTTCTCCGGCAGTCCCGCCCAGGGCTACCTGGCGCTCAATGGAGCGTTTGCCATGTCCCGTGCCTTTCTGGAGAGTCCGCCGCCGCTCAGTACCTTCATGCCGGACGGCGAAGCCTTTGCTGTTGTACAAACCTATCTTGCGGGCGAGGAAAAGGTGTTCTCCACGCCTGGATTCCCCTTGCACCGCAGCATGCATCCAGCCGCAAAAACCAGGCAACCCAATGTCGTGGTGCTGATGCTGGAGAGTTGGGGCGCACAACACATAGATGCGTTGCGCAGCCTTAACCACCAGCAACCTCTGGGCGTGACCCCCAACTTCGACGCACTGGCCCGCCAAGGCCGTCTGTACAGTCGCTTTTACGCCAACGGGCAGAGATCGATTCTGGGAGCAGAATCAATTCTGGCCAGCCAGCCTACTTTGTACGGTATGCCTTTCTTGGGCGAAGGGATCGAGCAAAACCGCCAGAGTTTTCTGGGAGAGATGGCGCGATCCCAAGGCTACGAAACAATCTTTCTGCAAAGCAGCGAGCGGGGCTCGTTGCGCTTTGACGCGATAGCCGCACGCGCCGGCTTTGGAATCTATCGCGGTGCGGAAGACATGGCAAACCTTCACGATCAGCCCAAGCCCGCGGGAACCTGGGGTACCTGGGACCACAATACACTGCAAGCCGCGCACCAGCTGTTTTCAGCAGCTCGCAAGCCGTTCCTTGGTTTTGTGTTTACCTCTAGCACCCACACGCCCTGGTTGGTACCTGATGCCCGGTTCAAGAAATTCAATGGAGGCAGCGACCGCGAGGCCTTTCGTAACTCGCTGCTATATGCCGACTGGGCCCTGGGCGAGTTGATTGCAGCAGCCAAGCAAGCGGGCTATTTTGACAACACTGTTTTCGTATTGGTTGCCGACCATGCCGACGAATTTGTGGAACATGCCGAAGATATTCCCAACCTGTATCACATTCCCCTGTTGATTGCGGGGCCCGGAATCACGCCTGGCATCGACGACCGCATTGGCAGCCAGTTCGACATCCTTCCCACGCTGATCGATCTGGGTGGCTGGCAGGTGGACTATGCAGGGCTGGGGCGCTCACTGCTTGACAACAGCCGTATGGAAGCGCGCGCCGCGCTGGGTGTGCGCGACAACGTGCTGGACTGGATTGGCACCGAAGGCTGGGTCACCCACAACCTGGAACGATCATTGGGTCACTCCGCGGGATTGTCGGAACGCGCGGTTGCGCAAATGGAGCAGCGGCTATTCTCGGCCTACCAGACGGCAAGCAAACTCCAGTCCACCAACCGCATTCTGCCGCCCGGAACCGTCCCAAGGTAGCATGGGTAGATGCCGGCCCGATCCATCAGCGCGGCGATACTTTGATTTCCTATCATGAGCTATACGCACAGCATTGGCACCCGAAGCTACCACTTTGAGGACTTGCGCGCCTTGCTTGGACGCGCAAGTCCGCTGCGCTCAGGCGACCAACTTGCGGGTGTAGGTGCGCAAGATTCACAGGAACGACTTGCGGCGCAAATGTGCCTGGCGGAACTGCCTCTGTCGAGGTTTCTGAATGAAGCAATCGTTCCCTATGAAATTGATGAAGTCACCAGGCTGATCGTAGATCGCCACGATGCGTCCGCATTCGCCCGTGTCAGCCACTTGACTGTCGGAGATTTTCGCAACTGGCTGCTGGGCGATGCGGCAGATGGCCCCACACTAAAGGCGCTGGCTCCCGGATTGACACCGGAGATGGTGGCGGCCGTGAGCAAATTGTGTCGAGTGCAGGATTTGGTGCTGATTGCAAGAAAGTGCACGGTTGTAACGCGTTTCCGCGGAACCCTGGGAGAGCGTGGACGGCTGGCAACCCGCTTGCAACCGAACCACCCAACCGATGACCTCTCGGGAATAGCAGCAAGCATGCTCGATGGATTGCTGCTTGGCAGTGGGGATGCCGTGATCGGCATTAATCCCGCCACAGACAACGTAGTGCAGGTCGTGCGCCTGCTGCACAAACTGGACGAAGTCATCTCCCGATACAAGATACCCACGCAGTCCTGTGTTCTGACGCACGTCACCAATACCCTGCAGGCCATGGAGCGGCGCGCCCCGGTCGACCTGGTATTTCAGTCGATTGGCGGAACACAGGCCACCAACACCAGTTTCGGAATTGATCTTGCGTTGCTTGGACATGCCCGGCAGGCAGCGATTGAACTCAAGAGGGGGGGACTATTCAAGTCCGGCGAGCGCGGTAGCAACGTGATGTATTTTGAAACAGGTCAAGGCAGCGCCTTGTCGGCAGGCGCGAACCATGGCTGCGACCAGCAGACTATCGAGGCGCGAGCCTATGCGGTCGCGCGGGCTTTCGATCCGTTGCTGGTCAATACCGTGGTGGGATTCATTGGACCCGAATACCTCTACAACGGAAAACAGATCATTCGTGCTGGATTGGAAGACCATTTCTGTGGCAAGTTGCTGGGTGTACCCATGGGCTGCGATGTGTGTTACACCAACCATGCAGAGGCGGATTCGGACGATATGGACGCGCTGCTTACGTTGTTGTGCGCGGCCGGTTGCAATTTCATCATGGGTGTTCCAGGTGCAGACGACATCATGCTGAACTACCAAAGCACATCGTTTCATGATGCATTGGCTATGCGACACATCATGGGCTTGCGTGCCTCGCCCGAGTTTGAGGCTTGGCTGCAGATGATGGAAGTGTTCGAGCCCGGTAGCGACTCCAGACTGGTGAATCACTTTCCGCCATCGTTTATTGGTGCATTGCGGCAATTGGAGCTTGAATGAAGACTACAGAGCCCGTGGTCATACCTTCAGAGTGGGTTAGTCTCAGGCGCTTCACGGATGCACGCATCGCTTTGGGACGCGCCGGTCACAGTGTGCCCACGGAAGCACATCTGAATTTTCAGTTGGCACACGCACAGGCCCGCGATGCCGTGCATCTGCCTTTGGATGCGATTGGAGTCGCCCAATCGATTCAAGCGCTAGGATTTTCTACGCTGGCATTGCACAGTGCGGCGATCGATAGACATACCTATTTGCAACGTCCTGACCTGGGACGAAAGCTGGATGCGCGTTCGCTGAAAGCCATGGGAGATTGGAAAGCAACCCATGAAAAGGATGCCCAATTTGATGTTTCGTTCGTGATTGCAGATGGTCTTTCGGCATTGGCAATTCACCAGAATGCGGTTCCATTTTTTAGCGCCGTTGTTGCGCTGCTGCGAGATGATGCGCACTGTGAATGGACAATCGCGCCAGTCGCCGTGGTTGAGCAGGGACGCGTAGCTCTGGCGGACGAGATAGGTGAAATTCTCCGAGCAAATGCAACGGTAATTGTTATTGGAGAACGACCGGGCCTCAGTTCGCCCGACAGTATGGGGGTCTACTTGACCTGGGAGCCAAAGGTGGGCCGCAACGACTCACAGCGCAACTGCATTTCCAACATTCGAACTGCTGGTCTGTCCGCCGACACTGCAGCAGCCAAACTGCATCATCTTTTGACACGCTCCAGGATGCTTGGACTGACAGGTATTGCCTTGAAAGACGACACCGGGGACCTGGCGGAGGACCGCCTGAGCGCCCT
>CAIPGC010000011.1 GCA_903864505.1 uncultured beta proteobacterium | reverse complement strand
GGCGCCCACGCCAGTGCGGCTGGCGGTGCCCAGGGTGTTGATCGTGACGCCGTTGGAACCGGTGCCGCTGATCGGGTAGCACTTCGCCTTGCCGGTGAGCGGGTCAACAAAGTCAAAGCTACCCCATTCACCCACCACGCCGTCTACGCTGGTGCGGCGGTAGTCGGTATTGCACTTGGTCCAATCGCGCTGACCCAGGGTCAAACTGTCTTGCTGGTTGATTTGATACGAGGCCAGGAAGCGCGAGTCATCGGTGACTTTGCCGCCAGAAATCGAGAAGTTTTTCGTGGTGCCGCCACCATCCATCGTGGGCGATGCCGAGCCTTCCACCGTGATCGAGGTCAGGTTTTTCTTGGTGATGATGTTCACCACACCGGCCACGGCGTCCGATCCGTAAATGGACGAGGCACCATCCTTTAGAACTTCGATGCGGTCAACGATGGAGTTAGGTAGGGTGTTCAAGTCAGCTGCGCCGACCGAGCCGCGCGTACCCGACGGGGCCATCCGGCGGCCGTTCAGCAGCACCAAGGAGCGCGTAGGGGCGAAGCCACGCAGACCGATCGTGCTGGCACCAGGTCCCCCATCGGTAACGAAGCCGCCATAGGCGTTGTTGATTTGGCCCTGACCGCCGGTGACGGCCGTGCTTTGCAACACTTGCGTGGTTGAGGTAAATCCTGCCGAAACCGCATCTTCGTTGCGGATGATGGTCACTGGCGCTGGCGTGCTGAAGGTGTCTCGCTTGATACGCGAACCGGATACGACAACCGATTCGAGTTTCTGCGGGTCAACGGGCTTCTGGGTGGTTTCCGCTGCAGGCTTAGTCGCGGGTGCCGCTTCGCCCGCTGGAGCTGTTTGCGCCACGGCGGCTTGCGAGCCGGTAATGGCCAAAGCAACGGCCAGAACACTTTTTCTAAGTGCGAAATGCTGTATCAAAGTCAACTCCTAGTTGTAAACCCTGTGTAAACACGATCGGGCGCTGATTGTTAAGTTCATATTGCTAGCCGACCCATTCTCTGCTAACGATTTGTAAAGTCCAAACAGAAAGGCTCGTGTGTCTCGCTAATGCAACAAACATGCGACCTCGACATTTTGACCCTACTTCGCAGGCTGGCCTGATGCGAATCGCTTGGTCGTAGCTTGAATCTGGGAACCGAAAGCCGTTTAGTCGCGAGCGCTCCTTGTCGTGCTGAAACGCAGGACGGTCGAGCGCTAATGAGTGCCCCCATCAATCCCGCTGAATAGTGGCATCCTGCGATCACGCCTTTGCCAGCCGCAAGAAAATGTAGCGCGACAACAACTTAGGGTCCCGCTAATTAATAAGTGAAAACCCTTACCCAAGAGATGCCACTAGCAGTGTTGTGTGACGTCTTTAAGACGTTCAGAATGATTTATTCAATAAAAACAAAGGCTTACAGAACTTTACAGGAGCGTGCGGCGGTGAGATGGAAGCCAGATGGTCGTATTCCGCCCATGGTCTTGTTACATAAAGTTACCAAGACTGTAGAGAATGGCGGTTCCTACCAAATCTTCGTATTGGCATATTTGATGCGGAGGCTTATGCGGTCGATTTGGCGCTGCCACGGCATATTTGCCGGGTCGCATTTTTTTACCCTTGGAGAAATCATGAAACAAAAGGCTCCCCAATTCCGACGCAGCGCCCTAGCTCGTTCGGTACTCATTGCGTGTGGTGCAACGGCTGCCGTATTGGCCGCGCAACCTGCTTTTGCGCAAGATGCTACTTTGCAGCGTGTGGAAGTTACAGGCTCTGCTATTAAACGCATTGATGCTGAAACAGCAGTGCCGATTACAGTCGTCAAGATGGACGATCTGAAGAAGCAAGGCATCTCGACCGTAGAGCAGATTTTGTCTTCGTTGAGCGTGGTTCAGGCTTCTCTGGGAACCAGCCAGGTAATCGGCAGTGGTACCGGCGGTGCTTCGTTTGCTGACATTCGTGGCCTGGGCCAGAACAAGACACTGATTTTGTTGAATGGTCGCCGCGTTGCGAACAACTCCATTGATGGTTCTGCTCCTGACATGAATATGATTCCCTTCGCCGCGATTGAGCGTGTTGAAGTGCTTCGCGATGGTGCATCCGCCCTTTACGGTACGGATGCTATCGGCGGCGTAATCAACTTCATCACCCGCAACGACTTTACCGGAGGAACTATCACCGTCGGCGTGGATACGCCGCAGCACCCGGGCGGTCGTGGCCAGAGTGTGAATATTGGTGGTGGTTTTGGAAAGCTCGATACTGACGGATTCAATGTTTTTGGATTTATTGATTCCCAAAAGACGGGCAGCATCGGCGGTCTTGAGCGTGACTTCAACACGCGTTACCCTGGGGGTCTGTCGCCCACACCATTTCCGGCGAACTACTTCCAGGAGGGTGATGTAGGCAATCCTGCCGCGCCGGGTTGTGTCTCTCCAATCCTGATTACAGCTGGACCTGGCGCCGGGTGCACGATGACTACGTCTGCTTATGTTGACTATGTACCCAAGATTGATCGACAGTCTGGCTTCTTGAAGGGCACGGCCAAGGTCAACAACGACATGCAGATCGGCTTGGAATATTTCTTTACAAAATCCGTAGTTGAAGGGCAAATCGCGCCAGTGCCATATGGTGGCTTGAAGATGAACCGGGTACGCCCTGACGGCTCTCTAAATCCTTACTACCCTGGCAATCCAGGCGCCATTACCGCTGGCATTGCGCTTGATCCGAACTGGGTTGGCCCCTCCATTGCGGTAACACCGGGTTTGCTGCCAGGGTACATCACAGTGAAATGGCGTGATCTGTTCCATGGTCCTCGGGGTGATATCAATACCAATGATCAGCAGCGATTGGCGGCGACGGTAGAAGGTAATGCTGCTGGGTGGGACTACAACGCAGGCATCACTCTCAATAGAAACAAAGTAGACGTCAGCCTGAAGGGATACAGCGATGGCGTTGCAATAACAACTGCCATGCGCGAGGGCGTGTTGAACCCGTTTGGGGACCAGAGTGCTGAGGGTCAGGCTCTGCTTAATGCTACTGCTTTGTCCGGTCCACAACAGATCGCGGAGACACGGTCAACCACCGTTGACGCGCGTGCAAGCCGTGAACTGAGTGACTGGTTTGGTGCCGGCCGCAAAGCTGCATTGGCGGTAGGCGCGTCTAACAGTCGTGACGATTTGTACCAAGTGGGATCAGACTACGATCTGAACGTCAAACGCGTTTCCAGCACCGGTTTTGATCCTGACACGAACAACCGTGGAGCTCGCACCATCAACGCGTTTTACACTGAATTGAATATTCCAGTCACAAAGGCGTTGGAAATTACCGCTGCAGCGCGGTACGACAGCTACAGCGATTTTGGCAACACGACCAACCCAAAATTGAGCTTCCGTTTCCAGCCTAGCCAAGAATTGTTGATCCGCGGATCCGCTTCTACTGGCTTCCGTGCGCCATCGCTTTATGACCTGTACTCGGCGACTGCCTATACCAACACATCACAAGTTAACGACCCAATTAATTGCCCAGATGGTGTGTTGGCTCCAGGAAAGATATTTGCAACTAGTTGCAAGATTCAATCGCAAGCGCTCACAGGTGGCAATACTGGCCTTTCCCCTGAAAAGTCGACCAACATGACGTTGGGTTTAGTGCTCGAACCAACGAAGAATCTAAGCCTTGGAGTTGATCTGTGGTCGATTCAGTTGACCAACCAGATTGGTTCCGTTTCCGCCGCGACCATCTTTTCTGATGCAGCGCAGTTCGCTAGCTTTTACCACCGGAACGGTACCGGCTATCTGTCCACAGATGGTTCGGAATGTCCTGGTGCGACGTGCGGTTACGTCGATTTGCGTACGCAAAATCTTGGCGGGCTTAACACCAACGGAGTGGACTTGAGTGGTCGCTATCGCATGAGCTTGGGCTCTGCAGGTACTATCGTACTTGGCATGCAAAGTACTTACGTAAACAAGTACGAGTATCAGGACTTTGCAAATGGTCCATGGAATCAAAATGCTGGAGTGTATGTAGGTGCCGGCCCAATTTTTAAATGGACGCATAACCTCAGTCTCAACTGGTCACAAGGGTCTATTGCGGCCGGCTTGGCTGCGCACTACAAGTCTGACTACGTTGACTATGCACCTGAAGACAATGGCAATCCGCGTGTTTCGGCATATACAACATGGGACTCCTATGTTTCATGGACCCCAATGAAATCGGTGTCCCTGACCCTAGGTGTGCGCAATATGTTTGATGCGACCCCCCCATTGTCTTACCAGGAAGAAACCTTCCAGGCTGGATATGACCCACGGTACACAGACCCGGTTGGACGCGCGTACTACTTGCGCGGAACGTTCACCTTCTAATGCGTAGATGCAGCTTTGCTGCATGGCGCGTAAGGGGGAAAAGGAAATCAAATTGCAACTATCTGCTTCGTGATTTCCGAACTTCACCTAAGGAGGCGGTGGTAACACTGCCTCCTTTTTCATTGGCGATGACCCTTTACTGTTCAACCGCCACATTTAGCCGCCCATCGAAATCGCACTTCGGATGCTGCGCCCGCATTGCCTGGTATCCCTGTTCTAGCCGACGTCTCCAACCCGGGCCACGTGCATTCACGTCACGCCAGAGCAGACCGAATTCCAGTGCATCGTTAGCCAGCAAGTAGTCTACTAGTGCCCCTGCTTGTATGACATCCTTATTGGCTTTTGTTCTTTGGTTTTGGGCTCGTTCGCCGTAGACCAGAAGCTTGTGTATGGCATACCGAGCCGGTCTTGGCAGGTTCACCACAATGGGGCCACTGCGTGCAAGCAAAGTGCACCGCATCGGGTCTTCCAGGGACAGTTCCATGAACCGCAGCGGTTGCATCGTTAATCCAAGGCGCGCTATATGAATCGGTGCGTCCTGTGTTCTTCCCCTGGAGGTCACAAAGTCCAAGTCGAAATCGGGTTCGTCGGACTTCTTGAACGATGTGCTGCTGTTGTTTGGGACGAATCCCATTTGCAGGGAATCGATGACGGCGGGCGCATCCATGGTCAGGTTCTCGGGCAACGCCAGAGATACATTGCGTCCGGCATGAGCGAAATCCAGATCCAATGTTGCCGCACCGCTTGTCCACGTTACACCAAGCACATTTTGGTACGCCAGGAATGCATGCGTTCCAACCAAAATTCCACCGGCTGAAAACAGCCCACCGTCGGCAAGTCTGCCAATTACTTTTGCATGCTTGTTTGGAATCTCTGCACAGCCCAACTCAATGGCAGATCGTGTGAGGCGCAATAGATGCTGCTTGGCGCTCTTTGCTGCGGGGTCAGAATGTTGGCGAATCAACGCCCTGGTTTGCTCATCGTCTGGCCCCACGTATGACTGCTGGAGCTTGCCGTCCGGTGTTTTGATCTGGTAATACCAGTAATCCCTCCCG
>CAIPGC010000010.1 GCA_903864505.1 uncultured beta proteobacterium | reverse complement strand
CATCAAAAAATCGAAGAGTATTTTGGCGACGGCCACCGCTGGGGCGTGCAGATCGGCTACTCCTATGAGGGCGTTCGCGACCACGGCGACATCCTGCCGCGCCCCATGGGTTCGGCCGGCGGCATGCGGCGCATCCAGGATTTCAGTGGTTTCTTCGATGAACCGACCCTTGTGCTGTGCGGCGACGCGCTGATTGATCTGGATATCACGGCCGCGCTGGCCGAGCACAAGTCAAAGAATGCGATTGCCAGCGTGGTGGCACTCGATGTACCTCTGGCAGACGTTCAGAGTTACGGCATCGTGGTCGCGGGGCCCGATGGACACATCGAATCTTTTCAGGAAAAACCGAAACCCGAGGAAGCCAAATCCACCTTGGCCAGCACCGGCATCTATATCTTTGAACCCGCCGTACTGGGTTTGGTCCCCTCCGGCACGGTTTACGATATTGGCTCGCAACTATTTCCCGACCTGGTCGAACACGGATTGCCATTTTTTGCCCAGAACCGCCCGTTCAACTGGATTGACATTGGCCGCGTGAGCGACTACTGGTCAGTCTTGCAACGCGTGCTGCGCGGCGAAGTGGCCGAGATGACCATGCCCGGGCGCCAGATCAAACCCGGGATCTGGGTTGGACTCAATACCTCGATTCCCTGGGACAAGGTGAGCATTGAAGGTCCGGTCTACATTGGCTCGAGCGTACGCATTGAACCTGGTGCCACCATCGTCGGCCCCGCCTGGATCGGGCACGGCAGCCACGTCCGCACTGGCGCCAAGGTGGTGCGCAGCGTTCTGTTTGAGTACACCCGCATCGCCGCCGATATGCGCTTTTTCGAAATGATTGTCTCACCTGACTATTGCGTCGATCGTTATGGCGAGACACTGTACCGCGGCGACGATACCTCGCAACTGCGCTGGGGCGACGCCAGAGCATAAATGGAGCAAGACACAGCATGCTGATCCAACCCGTTGTCCTGTCTGGCGGCTCCGGTACACGCTTGTGGCCGCTCTCGCGCGAGAAGTATCCCAAACAGTTGCTGTCCTTGGTCGGTGCAGACTCGCTGCTGCAAGCGACGGTCCGGCGCGTCGAAGGCATTGCTGGCGCCGAAATAGCGGCGCCCATGATCGTATGCAACGAGGAATACCGCTTTGTCATTGCCGAACAGCTGCGCCTGATGGGAAAACCCGGCACCATCGTGCTCGAGCCCGCCGGAAGAAATACGGCACCCGCCCTCACACTGGCGGCCCTTTCGGCCAGCAAGAATGACCGTGATCCGGTGTTACTGGTGATGCCCTCGGACCATGTGATTGCCGACGTCGCGGCATTTCAGGGTACCGTGCGCCAAGGTGCAGAACTGGCCGCAGCGGGTACTGTCGTTACTTTTGGGATCACCGCCAATGCGCCCGAGACGGGCTATGGCTATATCCAGTCGGGCGCCGATTACGCCGCCAGTTCAATCTCCAGTGGCGACGCGAAATTGATCGCCCGGTTTGTCGAAAAGCCGGACCTGGCAACGGCGCAAAGCTACCTGACGGAGGGTTCCTACCTGTGGAACAGCGGTCTGTTCATGATGCGCGCCTCGGTCTGGCTGGGTGCCATGCGCGTCTGCAGACCGGACATCCTGCGGGCGTGTGAAAGTGCCTGGGAGCAAGGCTCCGTTGATGGTGAATTTGTTCGGATCGAGAAGACCGCATTTGCCAAATGCCCAAGCGATTCCATCGATTACGCTGTCATGGAGCGTCTTGCAACGCACGGTAGCACAGCGCCAGCGGGCGCACTGCCGCCCGGCGTGGTACTGCCGCTCGCGGCCGGTTGGTCGGACGTGGGTGCCTGGGACGCCTTGTGGCAGGTTCTGCCCAAAGACGGCGCTGGCAATGTCAGCCAGGGCGATGTCATGCTGCAGGACTGTCAGGACACGCTGGCCCTGTCCGAAGGGCGTTTGATTGCCTGCATCGGTGTGAGTGACCTGGTGGTTGTGGAAACCGCGGATGCCATCCTGGTAGCGCACAAGGACAAGACACAGGACGTCAAGAAGATTGTTGACAGTCTGAAGAAACAGGGACGGACCGAGGGTTCAATCCACCGCAAGGTATTTCGCCCCTGGGGTTGGTACGACAGCATCGACGCCGGTGAGCGCTTCCAGGTCAAGCGCATTGTGGTCAAACCGGGCGGCACGCTGTCGCTGCAAATGCACCACCACCGAGCTGAGCACTGGATTGTGGTGCGTGGTACGGCCCAAGTAACACGCGGCGAGGAAACCTTGCTGCTCTCGGAAAACCAGTCTACCTTCATCCCTTTGGGTACGACGCACAGGTTGGTGAACCCGGGGCGCGTGCCGCTGGAAATGATCGAAGTGCAGTCGGGCTCCTACCTGGGTGAAGACGACATCGTGCGCTTTGAAGATCTGTACGGACGGTGACCTTTCAAGTTGGGGACAGAGCTAAAGATCTGTCCCGCAAAGTCATAAGTTTCTTCCAATAATGATCTTCTGCACGTCAGAGGTCCCTTCGTAGATCTGGCAAACCCGCACATCGCGGTAGATTCTCTCCACGGGAAAGTCGCTCACCACGCCGTAGCCACCCAGGGTCTGGATGGCGACGCTGCAGACTTGTTCCGCCATCTCGCTGGCAAACAGCTTGGCCATGGCGGCCTCCTTCAGGCAGGGGCGACCGGCGTCGCGCAGACTGGCTGCGTGCCAGATCAACTGGCGCGCGGCCTCGATCCGGGTGGCGCAATCGGCCAGCCTGAAACCGACCGCCTGGTGGTTAAAGATAACCGTACCGAAGGTCTCCCGCTCCTTGGCGTAAGCCAGAGCACACTCAAAGGCACTGCGCGCCATACCGACACTTTGTGCAGCAATGCCAATGCGTCCGCCTTCAAGGGCACCCAGGGCAATCTTGTAGCCCTCGCCTTCGGCCCCAATCAGGTTCTCGACCGGAATGCGGCAGTTGTCCAAGTTGATCTGTGCCGTGTCACTCGAGTGTTGGCCCAGTTTGTCTTCGATACGCGCCACCACATAACCCGGCGCATCGGTCGGCACCAGGAAAGCGCTCATGCCTTTCTTGCCTGCACCCTTGTCGGTGACCGCAATGACGACTGCCACCTGGCCGTTCTTGCCGCTGGTGATGAACTGCTTGACACCATGGATGACGTAGCTATCACCCTGCCGGGTCGCCGTTGTCCGCAGGGCCGAGGCGTCGGAGCCGACATGGGGTTCGGTCAGGCAGAAAGCGCCCAGCATCTGCCCCTGTGCCAGCGGTGTCAGCCACTGTTTCTTCTGCTGCGCATTGCCGTAGCGCATCAGGATCGCGTTGACCGGGCAATTGGTGACACTGATGGCCGTGCTGGTGCCACCGTCGCCCGCCGCGATTTCTTCCAGCACCAGTGCCAGCGTGACGTAATCCAGGTCCGCGCCGCCCCACTCCTCGGGCACGCAAATGCCGTAGGCACCCAGGGCTGCCAGCCCCTGATGCGCTTCCTTCGGGAAATAATGTTCCTTGTCCCAACGCCCCGCATGCGGCCAGAGTTCGGCTTGCGCAAAGTCGCGCACCGCATCGCGGATCATTTCCTGGTCTTGGGTCAACAGCATGGGTTCACCTATTCAGTATGAACAGAGCTCAAGCGCAACAGCGGTTCCTTCACCACCACCGATGCACAGTGTGGCAACACCCTTCTTCAGACCGCGCGCTTGCAAGGCGTAGAGCAGAGTGACCATGATGCGGGCGCCACTCGCACCAATCGGATGGCCCAGCGCGCAGGCGCCGCCGTTCACATTAACGATCTCGTGGCTCAGACCAAGCTCACGCATCAGCGCCATCGGCACCACAGCAAACGCTTCATTGACCTCCCACAAGTCCACATCCTTCACACTCCAACCCGCCTTGGCCAAGGCCTTCTTGACCGCGCCGACCGGCGCCGTGGCAAACCAGTTGGGTTCCTGGGCATGCACAGCATGACTGACGATGCGTGCCAAGGGCTTGAGGCCCAGTTTGGCGGCACTTGAGGAGCGCATCAGCACCAGCGCAGCAGCGCCATCATTGATTGAGGAACTTGATGCGGCGGTGATGGTGCCGTCTTTCTTGAAAGCGGCCTTCAGCGTCGGTATTTTTTCCAGCTTGACTTTGCCGGGACCCTCGTCGATCGAAATGACCGTATCCCCGGCACGCCCCTTGACAGTGACGGGTGCGATTTCGCCAGCGAAGGCACCCGATTTTGTCGCTGCCTGCGCACGCTGTACGCTGGCAATGGCGAATTGGTCCTGCTGCTCGCGGGTAAAACCGTACTTGGCAGCGCAGTCTTCCCCGAAAGTGCCCATTGACCGGCCCGCTTCGTAGGCATCCTCCAGACCGTCAAGCATCATGTGATCAAAAATCCGGTCGTGCCCAATACGATAGCCGCCGCGGGCTTTGGGCAGCAGATAGGGCGCATTGGTCATGCTTTCCATGCCACCGGCGACCAGCACGTCTGCGCTGCCGGCCAGCAGCATGTCATGGCCAAACATGGCTGCACGCATGCCCGAGCCGCACATCTTGGACAGCGTCACCGCGCCCGCACTGATCGGCAAGCCGCCCTTGAATGCGGCCTGGCGCGCCGGCGCCTGACCCTGTCCGGCCATCAGACAGTTGCCGAACAGGACCTCATCAACCTGATCGCCCGTGATCCCGGCGCGCTGCACCGCCGCCTTGATGGCAACGCCACCCAAATCGTGGGCGGCAAGACTTGAAAAGTCTCCCTGAAAACTGCCCATGGGGGTGCGGGCGGCGCTGACGATAACAATGGAATCGGTCATGGTAGGGATCTCCTGAAAAAAATGGTTAGTGAAGGTGCTTTTGATCTGGCTTACTGGCGCGGTTCGGGCCGAAAACGCTTGTCTTGTTCGTACGGAAACACATCAAACACGTGACCCGCCAGAATGCGCTCCTTATAGCCCTGCCAGAACGCCACGTCCAGCAAGTCCGCGTGGTGTTTCATGAAGGACTCGCGCACGGCCGGGTTGCCCAGCAGAAAGGGTCCGAAAGTCTCGGGGAACACGTCTTTGCTGCCCACGCTGTACCAGACTTCGTCCGACATTTCCTCTTCTTCCGTACGGGCCTG
>CAIPGC010000009.1 GCA_903864505.1 uncultured beta proteobacterium | reverse complement strand
TGGGCTGCGTACAGGGTCGACAGCAATTGCCAGGCGGAAGCGTCACGCGGGTGCTCGGCCACCCTGGCCTGCAAACTTTGAATCGCTGCCTCGGGTGCGCCAGTTTGCTGGGCTTGTGCAGTCAGCAGGAGTTCGGCCCTGGCCATGGCCGTCGCGCGGTCATGGGGCGTGGAGCGCTCCGACACTGGACGCAGCGCCTCCAGCGCCGCAGCACCGTCGCCCTTGGCCAAGCCAAGTTCTGCCCCCATCAGTCGCACCAGTCGCGCTGGCGCCGCGTCGCCGCGAGCGCAGTTCTGCAATTGCAGCCAAAGGGTCTGAGCCTGTGCAAAATCGCGCTGTTTGATGGCCGCCAGAGTTGCACCATACAGCGCACCTGCCTGTTGCGCAGGAAAAAGGCGCGAAAGATGTTCCGGCGCAACTTCTACCGCCCATACCCGCAGGGCATCGATTGACGAGTTGGACAGCACGCGTGCACGCGCCGCGACCATGCTGTGCAGCATGGATTGCTGCGAACCAGTGGTGTTGGGAGGCACCGGTAAGCGTGCCTGCATATCGGCCATGCGCTCGGTCGTGAGCGGATGGCTGCGCAGGTACGGAAAATTGCCGGCATCATTCAAGCGCGATGCCTGCTGCAGCTTTTCGAACATGGATACAAAGCCCTGCGGCGCGAAGCCGGCCTGCGTAGAAACACCCAGTCCAATGCGATCCGCCTCGCGCTCCATGTCGCGGGAAAAATTCAACTGGGTCTGTGCAGCGACTGCCTGACCTCCAACAATCATGGCGTTGGCACTGTCCGGGCTCTTGCTGGCGGCCAGCACCCCTAAAATCATGGCACCCAGCAACCAGGGTGCCTGCTCGCTCTGCCGCGCCAAACTGCGGGAGATATGCCGCTGCGTCACATGGCTGAGTTCGTGCGCCAACACCGAGGCAAGTTCGTCGCGGCTGGTAACCACGCCAACCAACCCCAGATGCAAACCCAGATAGGCGCCTGGCAGGGCGAAAGCATTCACCGTACGGTCGCGTCCCAGCAACACTTCCCAGGCGTAAACTGAGTCCATTTCTGGTGTTAACTCACCGCGCTGGCGGGCGGCTGCCAGCAAGGGCTGCCAAATGCCCTGCACGTATTCCATGATGACCGGATCGTCCAGATAGTCCGGGTCCCGGTACAACTCGCGGGCAATGCGGTCGCCCAAGCGTCGCTCAGCGCTTGGCGACATGTCGACACCGTCGCCCAAGTTCGGCAGGTTGCTGGGCACATTTACGCCAGCGCCCAGTTCGACCTGCGCCTGACCAGTCGACCCCACCCACATAGCTATACAAACGATAGCGGCTTGCGCAATCACTGCGGGGCCTGGCAGGCGCTTCTTTGGTGAAAACGAGATCAAAACGAGTCCAAAGGCAGAAAGCCCACTGGTTCTGCCGTAACCGGGTCGAGAAACACCGTCCAGAAGGACTTTCGTCCGACCAGCGGCAGGTAGAGCGCTGTACCAGGATTGCGCCCAGCCTCTTTTAACATTTGATTGATGGCATCGACCTGGTCGGGATGACGTCCCATTAGGGTGGTTACTTGCTTCGCCTCCTTAAGGATTGCAGGCACACCGTTCGCGTAGGATTGCCATAGATCTGGACGTGCCCCCAGGGAGATGCCCTGCAGCGCCGCCATGGTGTATTCGATTTTTTCCTGGCCATCCCTGAAATCCCGCAGCGACAGCATTGTCGGTCCGGTGATCGGCAACGCGGTGATGCCTGCTTGAGTCTTGTCCAGTAAATCAATGGGTACATCAATGGCGTGCACCACGCGAAAACGGTCGATTTCAAACACCATATGCACCGGCCGCGCCACGCTCACAGTCCACAAGCCATAGCCCAGCGCAGCCAATTGCACCGTGGCCACCATTGCCAAGTCACGTCTTAACTCGGTCCACGGCTTGCTGCGGTTGAATACGGTCAGCGTAATCAGCGGCCCCAGAATCACATCCACCGAAACCAGAATTAAGAATAGCTCGCGCCCGCCCGAGAGTTCACGATACGGGTAGGGATACCAGACGCCAAACACCAGCAATGCGGCCAGCATTGCGATGGCGAGACTGATGGCCAGATGGATGGCGCTGGCCTGAAGGCGGTCACGCCAGAAATTCGGAGATGCTGCTGACATGGTTCTATGATGCGTCAAGACAATGTGGTGAAGCGCTTACGCAGATAAAGCTCAGGTAAAGTTAGTCGGCTCCTAATTGAGGATCGACTCACATATTTTCAATATTCCGTATTTTCAGGCAACTATGACTATTTCACCACTGACCCACTTTGATGCCCAAGGCCAGGCCCACATGGTGGACGTGGCCGCCAAGCCAGGCACGCATCGAATCGCAGTGGCCACGGGGCGCATCGAGATGTTACCGGCCACCCTGGCTCTGGTCGAAGGCGGCACTGCCAAAAAGGGCGACGTGCTGGGTATTGCCCGCATTGCCGGCATTCAGGGTGCCAAACGAACCAGCGACCTCATTCCCCTCTGCCATCCGCTGGCCCTGACCCGCGTGGCCGTTGAACTGAAGGTGGTGCACGCCAGCGCCACTCGCCCGGACCACGTGCTGTGCACCGCCACTGCCGAAACTGTCGGGCCCACCGGGGTGGAAATGGAAGCGCTAACGGCAGTGCAGGTGGCCCTGCTGACCGTTTATGACATGCTGAAAGCGGTTGATCGCGGCATGACAATCCAGAGCGTGCGTCTGCTGGAAAAACATGGGGGAAAGTCAGGGAGTTTTTTGGCTGCCTGACGGATTCGCCCAGCGCGCATGTTCCGCAGGAAACGCAACTTTGTAGCGCTGCAGGTAGAACAACGCTTCTTCATCGTGCCCCAGCAACGCCGCACTCTCCACTAGTTTTTCAACTACACGCGGTTCGGGGGAAAAGTGCAGTAACCACTTCGCCAGGGTGTTGAGGCGTTCTGCATTGTCGCGCGTCAGCGATGCGGTGGTCAGTTCTGCGAACAGCACCTGGTCCTGAAACAACCACGAATCACGCACCTTTTCCATCGTGTTGTCCCGGTAGGCCTGGCCACGCGCTTCGGCGGGCAAATAGAGCTGGCTGATGCGCCAGTAGTCCCAGCCCGCATACGCTATAAGCGCTATCAAACACGTAGCACCTGCCGCTGATAAAGCAGGGGCTAGCGATGAATTTCCCCTGATAGTCTCATCGGCCCCAGGCCATTTCCAGAGTAACCAGATGCTCAATCCCGCGGCCATCTGAAACGGCCCATACCATAACGGATATTCGACCATGCTGTGCAGCAGGATCACGGCTAGCACGCCCCACGCCAATTGGCGCGTGGTATCGCGCTCGTTCCACGGACTCGCACGCCAAACCAAGAACAGACCAGCAACGCAAACACCCAGGGCCACCGGCACGCCGAGCTCTACCGCCAGATGCAGCGGCAGGTTGTGCGCGTTGTCCACAATCTCGCAGAAACGTTCCCCCGGATACAGGGTGATGAAGTGGGCATAGTCCAGTTCACCCCAGCCCCAGCCAAACCAGGGTTTTTGGGCGATGAGGTTCAGCACGTTGGACCACAAGACGCGGCGACTGCTGCAGCCCGCCTCTTCGCTAAACCGCGCCATCAAGCCACCGCTGTGGGCGCCGGTGAATATCTCAAGCAACCAGGGCAAGGTCAGAACTGCAAGCAGATAGGCGGCAACGGAGAAAGCGCAGACCCTCACCACGCCGCTGCGCCGCTCTGGCTGCGCCCACAATGTTGTCAAACCCAGCACCAGCAGCCATTGAAACAGGCCGGTGCGCGAGCCGCTAGCAGCGTTGCCCAAGGCCAGCAGGACCGCAGAAGTGACGATGAGTGTCCATGTACGCGTTGAAAGAGCCTCAGCCTGCTTTTGCTCAGATCGCCATTTCGCAACATGCCAGAGCAGTGCCAGCAAACCGATGCTGGTCAAGGTGGCAAACTGGTTGCGTTGGCGCAAGTTGGCAAAGGCCTCGCCCAGTTCGGTTGCGTGTACCCATGTGCCGAAGATGTCGGTCTGGCCAAAGTATTGCAACGCTCCCATAAACGCGCTGAGTAGTGCTGCCAGCAACCATGCTCCTACGACTATTGGCCCCGTGAGTTGCATGCAGAACTGCCACACCCCCACGACGCATGCTACGGCCATCAGCCATGGCACCGCCGCAGACGAGGGTCCATTGGCAACCGGGTT
>CAIPGC010000008.1 GCA_903864505.1 uncultured beta proteobacterium | reverse complement strand
GGACCGGCAGGTGGCGCAACAGGTGATTCAAACGACGGGCGACTTTGTCTGGCTGACGGCGGAAGACCAACTCGATGCCGTCACCGCCATCTCTGGCTCCGGTCCGGCCTACATGTTTTACTTTATGGAGGCCATGACGGACGCCGGCGAGGTGATGGGACTGACCCGGGACCAGGCCTGTGAGTTGGCCATTGCCACCTGTATTGGGGCGGGCGAATTGGCACGCTCCTCCACGGAGCCACCCGAAATTCTGCGCCAGCGGGTCACCTCCAAAGGTGGAACTACCCATGCCGCGATCACGTCCATGGAGGAAAGCGGCGTAAAGGAACTCTTTACCAAAGCCCTGTTTGCCGCGCAAACCCGCGCGCGCGAGTTGGGTAACGAATTTGGCGAGTCTTGATAGACTGCCCCATTTAAAATTACGACGAGATCCCGAACATGAGCCAATTAGTGTCCTACAGCCTGACGGACGGCGTGGCCACCCTGACCATCGCAAACGGCAAGGTCAATGCAATTTCTCCCGATGTCATCGGAGCCCTCAATCAGGCACTGGACCAGGCCGAGCAGGACAAGGCGGTGGTTGTTCTTACCGGACAACCGGGCATCCTCAGCGGTGGCTATGACCTCAAGGTCATGATGTCGGGCCCCCAGGCGGCAATTGACCTTGTAGCATCGGGCTCCAGTTTGGCGCGGCGCATGCTGGCCCACCCGTATCCCATCATCGTGGCCTGCCCGGGACATGCCGTGGCCAAGGGTGCGTTTCTGCTGCTGTCGGCCGACTACCGTATCGGCGTAGACGGCCCGTTCAACATTGGCCTGAACGAAGTAAAGATTGGCATGACCATGCATCAGGTTGGCATCGCCATCGCTCGTGATCGTCTGAGCCCGGCATTCTTTCAGCGTTCGGTCATCAACGCAGAGATGTTCAACCCGCATGGTGCAATGACCGCAGGCTTCCTGGATCAGGTGGTTCCCGCCGGCCAACTGCTCGCCGCGGCCAACGCCATGGCGCAGCAGTTCAAGGGCCTGAACATGGGTGCGCACAAGAAAACGAAGCTGAAGGTGCGCAAGAATCTACTGGACGCGCTCGATGCTGCCATCGAAGCCGACAGGACCACCGGCTTGAACTAAATTGGCCTGGAGCCCTCGCCAATACTGCGTGGGGCGCTTCTATTTGGATAGCAATTTCCAGAACCCCGGGGTGCCATAGTGGTGCTTGAGAAAGTCGATCCAGAGCCGCACCCGCAGCGCCAGGTGCTTGCGCTGGGGAAACACGGCGTAGATGCCGTTGGGTGGTGCGGCAAAGTCTTCCAGTACCGCCACCAGTTCGCCCGCGGCAATTTCAGCTTCCACTTCCCAGGTGCTGCGCCAGGCGATGCCCCAGCCTGCCAGGCACCAGTCGTGCAGCACCTGCCCGTCCGAACAATCCAGCGGTCCCGCCGGTTTCAGGTAGTTCACCGCTTCTGCAGTGGCGCTGTGGCGGAATGCCCAGCCTCGGGTTTGGGAGGCATCGCTGGACAGCGTCAGACAATCAAAGCGCGCCAGCTCGGCCGGGGTTTGTGGTGTGCCGTGACGCGCCAGGTAGTCGGGTGTTGCTACGCAGATGCGGCGGTTATCGGCCAGGCGCACGCTTACCAGCGACGAGTCGGGCATGTCGCCCACGCGCACGGCGCAGTCAAAGCCTTCAGCACCAATATCCACGATGCGGTCCGACAGATTGAGGGAGATCGTCACCTCCGGGTGAATGTCGCGAAAGCGCGGCACCAGCGGTGCCACATGGCGGCGACCAAACCCGGCCGGGGCCGTAATGCGCAGGTGACCACTGGCCTTGACTCCACCTTCACTCACGCTGGCCTCGGCATTGGCGACATCGGCCAGGATGCGCTGACAATGCTCCAGAAAGGCACTCCCTTCATGGGTCAACGAGATGCGCCGGGTGGTGCGAAGCAACAGCTTAACGCCCAAGTGCTCTTCCAGGGCATCCAGCCGCCGCCCCATGATCGCCGGCGCCACGCCTTCAGCCTGGGCCGCCGCAGTGAGGCTCCCGCGCGTGGCCACCGATACAAAGGTTTCGAGTTGCTTGAGCTTGGCCATGGTCAGGGCTGGCAGGAGCTGGCTGCCTGGCCGTGGTCGGGCAGCAGAACGCCGTCGCGGCGCAGCTGGACAATTTCCTCAGCGCTGTAACCCAGGTCCAGCAGCAGTTCGGTGCCGTGCGCATCGAGCTGCGGCGGGTTCATGCGCAGACCCAGCCGCTGGCCGCCCAGTTTGATCGGCAGCAATGGCACCGATGCCTCACGTCCGTCGGGCAATTCCATGGGCGCAAGTCCTCCGGTTTGCCGCAGGTGCGGGTCATCAAACAGGTGCTGCGGATCGGTAATGGGGGCGAATGGCAGTCCATGTTGCTCAAACACCGCCGCCAGTTCAACCGACGTGCTCGCGGCCAGACGCTCGCGCAGCAGTGGCATGAGCCAGCCGCGGGCCCGTACCCGGTCGTTGTTGCTGGCGATGCGCGCATCGGCAAAAAGGTCGGCAAAACCAAACGCATCGCAAAAAATCTTCCACTGCGTATCGCCCACCACCGCCAGAAAGATCTGCTCGCCATTCTTGACGCTGAACACGTCGTAAATGCCCCAGGGAGAAATGCGCTCGGGCATCGGCGCGGCGGCCTTGCCAGTCACCGCGAACTGCAGCATGTGCTGCGCCACCAGGAAGATGTTGTTCTCGAACAGGGCACTCTGCACCTCTTGCCCTTGACCAGGTCTCTGGCGCTGCATCAGCGCCGCCATGGCCCCGATGGCACCAAACATGCCGCCCATGATGTCGTTCACGCTCGAACCCGCCCGCAGCGGATCCCCTGGCCTACCGGTCATGTAGGCCAGGCCCCCCATCATCTGCACCACTTCGTCGAGCGCCGTGCGGTGCTCGTACGGACCGGGCAGAAAGCCCTTGTGACTGACGTAAATCAGGCGTTCGTCAAAGCGCCGTAACGAGGCGTAGTCCAGTCCGAGCTTTTGCATGGTATCGAGCTTGAAGTTTTCGCTCACGATGTCGGCCGTGGCAATCAGGCGCAGCACCACTTCGCGCCCCTTGGCACTCTTCACGTCAACCGCCAGACTCTTCTTGTTGCGGTTGAAGAGGGGATAGAAACCCGCGCCCGACCCGAGCAGTCTTCGCGTGCTGTCCCCAACCAGCGGCTCCACCTTGATCACCTCGGCCCCCAGATCGGCCAGCACCATGCCGCAGGTCGGCCCCATCACCATGTGGGTGAACTCCACCACCCGCACGCCGGCCAGTGGCAGTGCCTGGAAAGTCACAGGGGTTTCGTCTGACCTCATGAATTACCCTTGTTTTCGTCACAAATACTTTTAATAATAGCCCGTTAATCTCCGAACAAGTTTGGAATACAGTAGCGGGATGCTGCAATCCCTGCAGCACGCGATTCCTTCACACTCCCATCTTCCACGTTCAAGTAAAGGCACACCATGACCGCACGCACCCCCGTCCATCGTCTGCAAGTTGCCAGCAGCCTATACAACTTCATTGGTCAGAATGTGCTCCCGGGCACCGGTGTCGAACCTGAATCGTTCTGGAAGGGCTTTGATGCCATCGTGGCCGACCTGGCTCCCAGAAACATTGCCTTGCTGGCCGAGCGCGACCGCCTGCAAACCGAACTGGACAGCTGGCACAAGGCCCACCCCGGCCCGGTCACCGACATGCCCGCCTACCGTGCCTTTCTGGAACAGGTCGGTTACCTGGTGCCAGTACCCAGGAAGGTGAAGCTGACCACCTCCAACGTGGATGCCGAACTCGCGAAGCAGGCCGGACCGCAGCTGGTGGTTCCCATCATGAATGCCCGTTACGCACTGAATGCGGCCAACGCGCGCTGGGGTTCGCTCTATGACGCGCTGTATGGCACGGATGTACTCTCTGAAGACAAAGGCTGCGAGAAGATCGGACCCAGGGGTTACAACCCCAAACGCGGCAAAAAAGTTATCGAGTACGCGCGCTATGTGCTTGACCGCACCTGCCCGCTCAAAAAGGGCTCGCACTTGGGCTCCACCGGCTACCGTATCAAGGACGGCCATCTGGTCGTGACACTGGCCGACGGCAGCAAATCCAAGTTAAAGGATGCCTGCCAGTGCATGGGCTACCAGGGAGACGCCAAGAGCCCGAGCGCAGTTCTGCTGCAACACAACGGCCTGCATCTGGATTTGCAGATCAACCCGAACAGCCCGATTGGCAAGACCGACGCGGCCGGTGTGAGCGACCTGGTGGTCGAAGCAGCGCTCTCCACCATTCTGGACCTGGAAGACTCGGTGGCGGTAGTGGATGCCGATGACAAGGTGCTGGCCTACAGCAACTGGCTGGGCATTTTGCAAGGCACGCTGACCGAGAGTTTCGAAAAGGGCGGCAAAACCATGACCCGGGGCCTCAACCCCGACCGTGTCTACACCGCAGCAAGCGGCAAAGGCAATGTCACGCTGCACGGACGCTCTCTGATGTTCGTACGCAACGTGGGCCATCTCATGACCAACCCGGCCATTCTTTACACCGCAGCCGATGGCAGCACGCGCGAAATTCCGGAAGGAATCCTGGACGCCGTGGTCACCACCACGATCGCCATGCATGACCTCAAATTGAACAAGAAGGACGCCGCGGCGGGCAAAACGCGCAACTCGCGCAAGGGCTCGGTCTACATCGTCAAACCCAAGATGCACGGCCCGGCCGAAGTGGCGTTTGCCGCCGAACTGTTCGGCCGCGTCGAGAACATGTTGGGACTGCCCGACAGCACCGTCAAACTCGGCATCATGGACGAAGAACGCCGCACCAGCGTCAACCTGAAGGCATGCATCGCAGCAGCGAAAAGCCGTGTGGCCTTCATCAACACCGGCTTCCTGGACCGCACCGGCGACGAAATGCACAGTTCCATGCACGCTGGAGCCATGATCCGAAAGGGCGACATGAAGTCCAGCGCCTGGATCCATGCCTACGAGCATAACAACGTGCTGGTGGGTCTCTCCTGCGGTCTGCGTGGCAAAGCGCAAATCGGCAAAGGCATGTGGGCCATGCCCGACCTGATGAAGAACATGATGGAGCAAAAGATCGGACACCCCAAGGCCGGCGCCAACACCGCCTGGGTACCCAGCCCCACCGGTGCCACCCTGCACACCCTGCATTACCACCAGGTGCTGGTCAGCGAGGTGCAGAAAGCTATCGAGAAGGTCCATGCCAAGCGCAACCAGGAGCAGGAACACGATGCCCTGCTCAACGGTCTGCTGCATGTGCCTGTCGCGGTCACGCCAAACTGGACCGATGCCCAGAAGCAGCAGGAACTCGACAACAATGCGCAGGGCATCCTGGGCTATGTGGTTCGCTGGGTCGACCAGGGCGTGGGTTGCTCCAAGGTGCCCGACATCCACAACATCGGCTTGATGGAAGACCGCGCCACGTTGCGTATGTCCAGCCAGCACATGGCCAACTGGCTGCACCACGGCGTGGTAACCCAGGCGCAGGTGACCGAAACCTTCGAGCGCATGGCCGCCGTGGTGGACAAGCAAAATGCCGGTGACCCGCTCTACCAGAACATGGCTGGCAACTTCGATGCTTCCATGGCGTACAAGGCTGCTACCGACTTGGTGTTCAAGGGGCTGGCCCAGCCCAGCGGCTACACCGAGCCGCTATTGCACGCCTGGCGCCTGAAGGTCAAGGCCGCGCAGGCCGAGCGTTGCCCAGGGGGCAAGTGCGCACCCGGATGTTGCTCCTGATTTGGTAGCTGGTTGCGCTTATTTTGCATGGGTTGCAGGCTTATTTGACTGCAAAGCGCAGTGCAGGCTGATCCGCTACTCCAACTTATGCAAGGCCACCAGGTTGATCAGGGCGGAGAGTACTTCTGACTTGAAGCCAGCGCGGGCGCGACCATCGCTGTCCCCGCCGCTGACGATCAGCTTTTGCAGGTACTCCACGCAATCGCGGTGACCCCAGAATTTCTCGATCGCCAGCGCGATACGGACGTGGTGCTCTGCGACGACCGCCATTTCGCGATCAATGCGCGCCTGCAGCGGGCGCTCGTGCAGGGGCATGGGCCGCGTGGGCAGGTCTTCCTCTTCCCAGTGCAGCGAGGGGAACCCCGTTTCGTGATAGCGTGAATCTTTGGGATCTGGCAACTGAAATCCTTAGGCCAATAAATATGCGATCTGCCCGTGCGTCACGCATTTTGGCAGAGTCTACTGCCAAGGCAACGCATTTCCAAAGCGCGGGCACAATCCGGGCATGCCCAACTTACCTCCCTTCATGGCTCCGGTGCGTTTTACCGACCCGGCAGCGGCGCTGGCCCAGGTGGCCCGCATCTACGACAGCAGCATTTCCCATTTGCGCCTGGCCATGCAGGCCTTTGTGGCGGGCGACGACGCATTGGGCCATGTACGCGCCTGCTATCCGCTGGTGCGCATCCACACCGACACCAACTCGCGCAGCGCGCTGGCCGATATCGCGCGTCTGAGCTACGGTTTTGTGGCGGGTCCGGGGCGTTTCGAGACCACCCTGACGCGCCCCGACCTGTACCACGCCTACTACCTGGAGCAGTTTCGCCTGCTTCTGCAAAACCACGGCGTCGAGTTGGAGGTTGGCACCAGCGCGCAGCCTATTCCGGTGCATTTTTCGTTTGCCGACAACGACCACCTTGAAGGCGAACTGAATGCCGAGCGTCGACTGCGCATGCGCGACGTGTTTGATCTGCCCGATCTGGCGGCCATGGACGATGGCATTGCCAACGGTACCCACCAGCCCCGTGCCGGGGAGCCGCAGCCACTGTCCCTGTTTACCGCCCCACGGGTGGACTATTCCCTGCACCGTTTGCGTCACTACACCGGCACCGTAGCGGAACATTTTCAGAACTTCGTGCTGTTCACCAACTACCAGTTCTACGTGGACGAGTTCATTGCGCTTGGGCGTGCCGCCATGGTTGACCCGAACAGCGAGTACATCGCCTTTGTCGAACCTGGCAACGTGGTCACTCACAGAGTCGATCTCGGCACAACTGACGAAGTGAGTGATCGTGGTGCCGCTCAAAGGCTGCCACAGATGCCCGGTTACCACCTGGTGCGCGCCGACCGCGGTGGCATCACCATGGTCAACATTGGTGTGGGCCCGGCCAATGCCAAGAACATCACTGACCACATCGCCGTGCTGCGCCCGCACGCCTGGATCATGCTGGGGCACTGCGCGGGACTGCGAAATACCCAGCGGCTCGGCGACTACGTGCTGGCACATGGCTATGTGCGCGAAGACCATGTGCTCGATGAAGAACTGCCGCTGTGGGTACCGATTCCGGCACTGGCGGAAATCCAGGTCGCGCTGGAACAGGCGGTGGCCGATGTTACGCAGGTCAAGGGCGCTGCACTCAAGAGCATCATGCGCACCGGCACCGTGGCCTCCACCGACAACCGCAACTGGGAATTGCTGCCTGACAACCAACCGCAGCGCCGCTTCAGCCAGAGCCGCGCGGTGGCGCTGGACATGGAAAGTGCCACCATCGCTGCCAACGGTTTTCGCTTCCGCGTGCCCTACGGAACTCTGCTGTGTGTGAGCGACAAGCCGCTGCACGGTGACATCAAGCTGCCTGGCATGGCCAACCATTTCTACCGTGAACGGGTCGACCAGCACCTGCGCATCGGTATGCGTGCAGTCGAACTGCTGCGCCAGCAAGGGGTGGACCAGTTGCACAGCCGCAAGCTGCGCAGTTTTGCGGAAGTGGCGTTTCAGTAGTTCCTGTTGGCAAGGGTGTCACAAAGCACCCACCGGAATCGGCGTCCGCATTTGCCCCTGCGTAAAGTTACGCACAGACGCTCTGCAATACCACCGATGACGCGATCGACCGGTAGTTTGAAACTACCTCCATCAGCAACTGATAGAGGAGGAAGTTCATGCAAATCAGGTCATCACCCCACTCGGCACAGCAGGGAACACAATCCCTGCAATGGGCGGTTCGGGCAGCGGCGGTTACGAGCACCATGGCCCTGCTGGCATTGTCAGCACCGGTAATCTGGACAGCGGCATCGGCCGGTGTCGGCCTCTTCGTGATCGCAGGTCTGGCACTGGCCGGAACTGCTGTGTTTCAGGCACTGCCGCTGGGCATGCAGTTTCTGGAGAATCGGCTTCTCAAACTGCGCAAAGCCCAGGCCCGAGCCAACCCAATCGAGCAGTTGCAAAACGACGTGCTTCGGCGTGCCGATCGCCTGGCCGCGTTTCGCAAGGCACTGGCAACGGTCGGCGGGCAAATCGAGACCATCACCCAGATGGTGGACGATCGACGACGCAAGGACCCAGGTCAGGTACTGGAGCATCAGGAACGCGCTCTGCTGCGTCTCAAGCAGTTTCATGCGGTCAACCTGCATCGACTGGACCAGGCACACGCCGCCTTGGACGAGTTCCGTTGTACGGTTGAACGCAAGAATAGCGAGTGGCACATTGCGATGGCCATTGATGAAGCTGCACAAGTACTCGATCCGAATGCAGCCGAACATCTGCTTCAGGAACTGCTCACGGATACGGCGCTGCGTAGCGTGCAAGACCGCTTCAACACCGTATTTGCAGAGCTCGACATGCAAATGCGCAGCGTGGATGCACCCACCAGCAAACTGCTCGCGGTCAACAGTCTGGAACACATTGACGCTCTGACCCTCCCCGAAAAGATCGCAACCGGGAGCACTCGATGAAGTTCTGGAAAAGACTGCGTTGGGCCGCAACCATCGCTTTTCTGGCACTTCTCATCGTCAGCTGGTTCGGCATTGCTCCTGGCGGAGCCCAACCAACTGGCTCCAACCCACCCGTACGCCTCGCCCCCAACTTTCACCCCTAAAAACCGCAAAGGACTCACCATGAAATCGACAGCTTGCCACTTCTCACGCGCGCTTGGCAGCGCACTCCTTCTGGCGTTTGCCACCGTGTTATCGCAAGCCCAGGACTTGAAAAATGATAGTGCCTTGCGAATTGCCAGTGGGCCTGCAGGAAAGATCTATGAACTGATGGTTCGGGATATACAGGCGGTGTGTGGCGCCAGCACGCCGGTGCGCTCGGTCGCCAGCACGGGCGGCCTGCAGAATCTGTCCATTCTTTCGGCAAACGAGTCTGAGTTGGGTATCGTTCAACTCGACACATTGAAAGATATGGGAGCCGGGGATGAAAACATCAGAAACCTGCAGGCGGTTATGCCACTTCACAACAACTTGCTTCATGTGCTGGCACTGGCACGCGGCTCCGCCGTGGGCACCAAGACGCTTGGCGGAGTGACCGTGCCCTATACCGGTAGCACGGTCGTCGTTGGAAAGTTCTCCGAGCTCAAAGGCAGAACTATTGCAGTAGTCGGTTCGGCGCAGTTGATGGGAAGCACACTGGAACGGCAACTGCGCTATGACATGCAATTCATCGTGGCCGATTCCGATGAGCATGCGCTCAAACTGTTGCGCGAGGGATCCGTACAGGCGGTCTTTACGCTGGGAGGTTGGCCACTGCCCTCCATCGTGCGCCACAACATCAACAGCGGCTTGGCCCTGGTTGAATACGACCTTGCCCCTCAAAGTCCCTATCTTGTGGTCAAGCGCAATTACCAGAATCTGGAAGCCTTCAACCGCAACTTTCTGGCGGTCCCTAACGTGCTCATGACCCGCCCCTTCAAAGTCGGTGGCAGCATGGGAACCCAGGTCAAGACCTTGCAGAACTGCCTGCGCCAGCACCTTGACGACTTCCAGGAGGGTCGGTACCAGGCAGTCTGGAAGGAAATCAAGGATACGAACACCTATTACGGCCTGCCCGCGTTTGCATCGACCAACGTAACCAGGATAACCACCAATTCCCGGCTGTAATTGTCGGCAGAGCATCGTGTGCCACGATCGGTGCACGATACTTCGGTGCACGCCACGCTTTCCAACCTCACTGATATGACAATCGCCAGTGCGATCACGCCGTTACTGACCAAGACACCGGCCAAGGTTCAATTCACCCTGGGCGCGCTGCTTGTACTGGCGGTCGTGGCACTGATCGCCTGGTCCGGTGAATGGGCTGCCGACAGGGAGACCCGGTTTCAGTCGGATGGCATCCGACGCGCTATCGAGGTGCATGCACTGGCATTGCGTGGTACCGCAGCCAACTTCAACTACCTACCCCATACCGTGGCACAGCAGCCGGACGTGATCTCAGTCCTGGCGACGCCCTCCAACATGGCGCTCAGAGCCCGGGCAAACCGCTATTTGGAGGATGTCAATCGTCGCGCCGGATCGGTCGCCCTGTTCGTGATGGATACACACGGCACCACATTGATTGCAAGCAACTGGAACTCAGGGCCAGCGAAATCCTTTGTCGGCCATGATTACGGCAATCGACCGTATTTCAGGGATGCTCGAAGCGGCCGCAGTGGCATGTTCTACGGCATTGGCCAAACCACCGGGGAGCCCGGCTTGTTCATCGCCGAACCGGTGCGACGTGATGGAACCCTGCTTGGTGTCGTCGCGGTGAAGGTCAGTCTGCATGAAATCGAAAACACCTGGGCCAATGCCCGTGATCCGGTGTTGCTGTCCGACGCGCGCGGCATCGTCTTTCTGGGATCCATGCCGCAGTGGATGCTGCAGACAACCCGCTCGCTCTCGCAGGATGATCTGGACCAGATTCGCTCCGACAACCAGTACGGAAAGCGACAGGATTTCCCCTCGGTAGCTTGGAGCATCGAGCGCAATCAAGGCCAATCGGACTACCTGGTGCGTGCAACAATCAACGGGCAGGCACGCCGGTATCAGGCAATGGAAGAATCCATGCCGGAGCTTGGCTGGACACTGACGGTCATGGCCGACTATGCCCCAGTCATCGAGGCCCGTCTTCTCGCCTGGGCGCTGGGTACACTGGGTCTGGCCTTGCTGCTGCTGGGCACGCTGTACGCACGCCTTCAGATGCGACGATTGGCCGAGCAACGCGTTGCACGCAGCGAACTGGAAACGCGCGTACGCGAACGCACAGGCGAATTGCAGCAGGCCCATGCTTTTCGTCAGGCGATGGAGGACTCACTGCTGGTGGGAATGCGCGCGCGCGACCTTTCGGGTCGCATCGTGTACGTCAACCCGGCTTTGTGCGAAATAACTGGTTACACATCCGACGAGTTGATGGGACGGCTTCCGCCGTACCCGTACTGGGATCCTGACGATATGGAAAAGCACTGGCGGGACAACGATGCTGCCATGAGCGGTCGCGCAGCATTGACAGGGTTTGAGTCCCGCATTCTCCATAAGGACGGACATGAGGTGTACACCATGATATACACCGCGCCCCTGATCGATGCGGTCGGGCAGCACAGCGGATGGATGAGTTCAGTTGTGGACATCACAGAACAAAAACGCGCCGAAGCACGTCAGCGACTGCACGAAAAGCAGTTGCAGCACTCCGGGAGACTGGCCAGTCTGGGTGAAATGGCTTCCACCCTGGCGCACGAACTGAACCAGCCATTGATGGCTCTGAGCAATTTCGCCAGTGCTGCGCAAGCTTTTGCACAGCAGGGAAATCAGCCGCTGCTGGTCAGTAGCCTTGAGCAGATTATGGTTCAGGCACAGCGTTCATCCGACATTGTCCAGCGCGTCCGTACCATTGGCAGACAGACCACACAGGGGGTCGAAGCATGTGCGATCAAAGACATCGTGAACAATGTGCTAACCCTGCTCCAGCCGGAAATGCGTCAACAGCACACCCGAGCCGTCATTCACTTGAAGGAACCTCTTCCTGCAATTTCCGGCGACCGAGTGCTGCTGGAACAAGTACTGCTCAACCTCATCCTCAATGGTCTGCAGGCCATGCAGGAGACTCCTCCCAAAGATCGGAAAGTGGAGATCTCGGTAACACACAACGAACAATCGGTGTGCCTGATAGTCGCAGACAACGGACCGGGAATTCCACCGGCCTCGGCGTCACACCTGTTCGAGCCGTTCTTCACCACCAAGCCGGATGGGCTCGGACTCGGACTGAACATCTGCCGTACCATCATTGAGAGTCATGGCGGCCATCTCACGTTTGAGAATGGCACCAGCGGCGGTGCCGTCTTTTCGGTCCAAATTCCCTGCAGTCGATGAACACTTCCAATCTCAATATTTTCGTGGTAGACAATGACACCGCCGTTCGGAACTCGCTGGGCCTGCTCCTGCTATCACGAGGACATGTGGTGCAGACATTTGAATCCGGAGAATCCTTTCTAGCGTCTGGCAAGCTGCATCAATGTGGCTGTGTGATCTTGGACCTGCGCATGGAACCCGGCATCAGCGGTTTGCACGTATTCCAGGAGCTAAAAGCGCAAGCAAGCTCGCTGGTGGTCTTGTTTTTGTCCGGCCATGGTGACATCTCGATAGCAGTCGATGCCGTGCAAAACGGAGCATTTGGCTGGCTGGAAAAATCATGTGGTAACGAACGTCTGCTCGAGAAGGTGAAGGAGGCACTCGTTCAGGCTGCCAAAATGGGTGCCAAGCGAGAGTCCAAACAAAAGGCCGCCGCGCTTTGGCAAAAACTTACGCCACGCGAACAGGAAGTGGCACGTTACGTGGCGCGTGGACTTTCAAGCAAGCTCATTGCCCGTGAGCTTGCCCCTATCGAGACCCGAACCGTGGACACGCATCGCGCCCACCTCTATGAAAAGCTTGGCATGTCAAATCCGATTGAAATTGACCGGCTCATTCGCGACAATGAACTTTGACGCAGAAGGTCGTACTGTGGTCGCCTTGGGTTTGAAGTCCGTCGGATACGAGACAATGTTCTATTGGCACGATACGGCCATGATGGCAATGGCCTTTCTTGTCAGTTTACGTTTACCCTGGCAGGCCAGCGATCTGCGCAACGACCACTAGTTGCACTGGGCTTGCGTCACAATGACGGCATGGCCTCTGAAATATTTTCTGCACACGGCTTGTGCAAGCGTTATGGCGATACCTCCGTGGTAGACGATGTGTCGTTTGCCATCCATCCGGGTGAATGTCTGGGCGTGATCGGCCCCAACGGTGCGGGCAAGACCACCACCATCCGCATGTGCCTGGGCCTGACCGCGCCAGACGCTGGCAGCATCACAGCCTTCGGCTTGCCGATGCCGCAAAAGGCGCTGGCAATCAAGGCGCAACTCGGGGTCGTGAGCCAGCTCGACACCTTGGACCCCGATTTCACCTGCGCCGAAAACCTGCTGGTGTATGGACGCTACTTCGGCATGAAGGATGCGGCCATCCGCGCACGCATTCCGCAACTGCTGGAGTTTGCCTCGCTCACGCACAAGGCCAGTGCCAAACCCGGCGAACTCTCGGGCGGCATGAAGCGACGCCTGTCGCTGGCGCGTGCCCTAGTGAACGACCCAAAGTTACTGCTGCTGGACGAACCCACCACGGGACTGGACCCGCAGGCACGCCACCTGATGTGGGAGCGGCTGCAGCTACTGTTGCAACAGGGCAAGTCGATTCTGCTCACGACCCACTTCATGGACGAGGCCGAGCGCCTGTGCTCGCGTCTGCTGGTGCTGGACCACGGTAAGAAAATTGCCGAAGGCAAGCCGCGCGACCTTATCGCCGAACATCTGGAGCCGGACGTGGTAGAGGTCTTTGGCGTGGGTGCGCTGGCACTCACCGAAGGTCCGCTACGCGCACTGGCGTCGCGCTTGGAAGTCAGCGGCGAGACCGCTTTTTTCTACACCAACGGCGCTCGCGCGCTGCTGACCGCACTGGAAGCGCACCCACACCTGCGCACCCTGCATCGTCCGGCCAATCTTGAAGACCTGTTCCTCAAACTCACCGGGCGCCAGATCCGCGAGGAGGCCTAGACGCTATGACAACGATAGCTTCTCACACAGACTCCACGGGGGCTGGCGGCCGAAATGAACCTTCGATCTGGGCACTGCCCCAGGTCTCGCTGCGCTTCTGGCCGGTGTTTCTGCGCAACCTGCTGGTGTGGCGCAAGCTGGCTATTCCCAGCTTGGTTGGCAATATTGCCGAGCCACTGATGTGGCTGGTGGCGTTTGGCTACGGCATGGGGGCGCTGGTCGGGCAAGTCAGCATTGCCGCGCCGGACGGCAACGTGCAGGTGCCCTACATCCTGTTCCTGGCCAGCGGCTCGATTTGCATGAGCGCCATGAACGCGGCCACCTTCGAGGCGCTGTACTCGGCCTTCTCCCGCATGCACATCCAAAAAACCTGGGACGGCATCATGAACGCGCCGGTGGGGCTGGACGACATTGTGTTTGCCGAAATGTTGTGGGCGGCGTTCAAGAGTTTGTTTACTGTCACTGCCATTTTGGGTGTAATGCTGGGCTTGAGCATCAGCCACAGCCCCAAGCTGCTGGTGGCATGGCCGATTCTGTTTGGCGTGGGAATCACCTTTGCCTGTATTGCCCTCATCTTTAACGCGCTGGCCAAAGGTTACGACTTTTTCACCTACTACTTCACGCTGTTTCTTACGCCCATGATGTTTCTCAGCGGCGTGTTTTTCCCGCTGGAACAGTTACCGGCTCTGGTGCGCGCCGTGGCCGACTGGCTGCCGCTCTCAAGCGCCGTGGCGCTGGTGCGGCCGTTGTTCATGGACCGGTGGCCGGCCGATGCGCTGCGCCACGCCCTGGTGCTGGTCGTGTATGCCAGCGGCTCGTTCTGGATTGCACTGGCGCTGACGCGCAAGCGGTTTCGGCGGTAATGGGATGAACAGCTTGATCGGCAGAACCGTCGGCGCTACTGCGGTATGCGCCGGGTTTTACTTTCTGACCCGGGGGTTGTTGGGCCCGGTGGTCTGGCTGCTTCTGGCGGTGCTGATTGGGGTGGCGTTTTCACGCATCGTCATCGATGCCACTGCTGCGCTGAGCTGGCGCTTTCGGGAGTTTCGCCTCAACCCGCTGGCCGGCACGCACTACAAGTTCCAGAACTTCACCGTGCACGTGATGGAAGACGAGGACCATTGCCGCTGGATTGCCACCGAAGAAGTGCGCAAGATCATCGGACAGCTGGCCGGCGATCAGGCGCTGGCCAAACTCTTCCCCTCGGGCCACCAGCGCATGGGCAAAGACCAGAAGGGCTATCTGCGCGACGATGCGCTGGTGGCCCACCTGGCCCAGGCCACTACGCCGCAAGCCATCAAGTTCAAGAACTGGGCCGAGCGCAATGTCGCATTCCCGGCGCGCAGAATCCGCAAGCGCCTGGGCATCACCATTTCCGAGGCATCAAGCAGTGACGACGACTGACGCAGTGCGCGCCGCCAGACCCTTCGGAATGGCTTGCAGCAATTGCTGTGTGTAGGCGTGCTGGGGGTTGCGGTAAATGTCGTCGGCCAGACCGCGCTCCACAATCTCACCTTGGCTCATCACCAGAATGTCGTCGGCCATGTACTTGACCACTGCCAGGTCGTGGCTGATAAAGAGGTAGGACAAGCCAAACTCCTCCTGCAAATCGAGCAGCAGGTTGAGTACGGTGGCCTGCACGCTCACGTCCAGCGCACTGACACTCTCATCGCAGACGATGATCTCGGGCTGCATGCTCAGCACGCGTGCAATGGCAATGCGCTGGCGTTGCCCGCCTGAGAACTCGTGCGGATACTTGCCAAATGCGTCCTGAGGCAACCCCACTTTGTCCAGCAGTTCCAGTGTTCGACGGGCGCGGTCGTGCTCGTCATTTCCGATCGCGTGGATGCGCATAGGCTCCATCAGAATTTGCGCGACGGTGAAGCGAGGATTCAGACTGGCGTAGGGATTCTGGAAGATGATTTGAATCCGGCTACGGTAGGGTCGCATCTGTTCGGCATTGAGTGTGGCCAGATCGATGCCTTCAAACGCAATGCGGCCGGCGGTGGCCGCCGTCAGGCGCGTGAGCATCATGCCCAGCGTCGTTTTTCCCGATCCCGACTCACCCACCACGCCCAGCGTACGCCCCTTGTGCAACTGGAAGTCCGCATGCTTGACTGCCTGAAAAACGCTGTGACCGAACAGCCCCTTTTTTAGCCGATAGTCCTTGCGTAAACCGGTGACCTTGATCAGGGGTTCGTCGCTGGCCGGGGCACTGAATCTTTGCTCCGTGGCGAGGGGAAGGTTGTTTACAAAGTCGTCAATCACCGGCAAACGCCGGGGCCGAGCATCGAGCCGGGGGCGGCATGCCATCAATGCCTGGGTATAGGCGTGCTGCGGACGGTGGAAGATGGCTTCCACTTCGCCGGTCTCTTTCACTACCCCGTGGCGCATGACGACCACGCGGTCCGCTATCTCACCCACCAGTCCAAGGTCATGGCTGATGAACAGCACGCTCATCTTTTGACGTTGCTGCAGCCTGGCAATCAGGTCGGTGATCTGGCGCTGCACCGTCACATCGAGCGCCGTGGTGGGCTCGTCGGCGATCAACAGCCGTGGCTCACATGCAATGGCGATGGCAATCATCACCCGCTGCTGCTGTCCGCCCGATAGTTCATGCGGGTAGGACCTGAGGCGCTCCCTGGGATTGGGGATGCCCACCAAGGTCATCAGTTCCAGCGCGCGATCGAGCGCCGAGCGGGAGCTAAGGCGCATGTGGATGCGCAGTACTTCTGCGATCTGCTCCCCCACAGTGAATACCGGATTGAGCGAGCTCATGGGCTCCTGAAATACCACCGAGATGTCTTTGCCCCGCAGGCGGCGCAAGTCTTGCATCGGCGCGGTCAGCAGGTTGCTTCCGTTAAACATCACTTTGCTGTCGGCGCCGACGACTGCGTTTTCGGGCAGCAGGCGCACGATGCTCATGGCGCTCACGCTTTTGCCGCTGCCGGACTCACCCACCAGGGCCACAGTCGTGTTCTCGGGGATGTCGAAACTGACCCCCTTCACCGCCTGGACACTCTGGTGCTTGCCCATGCGAAAGGATACCTGCAAGTCTTGTACGCGGATGAGGCTGCTCATAGGTTTTTGAGTTTCGGGTCGAGCGCATCGCGCAAAGCATCGGTAAGCAACGCGAAGGCGGTTACAAAGGTAGCCATGAACCCGGTAGCCGCCACCAACTGCCACCACTTACCCAGCACCAGTTCCACCTGAGCCTCGGACAACATGGTGCCCCAGCTCACCATGTCCACCGGCACCCCCAGCCCCAGGAACGACAGAATGACTTCCGACTTGATAAAACTCACCACATGCAGGCTTAGCTGCACCAGCACCACATGGCTCACATTGGGCAGGATGTGCACAAACATGCGCGACAGGTGCGACGCACCAATCGCCTCAGCCGCACGTACGTACTCGCGCGAGCGGTGCTTCATGTACTCGGCACGCACCAGGCGGTAGATGCCGGTCCACCCCACCACGCTCAGGATGATGACCACGGTCCAGATGCCGTTGCCCAGGCTGCCTGCCAATGGACCCGACTTAAGCACTGCAGCCAGCGCAAACACCAGCAGAATGTAGGGAATGGCGGTGAACACGTTGTAGATCCACTCCAGCACGTCACCCACCTTGCCACCGAAATAGCCCCCCACCGCACCGAGCACCGTTCCAATGAGGGTCGCAAACAAAGCAGCCACCAGACCCACGGCAATGGACACCTGTGCACCCTTGACGGCTTTGGACAGAACGTCTCGTCCCAAACGATCCCCGCCAAAAGGCAGGGTATCCGTCTTCACCGTGTCACTGGTCGTAAATTTTGCGGCGCGCTCGGCCCACTCCTTGTAGCGTGGTGCCAGCGGATCAATAGCCGACAGGTCAACCATCGCACCGGTGGGGGCATCCACCACGGCGGTCTGCGAACCGTCGGCGATGGCACCCACAAAATGTGGTGGCGCGTACGGTTTACCCACTTCACGCTGCCAGTCTCCAGCCACCCACCCCAATTGCGCCAGCAGTACCAACCCGACAAAGAAAACCGTGATCGCCAACGCAATCATGCCCACGCGGTCGGTGCGCAACCGCATCCACGCCTGCGCCCATACGCCCGGCGAGCGGGGAATTTGTTGCAACAAGGCGGCGTTCATTGCAGCGTCACCCGTGGGTCCACAAACTTGTACAAAACATCTGTTGCCAGGTTGATCACCATGGTCAGGCTGGCCAGGTACACGGTGGCGGCCTGGATTACGGGATAGTCACTGCGGTTCACCGCCAGCAGCACCTCGCGCCCAAGTCCCGGAATCGAGAAGAACACCTCGATCAGGAACGAACCAATGAACACTCCCGGCAACTGGGTTGCCACGTTGGTCAGAATCGGGATCATGGCGTTGCGCAGCACGTGCTTGAAGAGAATGATGTTTTCGCCAACTCCCTTGGCACGGGCAGTGCGCACATAGTCGTGGTTGATCTCATCCAGAAAGAAGCTTCGGTACAGACGGGTATTGGGCGCCAGACTCACCAGCACGGCCAGAAACACGGGTAAGGGCGCATACACGACCAGGTTCTTCCAAAGGCTGTTGCTCCAGCCTTGCACCGCAAACCATCCCAACTGAAAACCAAACAGGTACTGGCCGACAATGATGTAGACCAGAAAACTGACAGACAGGGCCACGGTGGTCACCACCATGATGACCCGGTCCGTCAGGCTACCGCGCACATAAGCCACCGCCAGCCCGGCCACGATTGCCAGCGCCACTTCGAGCACCAGAATCGGAACCATGATGGTCAGTGTGGCCGGTAACCGGGTCGCAAACAGCGCGGCAATCGATTCGTTGGTGGCCCAACTGTTGCCCCAGTTAAAGGTGAAGATGTTCTGCACAAAGAGCCAAAGTTGCTCTGCAACTGGTCGATCCAGACCCAATTGCGTGCGGATGGACGCAATCTGTTGCGGCGTTGCCGACAAGCCGGCCAGAAGTTCGGCCGGGTCGCCACCAAAGTACTTGAAGAGAAAAAATACCAGCAGAATCACCCCACCCAGTGTCGGAATCATTTGCCAAACCCGTCGAAGCAAGTAGGAAGCCATGGCGGTAAGAAGTATCGTTTGTAACTAGGGTGAAATGCCAATGCACACAACGTGCAGGCACATTATGCTTAGGGGCAGCCGTGCGCGCATCGGTGTTTACAAGGGGATCTATGCAATGGTTTAAACGGGCCTGTGGGATGACCGCAGCCGCTATCCTGCTGTGGAGCGCGCCACTCACCGCGGCCAACGCGCAGAGCCTGAGTACGACCGGTAGTGCTGAGAAAGTGCTTCGTTACGCCTTTCCGGTGGCCGAGACGGGTTTCGATCCGGTGCAGCTCAGTGATCTGTATTCGATTTCACTGGTAGCGAACATCTTCGAATCCTTGTACGAATACGACTACTTGGCGCGCCCTTTCAAAATGCGCCCGCTGCTGGCAACTGCCATGCCCGAAGTTTCCAATAACTTCAAGACCTGGACCGTTCGCCTGCGTCAGGGCATCGTGTTCGCCAACGACGAGGCCTTTGGTGGCAAGAAGCGCGAGTTGACAGCCTCCGATGTGGTGTACACCTACAAGCGCCACTACGACCCCAAGAACAAGAGCCAGAACCTGTATCTGCTGGAGAACGATCAGCTTCTGGGATTATCCGAGCTCAAAGCAAATGCAGACAAGCCCGGCGGCACGTTTGACTATGAGCGACCCGTCGAAGGCGTCCGCGCGTTGGACCGTTATACGGTTCAGTTTAATCTCGCGCAACCCAGCCCCCGCTTTTTGTATCGTTTGTCTTCCGCAGGAACGTTTGGCATTGTCGCGCGCGAGGTGGTCGAAAAATACGGCGACAAAATCATGGAGCACCCGGTGGGCACCGGTCCGTTTCAGCTGGACCAGTGGAAGCGTTCTTCCAAGATCACCTTCGTGAAAAACCCCAATTTCCGGGAACAGCACTACGAAGCCGAGCCGCCGGCCGATGACCCCCGTTCGCAGGCCATTTACCAGACCCTTAAGGGCAGGCGCCTGCCACTGATTGACCGGGTTGAGGTGTCCATCATTGAGGAGGCGCAGCCGCGCTGGTTGTCGTTTCTGGGCAATGAGTTTGACCTGATGGAGCGCCTGCCCAACACCTTTGCCTACCAGGTCATCCCCAACAACCAACTGGCCCCGAATCTGGTCAAGCGCGGGATCACCATGGACCGTTCACCGCTGCTGTCGGTCGCACACACCTACTTTGGGATGGAGAACCCGATTGTGGGTGGCTATTCCCCCGACAAGGTAGCCCTGCGTCGCGCGATCGGACTGGCCTACAACTCGGACGAGGAAGTGCGCCTGGCGCGCAAGAACCAGGCAGTGCTGTCCCAAGGTCCGATGACGCCAATGGCCTATGGCTACGACCCCCAGTTCAAGTCCGAGATGGGCGAATTCAGTCGAGCGCGCGCCATGGCACTGCTGGACATGTATGGCTACGTGGACAAGAACGGCGACGGTTGGCGCGACATGCCCGATGGCAGCCCGCTGGTGCTGGAGTACGCTACGTCGCCCGATGCATCTTCACGCGAGCTCAATGAGTTGTGGAAGAAAAACATGAATGCCGTCAAGATCAAGATTGAATTCAGGGTCGCCAAGTGGCCAGAGCATTTAAAGGCATCACGCACTGGCAAGCTGATGATGTGGGGCCTGGGCTGGGTGGCGACCGACCCCGACGGAGAAACCTTTTTGCAGTTGGCCAATGGTCCGGCAAAGGGGGGCGCCAATCATTCGCGCTTTGACTTGCCGGAATTCAACCGTCTGTTCAATCTGCAAAAGCTGCTGCCGGACGGACCTGAGCGCTTTGTCGCCATGCAGGAGGCATCCAAACTCATGATCGCCTACATGCCCTACAAGATCAACGCACACCCTATCGCCACGGACTTGATGCATCCTTGGGTGGTGGGCTACCGCCGCCACGCCACCCTGCGCGGCACCTGGAAATTTATTGACATTGACCTGAGCAGGCTTCCAAAGTCCTGACCATGACACCTTGTGCACTGCGCTCTTGCGGCTTGGAGTAATCTCGCGCCTTCTGATTGGAGAAATTTCATGCAATACCGTCGTTTGGGCCGCAGCGGCCTGCAGGTCAGCGAGTTGTCGCTGGGTTCGTGGGTAACGTACCACAATCAGGTAAACACCAAAGCGGCTACCGAGTTGCTGGCTGCCGCCTTCGACGCGGGCATCAACTTCTTTGACAATGCCGAGGTCTATGCTCTGGGCCAGAGCGAAATCGTGATGGGTGAAGCCTTCAAAGCATTGAACTGGCCGCGGCTGAGCTACGCCGTATCCACCAAATTTTTCTGGGGGTTGGCACGCACCGGCAACACGGTGAACCAGCGCGACACCCTCAATCGCAAATACCTGATGCAAGCCATCGATGGCTCGTTGCAGCGCATGCAACTCGATTTCATTGACCTGATTTACTGCCACCGCCCCGACCCGCGCACGCCGATCGAGGAAACCGTCTGGGCCATGAGCGACATCATCACACAGGGCAAGGCACTGTACTGGGGCACCAGCGAGTGGAGCGCAGCCGATATCCGCGCCGCCTACGACATTGCCGAGCGCCACCACTTGCACAAGCCGGTGATGGAGCAGCCGCAGTACCACCTGTTTCACCGGCAACGTGTGGAAGTGGAATACGCTCGCCTGTACGAGGACATCGGACTGGGTCTGACCACCTGGAGCCCTCTGGCATCGGGTCTGTTGACCGGAAAATACCGCAATGGTGTACCCCAGGACAGCCGCGGTGCTGTCAAAGGCATGGATTTTCTGCTGGCCGGTCTGACCGACCCGCAGAAGAATGAGGCCGTCACCAAACTGGTGGACATCGCCACGGAGTTGGGCGGCAATGTAGCTCAACTTGCCATCGCCTGGGCCAACCGCAACCCGCGGGTAAGCACGGTGATCCTGGGAGCGAGCAAACTTAGCCAGTTGCAGGACAATCTGGGCGCCCTGGCGCTTGGCCAGAAGCTCACACCCGCGGTGCTGCAACGTATCGACGAAATTGCCAAACCACTCGCTGCATAAAACCCCCTTCAACGTAACCTCAGACTTCGCATGTTTCGCTCAAACTATCTGGACTACGCCGCGCTCATGGCGCAACTCGGCACCTGGGCACAACAGCATCCTGAGTTCGTTCGACTGTCGGTGCTGGGCAAGTCGGCCGAGGGCCGGGACATCCCCCTGCTGACGCTGGGATGCAACCCGGATACGCTGCGACCGGCAGTGTGGGTGGACGGCAATATGCATGCCTCCGAAGTGTGTGGCTGCAGTGTGGCTCTGGCCATCGCCGAAGACATCATCAGTCTGCATTTGGGACAGGCCAGCGGAGGTGCCAAGACGCTGCCACCCCACATGGCGCAGGCACTCACCGGAACGCTGTTCTACATTGTTCCGCGCATGTCACCGGACGGCGCAGAAGCAATCCTCAAAACCGGGCGTTATGTGCGCTCCAGCATGCAGAACACGCGCGTGAACAAGGGGCACGCATTCTGGCAGGCCCAGGACATCAATGGCGACGGCATGGCTGGCTATATGCGCCAGCAGGACTCCAACGGCGATCTGATCGAACTGCGCGATGAGCACAACGTCCCGCTGGATCCACCCGTCATGACAGCGCGCATGCCCGAGGACGCCGGTCCTTTCTACAAGATGTACCCCGAAGGGGTGATTGCCAATTTTGACGGGCGGCGCATTCCTGACCCCTACTTTCTGTCGGACAACCAGTACGACTTCAACCGCAACTTTCCCTACTCCTGGGCACCCGAGCAGGAGCAGGCCGGGGCGGGCGACTTCCCCGGCAGCGCCCCCGAGACCCGCGCGGTGATGGAGTTCGCCACAACCCATCCCAACATCTTTACCTGGCTCAATTTGCACACGTTTGGTGGTGTGCTGATCCGCCCCCTGGGCGACAAGCCCGACAGCAAGATGGACCCCACCGACCGTGCCATCTTTGAGCAGGTGGAAGCCTGGATGACCGAGCACACAGGCTACGCTACCGTCAGCGGTTTCCATGAGTTTCTGTATGAGCCCGACAAGCCCTTGCACGGCGACCTGTCTGACTATGCCTACCACCAGCGCGGAGCGTTAAGTTATGTGGTCGAGTTGTGGGACCTGTTCACCCAACTGGGAATAGAACGCAAGAAACCCTTTATTGACCATTACCAGAAGTTTGAGCGCAAGGATGTTTTCGCGCTGGCCAGATTCGACCGTGAACACAATGCTTCGCGCATCTTCAAACGCTGGCAGAAGGTACCCCATCCGCAACTGGGCGAAGTCGAAGTAAACGGTTACGACCCTCGCATCGGCATCTCCAACCCTCCCCTGGAGCGACTGGCACACACCTGCGAAACGCAGAGTGCCGCATTCTTGCGGGTGGCTGCGTTGACTCCTAACCTGGTGGTTGAAGTTGTTTCCCAGGAAAAGGTGGATGCCAGGTTGACACGCGTCGAAGTACGCGTCGCCAATACCGGTTACCTGGGAAGCTATGGGCTGGCGTCTGCAAAGGCGATGCCTCACACCGAACCGCTGCGCATGACTTCAGTAGGTGCTGGGGTCAAGGTTATTGCTCCTCAACAAGCCGTGATCGAGATCGGTCACCTGGACGGTTGGGGCGCCGGCAAATACGGTGGCACCAGCATCTTCATGCCCTGGACGCGCGGCAATGCCCATGAACGCTTTGTAACGCTCGTCGTAGAAGGTACGGGCACGCTGCTGGTGAAGGTGGGTAGTTGCCGCATGGGCGACCGCGAAATCACGATCAGACTGGCAGCCGAAGGTTACGCGAAGTGACACTATGCAACCCGTTTTCGATCCGGGTTTACTGGGAAGATACCGATGCCGGTGGGGTTGTTTTTTATGCAAACTATCTGAAATATTTTGAGCGTGCAAGGACTGAATGGTTGCGCTCTTTGGGCGTAGAGCAACGCACGCTGCAGATGGAGACGAAAACCATTTTTGTGGTTGCAGACGTTCAGGTGCGCTACCTTGCACCAGCCCGACTCGACGACGTCCTCACCGTCACGGTCAATGTCTTGCGCCAGGGAAGTGCGTCGCTTCTACTAGAACAACAGGCGTGGTGCGATATCTCCCTGCTGGCAGAGGGACGTGTGCGGGTAGGCTGCGTTGACGCAAGTAACTTGCGACCCAGTCGCATACCGGAATACGTCAGAAAACTGCTGACTCCGGCATCTCTACCATGATGTACCGGGCACTCGCGCTGGCGTTAGGTCTGCAACTTGTCGCGTGCGCTGCGGGCCCGTCTTCGGATGAGGCAGACGACACCGGTGTAGCAGCAAACGCCTGGACGCTCGCCCCGCTGTGGACGGAGTTGCCTGCGCCTGCAGTCCCGTTATGGGAGCATTACCGTCTCCCAGGAAAACCGGCAACGTCCTTTCGATATCGGCGCAAAGATGGACGCGATGCGATGGAAGTGAAGGCGGTTGCTTCGGCCAGCGCATTGCGCCAAAAAGTACATATTGCGCCGTCTGAGCTCAGGCACATCAAATTCTCCTGGAAAGTTCCTGCCTTGATCGCAGAAGCGGACATGGCCATGCGCGACACCGATGATTCGCCGGTACGTGTTGTGCTGGCTTTTGAAGGGGACCGATCCCTCTTCTCCAGCAAGAACACCATGCTCTCGGAATTGTTGAATGCGCTTACAGGAGAACCACTACCCTACGCAACCCTCATGTACGTCTGGTGTAACACACGGGCACCCGATTCGATCATCATCAACCCGCGTACCGACCGCATTCGCAAACTGGTAGTCGCTTCCGGCGGTGCCCAACTGAACCAATGGCTCGAATACCAGCGCGACATACGCACAGACTTTGAAAGGGCATTTGGCGAGCCCCCCGGGGCCCTTATTGGAATCGGCATTATGTCGGATACCGACAACACAAAATCCACCGCACAGGCTTGGTACGGACCCGTTTCACTGACATCGGCAGCGGGATCGGCGGGCAGCGGCAACACCGGGCAATAGAAACACCATGGAACTACTACTCGACCCCCAGATCTGGATTGCGTTTGCGATGCTGACCTCCCTGGAGATCGTTCTTGGAATTGACAACATCATTTTTATTTCCATTCTGGTCGGCCGACTTCCCGTTGAAGTGCGCGACCAGGCGCGCAGGCTCGGGTTGGGGTTTGCCATGGTGTCGCGCCTGCTCCTGCTATTGACCCTGAGCTGGGTGATGGGGTTGACTGCGGAGCTGTTCAGCGTCGCGGGCAAGGGCTTCAGCGGACGCGATTTGGTTCTGCTCTGCGGCGGACTGTTTTTGCTCTACAAAGCTTCTCACGAAATTTTTGTCGAGGTGGAAGCCCGTGAAGACCAGGCTCGCGCGCAAATCGACCCGGAGGCCGCGAAAGCGGCCGGAACCCGACTTTTCTGGGCCACCATAGGACAGATTGCCATCATTGATATCGTGTTCTCGCTGGACTCGGTGATCACCGCAGTTGGCATGGTCGACCGGATTGGAGTGATGATTGCCGCGGTTATTGCGTCGGTCGGTGTAATGCTGTTGGCGGCCAAGCCGATTGGCGAATTTGTCGACCACCATCCCTCCATCAAGGTGCTGGCGCTGGCGTTTCTGGTGATGGTGGGTATGGCTCTGACAGCCGAAGCCTTTGACCAGCACATCCCAAAAGGCTATATCTATGCGGCCATGGCATTCTCGCTCGGCGTGGAGGCACTGAACATTCGTGCCCGCAGCAAGCGCAAACCAAGCCACCCTTGATTCAATGGGGCATCAGCCTGGAGATGTAGTCTGCCACCGCCTCGATATCGTCGCTTCCATAGGCGCCAATGGCCTTCACCATGTCCGGGTTGGCGTTGCCGCGCTTGCCGTCACGGATAAGCACCATTTCACGGATCAGGTACTGGTAGTGTTGTCCGGCAATCAGCGGCATAAATTTCCTGGAATCCCCCTCGCCCCGATTGCCGTGGCACACGACGCAATCCGTGCCATAAAGTTTCCCGCCCCGGTCCAATGCGCGCCCTGGGCCCCTTGCTTCGGGCAAGCTCCTCGCTGGCAAAGACTGTAAATACGCAGCGATGTCCGCAATCTCCTGCGTTGTCAGCACGTGCTCATCGGAAAAGGGAGCCATCGTGGGATTGACACGTTTGCCGGCGCGAATGTCCGCAATTTGCTCGACCAGTACGGTGGCATGCTGTCCTGCCAAACGCGGATACAGGCCGCTGGGACTACCTACCGCGCCGCGGCGATGGCAACCCTGGCAGGGTTGAAACGCTTCTGCACCACGGGTGACATCCCCCTTGAGCTGCAGGGCTTCGAGTTTTTCTCCCCTCAACTCGTTCCACACCTGGATCTTGATATCACCGGTCGCAGGTGTGGAACTCTGTGCCAGTCCAAACAGTGGCCAGCACAAACAAAGACACATAGCCTTGACGAAAAAATTCACTTTGATTCCCTTCACGATGAGTTCCCTCTACTGTGCAGCCAAGAATTCGGCAACCGCCTTGATTTCTTCTTCACTCATCCTTTTCGCCACCTCGCGCATGAACTTGGCGCTGGGATAAGTGTGCACGTCGTTGCGGAACTTCTGCATTTGATCCATCAGGTACTGCCGATGCTGACCGGCCAGGTGCGGGAACCTTTTGCTGCCTGAACCGTCCTCTTCGTGACACCCCGCGCACGCTGGCAAGCCGCGAGGCTCGTCTCCCTCCAGAAAAATTTTCTTCCCAACGGCAGCCAATGCGGCATCCTGCACCGGTTCGGAGGTTGACTTTTGTTTTCCAAAGTACGCCGCAATGGCTTTCATGTCGGCCGAATCGATGGTCGGGGCAATGGCTCCCATGATGTCGCTCTTTCTTTTTCCCGCACTGAAGTCCTTCAACTCACGCAGCAAATACTCTGGATTGCTCCCTGCAAGTTTCGGAATGGTGGGGATGGTGCTGTTGCCATCGACTCCGTGGCAAGCAGCGCACACCTGCGAAACCATAGCAGGCACTGCTGGCACCTCATCGGCCATGGCACCGCCGTAAAACAATATGCCCAGCAAGAGCGCATTGACATTGGGCATCCCCACATTTCGTACCATGCTGAAGACTCCTCTCGTGCTCCAAAGATCTCACACTGTAATGGGCAGATTGCCGATCAGCTGTCCACTGAACTCAAGCTGACACCGAGGCTCGGGCCGAGCAGATCAACGCGGCCACCTTTTCTGCAATCATAATAGTTGGCGCGTTGGTATTGCCGCTAACCACTCTGGGCATAATGGACGCGTCCACCACACGCAAACCCTGAATGCCGTGCACGCGCAGTGCATGGTCGACCACATCCATAGAACCTTTTCCCATGCGGCACGTTCCGACCGGGTGGTAGGCCGTATCGGCATTTTCCCGGATGAAATGCTCCACGTGCATATCGCTGACGGCTTGTGCCGAGTGGGCAGCCTCCTTGCCGCCCAGCGCCGCCAGCGCCGGTTGCTGCAGCAGGGTGCGCATCAGCCGAAACCCCCGCATCAGACGCTCCACGTCGTCGCGCTCGCCCAGAAAATTGGGGTCGACCACGGGGGGAGCAAAGGGGTCTTTGCTGGAGAGCGTCAGACTCCCGCGGCTCACCGGACGCAGCAGGCACACACTGCAGGAGTAACCGTGTCCCCACACGCTGGTGCGTCCATGGTTGGCCAATTTCACAATGGCAAAGTGAAGCTGCAGATCGGGCGTACGCTCACCTGGTTGGCTTTTGACAAAGCCTCCCGCCTCGGCAAAGTTGGTGGTCAGCATGCCGGTACGCTTCTTGCGCCATTCAAGGAGGCCTTGCACGGCACGGACCGCCCCGGGCAGCGACACGCCAAAGGTCTCGGTCAATGCGGGCGCGTCGACCATCTGCACGACGTCGATATGGTCATGCAGGTTTTGTCCCACGCCAGGCAGGTCGTGCACGGTGGCAATGCCCTTCTCCACCAGATGTCGGTGCGGCCCAATGCCAGAGAGCATAAGGATCTGTGGCGACTGCAGGGCACCCGCACACAGCAGCACTTCGCCTGCAGCATGCAACTGTTTGACAGCACCTTCGTGTACGAATTCCACCCCCATCGCGCGTTTGTGCTGCAGCAGAATGCGCGTGGTATGGGCGCCCGAAAAAACTTTCAGATTGGTTCGGTGCAAGCTCGGGGTGAGGTAGGCCTTGGCGGCACTGGAGCGCTCGCCACTTTGTTGCGTCACCTGATAGCGGCCCACTCCTTCCTGGCCAGCCCCATTGAAGTCGGGGTTGACCCGATAGCCCGCTTGTTGTCCCGCCTCCACAAACACGGGCCCGAGGCGGTTGGGGCTTACCAGATCCATGACGTGCAACGGGCCGCCGACTCCGTGAAAGGCATCGGCACCGCGTGCGTTGTCTTCGGCGCG
>CAIPGC010000007.1 GCA_903864505.1 uncultured beta proteobacterium | reverse complement strand
CGGACTCGAGTTGTGCCTTCACTTCTTGCGTCAACACCATCGGTTGCGCAATGGCATCGCTGCCTGCGCCGACGCAGCCTGCGAGAAACGGGACCGCTGAAACCGAAAGGAGATCTCTTCTGTTCATTTGACCACTCCGCACATTGACATCGGTGGAAATGATGACGCCTTCCAGATGCGCAGAACTTGATTAATCGCATGCCCTGGAGAAATACTTTGGTCCCGGTTCCTGGCATGTCTGCTCCTCGGGTGGCGGTCTGGCGGCGCATGATCTGGTAGCACTGCAGTGCAGTAGCATGACTCCCTTTGCACACACCACAGAGCAGCAATGGCGGATGTCACTTACCGGTTGGAGATTGGCGGGCGCGTTCAGGGCGTTTATTACCGTGGGTCCATGGTCGCTCAAGCCAGAGCTCTGGGCTTGCGGGGCTGGGTGCGAAACCGACTCGATGGCTCTGTGGAGGCGGTGGTGCAGGGCGGAGCACACGAGGTGAACCGCTTGGTCGAATGGGCCAGGCGCGGCCCGCCAAGTGCCGTCGTTACGTCGGTGGACATCTTCCCCACTGAGGGTGACTTCGTTGGGTTTGAACAGCGCGAGTCCGGTTGAACGCTGTGTTGGGCATCCGGGCGAGCAAGCCTTTGCTTACAAATTCCCGAAGTCCTGGCCACCTGGTCGAACGAACCCTGACTCCGCCCAGGCAAGTGCACCGCTGGCATTCAGTTTGAAAGCAGGCGAGACGGCTGCTCGACCCAGTTCCTCGCCGAACTCATCCGCAGCGACCAGGGATGCCGTGGCGCCGTCCTCGTCTGGCACGATGGTCAGTGCGACGGTAATGCGGCGTCCCGCGGCCGTCACGCTGACATTTCGGTTGAGCTGGGCATGAAGCTGCTGCTCGTGGCGGCGCAGCACCTCAGACGCCGTCTTGACAAGGGTGTGAAAAGCGGAAACGTCAAGTGGCTTGGGGTTCTTCTTGTCGCGTCCCATGGTCCACGGTCCAACCAGGGCCGGCTCAGATTCACTGTGCAAGGTCATTGCAACTGCCCAGCCGTCGTCATCCTCGTTCTTGATAACTCGTGCGGTCCAGCGCTCATCGCTCCACACGCGGTCCTGATGGATTGGCTCGGGGGTGTTCTCTGTCATCGGTGCTTTCAGTGGGGGGAGCATATCGCTGACTTCTTCGGTCAGGCGCGGTTCAAACATTGCGACCCATTGTCGCCGCGCCATTGTTAGATTGCCAACGCTATCAACTGCGCTATCAAAACAAGAATGGTTGGGACGTGTCATGGGATTGCTGCCCGGCTATAGTGATCGACCATTCAAACCTTTTGGATATTCACAGGGAGCCAGCGATCTCATGACGATGAACCAGGTCTATGCCGCGATCGAACCAGAGCGCGCGGAAATTGACACGCTCAAAGGACCAACCGTTCTTGAGTTTGGCAGTCCATCGTGCGGCTACTGTCGTGCAGTTCAGCCGCTGTTGGCCTCAGCCCTTGCTAGCGACCCTCAACGACGCCATATCAAAATTGCTGATGGCAGCGGCAGGCCACTGGGGCGTTCCTTCAAAATCAAGCTTTGGCCGACGTTGGTGTTCCTGAGCAATGGCCGGGAAGTCGCCCGCTTGGTTCGACCTGACGACATCACCGCAATTCGAGGAGCGCTCGCACAGATCGACGTTCCCAATGAAAGTCGTGGAACTGCCTAGACGACGCACTCGCATGACCCTGACCGGCCTGATCGCGCATTACGTGCGCCAGAACTGGCGCCCCTACGTGTTGGCGGCGCTGATGCTGGCGTCGGTCAGTGCGCTCACCGTCTTCATTCCACGCCATGTGGGCCATATCGTCGACGGTCTGGCCGTAGGGCGGCTGGACAGCGCTGAGCTAGTCGGGCAGTTGGGCTGGCTGGTGCTGGCCGGCGTGCTGATCTACTTTCTGCGCGTGGCTTGGCGGCTGCAGTTGTTTGCAGCGAGCTACCGTCTTGGCGCGCAGTTGCGTACGCGCCTGTATGCCCGGCTGTGTTTGCAGGGGCCGCACTTCTTTCACCAGCGGGGCACGGGCGACCTGATGGCGCTGGCCACCAACGACATCGATGCGGTCGAAATGGCATCGGGTGAAGCCATGCTGGCGGGGTTTGACGGCACGCTGACCCTGATCATGGTGGTGGCCATGATGACGCTCGGTATTGACTGGCGTCTGGCTTTGGCGGCCTTGCTGCCGTTTCCCTTGATGGCGTTCGCCTTCTGGCGCATCTCATCCCACATTCACCAGGCTTCGAAGGACTCGCTGGAGCACTTCGGCAAGCTCAACGACCATGTGCAGGAGACGTTCTCCGGTGTGCGCACCTTGCGGGCCTTGGGCCTGGAGTCGCGCAGCGCCGCACTTTTTTCGGAACTGGCAGAAAGCGCGGCCAGTGCCAGCCTGCGCGCGCAGCGCTGGGAGGCAGCATTCGAGCCGGCGGTGGGTATTACGCTGGTCAGTGCGACGGTACTCACGCTGGGGCTGGGCGGCACGCTGGTCTGGCAGGGCGCTTTGACCATCGGCGCGTTGACT
>CAIPGC010000006.1 GCA_903864505.1 uncultured beta proteobacterium | reverse complement strand
CATCGGACCCCACCAACGGAGCGAAAACTTTGTCCGCCATCGCCCTGGGCTGGCTTCATACCGCCAAATTTCTCACTACCGCGCCGCAGTTGCACTTTTTGCCAGCGCTGGACGTGCCAGAAATCGCGTTTGTGGGTCGCTCCAACGCAGGCAAGTCCACCTGCATCAACATCCTGACGCAGCAAAAGCAATTGGCATTTGCCTCCAAAAAGCCCGGACGAACGCAACATATCAATCTATTCGCCCTGGGCAAGCAAGGCATCACCGATGCCGTGCTCACGGATCTGCCGGGTTACGGGTACGCGGCGGTACCAAAACAGGACAAAATTCGATGGCAACAGGTCATGGCAAACTATCTGGTTACCCGGCAAAACCTCAAGGGAATCGTGCTGATGTGTGACCCGCGCCATGGTCTGACGGAGCTTGACGAGATATTGCTCGACATTATTCGGCCTCGGGTTCAGGAAGGTCTGAAATTCCTGATCATTCTCACCAAATCGGACAAACTGACCCGAAGCGAGGCGACCAAAATCCTGTCGATTACCAAGTTGCAGGCGGGGGGTGGCGAAGTGATGCTGTTTTCGGCCACCAAACGCAAGGGGATCGACGAGGTGGCCGAATTGCTCTGGAAGTGGGCCCATCCACAAGTGGCCTCCACCCAACCGGACCAAGCATCCCCCGCTCAGTAAGGTGCCGTCTCGCCCTCGGGTCGGTCCTTGAAGCGCTTGTGCACCCAGTAGTACTGCTCCGGCATCGTGTCGATATAGCTCTCCAGACTCCGGTTCATTCTGGCGGTGTCGGCGACCAGGTCTCCGCTGGGGTAGTCTTTCCACGCGGGCAACACCTGTATCTCATATCCGTCAGCGGTCATGCGCGAAATCACTGGAACGACTTTGGCTCGACCCAAGCGCGCAAAGCGCGCAAGGGAGGGGACCGTGGCCGCTTGCACACCATAAAACGGCACAAACACAGATTCTTTTGGATCGAAGTTCATGTCCGGCAATAGATACAGGGGCTCACCCTGCTTCAGCCCGGCGATCAGTGGCTTGACCCCATAAATGCGGCCATACAGGCTCGTGCGGCCATACCGGCTCCGCCCCGCCAATATCCAGCCATCTGCAATCTTGTTGGCCTGGTTGGTGTAGATGGTTGAAAAGTGCCGCGGCACCTGCTGACTCAGTGCCGTCCACCCGGCATCCATCCCGACAAAGTGCGGTGCAAAGAGCACCGTGGGCGCCTGGCCCGCCAGTTCTTCCACAGCCCCTGTCAACAGCAGGCGCCCCTTCGTTAGCTGCGGTGTTCCGTGCCAAAGCCATCCCCGGTCCAGCCAGCTTTTCGCAAAACACACTACGCTCCGAAAGGCCAGTGAGCGCACCTGACTGCGGGACAGATTGGGAAAACAAAGTTGCAAATTGGTCCACACCACCTTGCGCCTGGACGCGGCCAGAACATACAACATTATCCCCAACAGCACACCCAGCGCACGCACCCAGGGCAGTGGCAACACGGCCATCAGCCGCATCAACACCAATCCAAAGCGTGTCACGCCAACTCCCTCGGAGTCTTGTAGCGCGCATACCCCCACAGGTACTGGCCAGGTGCCGCATGTATCAGCGCCTCCATAGCGGCGTTGATTTGCCCTGCCGCCACTTGCACATCCGAAGCCAGCGGCTCAAGCAGAGGTCGCACATGTACGGTAAAGCCCTTGCCCCAGGGTAGCCGCTCACCCCAGGCAATCAGGACGGTAGCCCCAGTCTGCGCCGCCAGACGGGTCGACAGGGTCATGGTGTAAGCATTCCTGCCGAAGAATGGTGCCCATACGCCCAGCGACACAGGTGGAACCTGATCCGGCAGCAGGCCTACGCAATGACCGGCTTTGAGCGCCTTCATCATCTGCTTGACGCCGGCCAAGGTGGTAGGTGCCGTCTGCAGACCGGGCCGGGCACGCGATGAAGTCACCAGAGGTGCCAGCCATTTTTGCCGCGGTGGCCGAAACAGCACCGTCATGGGATGCGCGTGAACCCCGTAGCGTGCGGCATAGGCCTGGGCGGTCACTTCAAAGCAGCCCAGGTGCGGTGTGAGGAAGATGATGCCCCGGTCCAACTGGAGTGATGCCTCCACATGTTCCGCACCGTCCCACAGCACCGGAACGGGGCGCCCCATCCACAGACGTGGCAGTTCGCCGACCAAGCACCCGGCCGAGCCAACCGCCGCGAGCCAATCGCCACGAGACAAACCCGCCTGATGCACGTTCGCAAGGAACCGTCTGCGGTAAGTGGTCGATGCCAAGAATGCCGCCCAACCCAGCGCCCAGCCCACCCCGTGCAATAGCCACAAAGGCAGAAAGGAAAGCAATTTGAATAACTGCGGCATGACTGGGATAAAATCTCGCGCGTCGCTGAGTTACGGAACTACTTGCAGGGCGACGCACACAATGGGCTTGCAACAACAGCCTGCCATTGTGCCTTGTCCACAACGAGGAATCTGCTAAAGCGTTCGCTAGAGCCCCAAAAGCCCAAGCAACGCGACTTGATGTTTATTTTTGGAGCTAACACTATGGCGAACGATTTTCTTTTCACATCCGAGTCTGTTTCTGAAGGCCACCCTGACAAGGTCGCCGATCAGATCTCTGACGCAATCCTTGACGCAATTTTTGAGCAGGACCCGAAATCCCGCGTGGCTGCGGAAACCCTGTGCAATACCGGCCTGGTCGTGCTCGCGGGTGAAATCACCACCAACGCGCACGTGGACTACATTCAGGTAGCGCGCAACACGCTCAAACGCATCGGGTACGACAACACCGACTACGGCATTGACTACAGGGGCTGTGCCGTCCTGGTAGCCTACGACAAGCAGTCCAACGACATTGCGCAGGGTGTGGACCACGCGTCCGATGACCACCTGAATACGGGTGCCGGCGACCAAGGCCTGATGTTTGGTTACGCCTGCAACGAGACGCCCGAACTGATGCCGGCCCCCATTTATTACGCGCACCGCCTGGTGGAGCGTCAAGCCCAACTGCGCAAGGATGGTCGCCTGCCCTTCCTGCGCCCGGATGCGAAAAGCCAGGTCACCATGCGCTATGTCGACGGAAAGCCGCACAGCATTGACACGGTGGTACTGTCCAGCCAGCACAGCCCAGAAATGAGCCTTGGCAACCGCATGACCGATGCGTTTTACGAAGCGGTTCGCGAAGAGATCATCAAGCCAGTGCTGCCCAAGGAGTGGCTGACTGCCGACACCAAGTACCTGATCAACCCGACCGGTCGCTTTGTGGTGGGTGGCCCGCAAGGCGATTGCGGCCTGACCGGGCGCAAGATTATTGTGGACACCTACGGTGGTGCCTGCCCCCATGGCGGTGGCGCATTCTCGGGTAAAGACCCCAGCAAAGTGGACCGCAGCGCGGCCTATGCAGCACGTTATGTCGCGAAAAACGTGGTGGCAGCAGGACTGGCACGCCAGTGCCAGATCCAGGTGGCCTACGCCATTGGCGTGGCCAAACCCATGAACGTGACCGTCTATACCGAAGGCACCGGCCTAATCCCCGATGACCAAATTGCCGCCCTGGTAAACCTGCACTTTGATCTGCGCCCCAAAGGCATCATCCAGATGCTCAACCTGCTGCGGCCGATCTACGAAAAGACAGCCGCCTACGGACACTTTGGCCGCGAAGAGCCTGAATTTGCTTGGGAGCGCACCGACAAGGCCCAGGCGCTACGGGCCGCGGCCGGACTGTAAGCCAGGTACGCATGAAACTGCAGACGCAACGCTTCATTGATCGCTGGGCGGGCCAGCTTCTTTGCGGTGTGGTGTCTGCATGGGTTCGGTTCACCCGCCTTTTTCGCGCAAGCGTCGGACCATGCAAGGAACCACGCCACATTCTGGTGATCCTGCTCTCGGAGATGGGCAGCATTGTGCTGGCCGGTCCCATGTTTGCCGCCTTGCGCCGTACCTACCCCGGGGTCAACATCCATATCCTGCAGCTCAAGAAGAATCAGGAAGTTTCCAAGCTGCTTCAACTAACGCAGTCGGAGTTCATGCACACGCTGGACGACAGTTCGGGTATCTCACTCGTGTCGGACATCCTGCGGGTCAGCCAGAAGATGCATCGCCTGGGTGTGGACGCAGTGATCGATTGCGAGCTTTTTTCTCGCGTCAGCGCCCTGCTCTCGTTTGCCTGTGGGGCACCGGTGCGGGCGGGCTTCACGGCGCACACCCAGGAGGGTTTATACCGAGGCAGTTTCATCAACCACGCCATTCCCTACAACCCCTACCAGCACATCAGCAAACAATTTCTGTCGCTGGTGGATGCGCTTGATTCTGCCGGGAGCGTGCCGCGCAACAAGGCAGCCGCCATTCGCGCCATTCCGCAGACGACCGAGCTCTCGGTAGAATTTTCCGAAGACGAGTTGCACGGCTACCGTGCCAAGGTGCGGGCAGATCACCCCACCATTGCCGGGCGCAAAGTGGTACTGATGTATGCCGGTGGCGGCATCTTGCCTGAGAGGGCCTGGCCGGTCGGTCACTACGCGAGTGTGGCAACGGGTCTGTGTACCGCCGGCTATGCAGTGGGGTTGATTGGCCTGAAAGACGATGCCTTGCTGGCCCAGGATTTGATGAAAAAGGTTGACGACACAGCCTGCGTCAACCTCACCGGCTACACCCGCAGCATTCGGGAGTTGCTGATGTTGTTTCATGCTGCGGACCTGCTGATCACCAATGACGGCGGCCCCGGCCATTTCGCCACACTCACACCGATTCAGACCATGGTGTTTTTTGGTCCAGAAACCGGTAAACTTTATGGCCCGTTGGGATCTCGCAGTGCCGTGCTGGAGTCCGGCATTGCCTGTTCTCCCTGTCTGTCGGCCTACAACCACCGTATGACTTTTTGCGATGGAAACAACCAGTGTCTCAAGCGCATCGCGCCTGATCCGGTGCTGGTCCAGGCACTGGCTTTTCTGCGCAATGGCAGCGCAACTCCAGCATGAGCACCACCTCTGCGCTACAACGCGCAGTTTTGTGGGCGTTGGGCTGGATTGAACGCTACCGCTACCTCAAGTTCGGCATCGTCGGAGCCAGTGGAACGGTGGTAAACCTGGTCATGCTGCACCTGGGCCATGAGTACCTGTTCAACGCGATGGAGGCCAGCTACAACAAACCCTACCTTTCGCTGGCGCTGGCCATCACCCTGGCAACCATCAACAACTTCACCTGGAACCGCTTGTGGACCTGGTCGGACCGGGTCAAGAACCTGGAAGCGGAAGAAGGACAGGGCCATTTGAGCCTGCGTCTGCTGGGAATGGAGTTTGGCCAGTACGCAGCGGCCTCGGGTTTTGGCAGTTCCTTGCAGTATGTTCTGACGCTTTTGCTGTCGGGCAGCATGGACTATCGCGTGGCCAACGTCATTGCCATCATTGCGGCAAGTGTCAGCAACTTTCTTGCCAATGACCGCTGGACCTTCAAGCGCCACCAGGATTAACCTTCGGCACGGATAGCGCCATGGCCGACCATCCCCCCTGCGCACGCACTGCTGTTCCCTGGTTTTGGCTGGCGCTGGTGCTGGGAGCCGCTGCGGTGTATCTGTTCGGCCTGGGCAGCCCCTACGCGCCCACCAACGGCGACGAGATGGTGTACATCCACATCGCCCGCCTGACGGCACAGTCCGGGCACTGGCTTCCCTTGGTATCGGACCTTGCCAACATGCGCAACACCAAGCCACCCCTGCTGTTCTGGCAGGCCGTGCTTGCGGGCGACTGGGGACAGCAGTGGTCGCTGCTGGCGCTGCGCCTGCCCAGCGTGGCCTATACCTTTATGACCACGGCGCTGCTGGCCTGGCTCACCTTGCGCATCAGTGGGCGCCTGCGCAGCGCCTGCATCGCTGCAGCCCTGTACTTGCTGTTCTTCTCCACCTTTCGCTATGGCCGCGTCTATCTGACCTCTGCGCCAGAAACCTTCTGGTTTGCCCTGCCCCTGTTCTGGCTGCTGTGGCTGCGTCTGCCACACCCGGCGCGGGCTGACATTCCGCCAGAGGCGGGCCTTGGCGTCTACACGCTCATGGGCATGAGCATGGGCATCGGCATGGCCTACAAATCATTTGCGCTGCTGGCACCGGCCAGCGCAACCCTGTGGCTGGCACTGCTGTGGACCACACCTGCCTGGAACTGGCGCAGCACACTGAGAACCAGCGCAGGACTGACCTGGAGCGCGCTGCTGGCCCTGGGTGTTTTTGGCCTGTGGTTTGTGCTGGACCCCGACCCGGGCGCCGTGTGGCGCGAATTTGTGGTGGGCGAGAACGCAGGCAAGCTCTCGGGTAAACAGGGCTACTGGCACGCGGCCTTTTTCGGCGACTACCCACTGTGGACGCAGTTGTTCGCTTACCCCATCAACGCGGGGCTGCTCGTTTTCACCGTCCTGGGTTTTCTGCTGTCCAGCCTGCGCGGGGCGTGGCGGCTCCCGACCTACGCAACTCTGGGTGCACCGCAGCGGGTGCTGCTGGTGTGGCTGGTGGTGTGGTTGGTGGCGTTCAGCATTCCCAGCCAGCGCGAGGCACGTTACGTCATTCCCGCAATGCCGGCACTGGCCATGCTGATGGCGCTTGACTGGGACCGGTTGGGGCGCATCTGGTTCTGGCTCACGCTGGCCGTGCTGGCCCCTGCGCTGGTGATGCTGGCGCGCGTGGCCTGGGTTATGGGTGATTTACAGATGGCAAACACCGCTCAGACTACTATGACTTTGATAGCTGCCTGTGCAGGTTTGACGTGCGTTGCAGCCGGTTTTCATTCCAAGGAACGGTGCCGCGCTGCGACCCTGTGCGCCTGCCTGGCGGTATACGCGGCGTTTGGCTGCATGGTCGCACCACTGAGCACACCTGAGGCGGGTTACAGCACGGCGGTGCTCCGCCATATGCAGGGCCAGCGCATTGCCGTGCCCAATGGTTTTCCGGGCCAGTACGAACGCTACGAATTTGTGCTGCCAGGTAACCATCTGGTTCCCTACGACGCCGAAGGCCGCAACACCGGCGCGTTCAGCCCCGACATGCCGGGCGCAGAGCGGCTACCCTACCTGCTAAACCAGTTTGACGCGGCAGTCTGGTACCAGGACCGTTTGGACCAGTTTCAGCCCTCGTGCCTTCCCCAATGCACCCTGTTGGGATGGCGTTGGCACGTCAAGAGCCGCCACAAGAGTGGTGAGGTGACGCTGACCAATCTGTGGTACCCGCAGCAGTGGCTGTTCCGCAAGGAGTGGTTGGTGACAAAGAGTGCTGGGAGCCACGGAAAATAGGCGCGTTCAGCTTCTCTTCCTGTAGCAATTCACCAGATGCCGCACGAGCAGAACATGCAGCACCACCCACAAGCAGGGGTCCAGCAATGCGTCCCACAGATTTCCTGTCGGTAGCCGGGTGACGACGAACAGCCCGACCACGACAACAAGCACCCACGCTTCCAGCGCAACTGACACTTTTCGTACCTGCAACAGCCACGGCATTCCGGCACACAGCGCCACCAGAGAAACCGCCATCGGACTCCACCCCCATACGTACAACGATAAGGGAAACACCGCCAGCGTGTCGAGCAGCAAGACCCACCCAAGCAACACGCCAGAAACTATCCAAACCGGCCTCGTTCGTGGTTCTGGCACATAAGCTTTCGGTGAAGCCTGCGCATGCAGCAGACTGCGAGCCAGCAGCACGCCGCTCAAGACTACCAGCGAGATGCTTGGAAGCTGAAAAGCCAGCCCCAGCCAATACGCAAGTGCGTACGGGCCCGGCATCCACGTCCACACTGCAAGCAATAGCGCAATGCCCAGTTGAACCGTTCCCCCCACCCTGAATCGACCTGCCAGCCAAAACCCCAGCCAGGCCAACACCACGCTCCACCCCAGGCGCAGTCCCCACGCCAACGCCCATGGCGAGGGAAGGACTGGTGCATCGGTAGCCCACCACTGCGCCACACTGACCGCCATCCCAGTGTTCATGGTGCGTTCCCTGTGCTGCTAGTGCTGCGTGCCAGACGCTGCCATGCAATACGCTTTCGATTTGCGGTATAGCTCACCCACAGTTGCCCTTCAGCCCAGGCCAGCGAAGGGTAGGAGTACTCCTCACCGTCTGAACCCTGCTCCAGTACCTTCACCAGCGCCCAGGCATCGCCCGTGCTCGACTGGCTTAATGCAAGCGTGTTGCGTGAAGTAGTGGACGGGTTGTGCGCCAGCACCATCTGGCCGGTTCCCAGTCCCAGACCCGCGATCGCAGCGTCCGGGTTGTCCAGTTTCAGATCCGGCAAGTCACTCCAGCGCACGCCACCGTCTGCTGTGCCCACCACCCCCACCTTGCCGTCGGTTCGCTGATCGCGCAGCAGCGCCAACCACTTGTGCGGGGACTGCATCAGCAACGTGGGCTGCAAGGCATGGTGGCGGTTGGACATCCGGGCCATGCCCTTGAACCCTCCGTCCCGGTCAAAGCGCAGCACCACCGGGTACTTAATTCCCAACTCAAAATGCACCGGAAGCACCATGCCGCCGTCTACCAGTGGCAGTGGCGCATTGCGTACCAGAAAACTGGTGTTCCACAGCCACGAAAGCGGGAGCACGCGCACCGGCTCAAAGCGGAGTTCAGCCAGACCGGTGCTTGCGCTGGTCTGGCGCAGATGCAAGATGCGCGAGGCGGCCCAGCCACCCCACCCGGTTGCGACCACAAACAGATGCATGCGCGACTGCCCATCCAGCCAGGCCACAGGGTTACCCAGGCGACGAACACCCCAGCCCAACTGAGTCCCCAGCGCTTCGCGGTTCACCACCAAGCGTGCCGCCGACCACCGCTGGGTGGCGCGCTCCCATTGCGAGGCAGCGATCTGCACATTGGCAGCGCTCTCGCGGTCGCCGGCAAACCAGAAGGCCGTCAGCACGGCTGCGCTACCCTCGGGCATGACCAGCAGGGTACTCGCGTGCGCTGCGGCAGCACCCTCGGGCATGGGAATGGTTCCGCTTGCCACGGATGTCCACCGCGCAACCGCGGTGGCAGCACCAACCTGCGGCCACACAGCCTGTGAAGGGGTTGGAGCGACTGGTCGCAGCCACCAGTCCACGCCCCCGATCACCACACTTGCAAGGACGGTCAACAGCGCACGCAGCAGGAGTGGGTTGAGTTGCATGCATCTATCTTAGTGTCTGTCGCTGCGTTCGAGCAGTGTGGGCTCCAAGGTGTCGGGTGTCCAAGGCACAATGGGGCATGCCCGCACACCTGTCCCTGCGACACTTTCTCCTCGCAATGGCTGTCGTCATCGTCTGGGGGACCAATTTTGTGGTGATCAAACTGGCACTGGGCCAGTTGCCACCAATTTTGTTCGCCGCAATGCGGTTTACGCTGGCACTTGTTCCCGCCATGTTCTTCCTGCCACGCCCGAACGTGGGCTGGCGCAATCTGGCGGCCTATGGCATGCTCATCGGTGTGGGCCAGTTCGGTCTGTTGTACTTGGCCATCAACGGCCACATTTCGCCGGGCATTGCGTCGCTGGTGGTGCAGACCCAAGTGTTCTTCACCATCGGCCTGTCGATGCGCCTCTCCGGTGAGCGGGTGCAGCCCTTCCAGTGGCTGGCACTGGTGCTGGCGGGCGCAGGCATTGCCACCATCGCCGCGCACACCGATGGTACGACCACCGTGCTGGGCCTGGTGCTGGTGCTGTTTGCAGCACTGTCCTGGGCCGGCGGCAATATTGCGGCCAAGGAAGCAGCACCAAGCAATATGCTGTCCTACGTGGTGTGGGCCAGCGCTTTTTCACTGCCTCCGTTGTTCGTGCTCTCGTTTGCGCTGGAGGGCTGGAGCGCCATCTCCGCAGCGGTGCTGCACGCCAACTGGCAAGCCTGGGTGGCAGTGGCCTGGCAATCCTGGGGCAACACCCTGTTTGGCTACGCCGCCTGGGGCTGGCTACTGGCACGCCACCCGGCAGCCACGATCACCCCCATGGCGCTACTGGTGCCCGTGTTCGGCATGGGTGCCTCGGCGCTGTGGCTGGGCGAGCCGCTGCAGCCCTGGAAGCTAATGGCGGCGGCGCTGGTGATGGGAGGGCTGGCAGTGAATTTGCTGTGGCCCAGGGTGCGCAGATTCGCGCTGGACACCGGCCGCTAGGGGTCGGGGCGACGTTCAAGTCATTGCTGCGGCTTCTTGCCCAGTGGTCCACTCCACCGCTTCCTGTGTCAGCACGTGGTCGATATCGATGCCCAACGTCAGCGCCACTTCGGCGGGAAAGCTATCGGCCATAGCACCTTCGCCCATCCCCTCCTCACGCGCCCGGGCCCGCCAGGCAGCCAGGTGCACGATGCCCGCCAGCGGCTCGTAAACCGCTTCGGCAAAGGGCGCCAACTGGTGTTCGATAGCGTCAATGATGGCTTGCGGGAATTCCCAGTTTCTTGCAAAACCGCCGCCCACATCGGCGTAGTTGTACCCCAGCAACCGGTGCTCCGCTCGGGCACGCATAGGCGATAGAGGTTTGGCCTGGTCATTGAGAAAGTACATTTGTTCGGGCATGCCCAGATGCATTACCAATTCACCTGCGGCGTGCATCAGACCCGCGGTGAACGCATTCGACGGGTTGCCACGAATTTCACGCGCAAGTTTGCGTGAGAGTTTGGCCACGTCCAGGCTGTAGCGCCAGAACTGGTGCATGTCCATTCCCGGCACCTTCTTGAAGACACCCGCCACGCCTGCCGCCATGGTCAGTGTTCGAACCTGGTCCAGCCCCAACACCGCAAGTGCCTCGGACACGCCACCTATCCTGTTCGTCAACTGAAACTGCGCCGAGTTGGCCAGCCGCAGCAGGCGCGCGGCCAGCCCGGGATCGGTGTTGATGTCGTGGCTGATTCTGCGCAGATCGGGCTCCTCGCGGTTGAGCTCACTGAGTACCAGCGCGATGACGCGGGGAATACTGGGCAGCGCAAGCTGCGAATCAAGCAAATCATCCAGATGCATACGGGCCGAACTCCAGGCTCCAATTCCACAAAAGTGCCACCATTATGGGTGCGGATCGCACCTCTTCGCGCCTATTCCCGCGCAAATGCCATCCACACGGCGAATCCAACGAACACGCCGCCGGTGGCACGGTTGAATACCCGTAAGACGTTGGCGCGCTGCAAGTACACCGACAGCCGCTTGCCGCTTACGGCATAGACAAAGTACCAGGCTACTTCGATGATGGAAAAGGTGATGAGGAGAATCGCAAACTGCGGCAACTGTGCCAACTCCGGATCGATGAATTGCGGGAGGAACGCGGCCGCAAAAAGAATCGCCTTCGGATTGCTGGCAGCCACCAAAAATCCCTGCCGGTACAGTACCCCGGGTCGGACCGCAGGCTCGCTGGTGCTGCTCGAACCGGGCATCTGGTCGTCCGGCACCGGGGAACGCCAGCTCTTGACCCCCAAGTAGGCCAGGTAGCCCGCGCCTGACAGACGCATGGCATCAAAGACGGCAGGAAAGGCGTGCAGCAACGCACCCAGTCCGGCGGCCGAAACGCTCATCATTGCCAGCAAGGCGGTCATGCAGCCGGCCATGGTAAGCACTGCTGCGCGCACACCGTAGCGCGCACTGCTGCTCATCACAAGCAGCATGTTGGGGCCGGGCGTGGCGGAGACGACGAACGTCATCAGTACAAACAACCACCAGGTAGTGAGCGTCATATGAAATTTCTGGTTAAACCATCGCCTGCGATGTTCTCCACTCCCGAGCTGAATCGACGCAGGGGTCCGGCCCTTTAGGGGTTGCACCTGGCCCAAATCGCAGACTCTGTTGCGCAGCAGTGCTGAAACCGGACATTGTCATGCATATTGCGGGCAACCCTGCCTGCTACCGAGTCGCTTGACATCCCGGGCCATCCAACTATCCTCGCGTGACCCGATCCGGACGCGAGGAATTTGCCATGCTGAAAGAAGTGCTTTTATCCACCGCCCTGGCTGTAACCGGTGTTACCCACGCGGGTGAGCCTGCCATTGAAATTTCCGTCTTGGTCAAGGCTCCCGTCAGTGCGGTCTGGGAGGCCTGGACCAGCAGCCAAGGAATCACCAGCTTCTTTGCACCTGAAGCGGAAATCGACGCTCGCCCGGACGGCGCGTTTCATGTCCACATGGACCCCTATGCGAGACCCGGACTGAAGGGCGCTGACACGATGCAGGTGCTGGCGGTCGAGCCTGAACAATTGCTGTCGTTCACCTGGAACGCACCACCCCATCTGGCACAAGCGCGGGAGCAACGCACGGTCGTCATACTTCGCTTTGCGCCGGAAGGTGAGACCACCCGACTGACGCTCACCCATCTGGGCTGGGGAAGCACCGGCGAATGGCCCAAAGCCAAAGCCTATTTCGAAAAGGCCTGGCCTTATGTGCTGAAGAATCTGCAAAGCCGATTCGAATCCGGGCAAGCGCAGGACTGGACATCGTGGCGCACGCAACTCCAGCAGATGCACGCCAAGGACGCAGCGAAGTAAACAGCAAGGATTGATGTGGATCAGCACCCCCCCGGTGCAGGAGGACTAAATTGAAAGGAGGCTGTCGGTCTACTTAAGGAGCTTGCCGTGTCCAACACCAAGTACGTCTATGTCTTTGGTTCCACCCAATCTGAGGGCGACGCTGGCATGAAAAATCTACTCGGCGGCAAGGGGGCCAATCTGGCAGAAATGTGCCGCCTGGGCATTACCGTCCCATCGGGCTTCACCATCAGCACGCAGGCCTGTGCGGCATTTACTGACCGGGGCCGTGACCACCTTCTCACGCTGATACACGCCGAAGTGCTGCAGGGCATCGCCTTTGTCGAGGGCGAGATGGGCAAGAAATTTGGTGATGCCGCCGACCCCCTGCTACTGTCGGTGCGCTCGGGCGCGCGCGCCTCCATGCCGGGCATGATGGACACCATCCTCAACCTCGGACTGAACGACGATGCCGTCATCGGACTGGCCCGCAAAGCCCGCAATGAGCGCTTCGCCTGGGACTCGTACCGACGCTTCGTGCAGATGTACGGTGATGTGGTGATGGGACTAAAACCCGTGTCCAAGGAAGACCACGATCCCTTTGAAGTAATCATCGATATGGTCAAGCAGACGCGCGGCGTCACGCTCGACACAGATCTTGATGCGGACGATCTGAAGGAACTGGTGCAACGCTTCAAGGCACTCATTCGCGCCCGCATCGGGCGCGACTTTCCGACCGATCCCTGGGAGCAGTTGTGGGGCGCCGTCTTCGCCGTGTTCGAGAGTTGGAACAACGAGCGCGCCAAGGTCTACCGCGAACTCAACGACATCCCCCAGTCCTGGGGCACTGCCGTCAATGTCCAGGCGATGGTATTTGGCAACCTGGGCAACAGCAGCGCCACCGGCGTGGCCTTCTCGCGTGATGCGGGCACTGGAGAAGACGTGTTCAACGGAGAGTTTCTGATCAATGCCCAAGGCGAGGATGTGGTTGCGGGCGTTCGAACACCGCAGCAGATCACCCTGGTGGGTTCGCAGCGTTGGGCTCGACTGGCCATGGTGGATGAGGCCACCCGGAGCACCCAGTACCCGTCATTGCAGGAACTGATGCCAGACCTCTTCGAGCAGTTGCTCGCGGCTGAAACGCAGTTGGAACACCACTACGCCGACATGCAGGATATGGAGTTCACCATTCAGGAGGGCAAGTTGTGGATGCTGCAGACACGAAGTGGCAAACGCACCGGCGCGGCCATGGTGCGCATTGCCATGGAAATGCTGCAGCAGGGCATGATTGATGAAAAGACCGCTCTGCTGCGGGTCAGTCCGGAACGGCTCAACGAACTACTGCACCCAGTCTTCGATGACCACGGCCTGACCGCCGGCAAGGTGATTGCTCGCGGACTGCCGGCATCTCCCGGTGCCGCTTCGGGACAGATCGTGTTTTTTGCCGATGAGGCCGAAGCCTGGGTCAAGCGCGGCAAGGCGGTCATTCTGGTGCGGCTCGAGACCTCGCCGGAAGACCTGCGCGGCATGAGCGTGGCAAACGGCATTTTGACGGCGCGGGGCGGCATGACCTCACACGCTGCCGTCGTGGCGCGTGGCATGGGAAAATGTTGCATCTCGGGTGCCGGAGCGGTCCACGTAGACACCAAGACACGCACGCTTTGCATTGACGACCTGGTGCTCAATGAGGGCGACTGGATTTCCCTGAACGGCTCCACCGGAGAGGTGTTCGAAGGCAAGATTCCCACGCGCGAGGCAGAACTCAGTGGGGACTTTGGCAAGCTGATGGCACTGACTGACCGCTACAAACGCCTGCAGGTACGCGCCAATGCCGACACACCCACCGATGCGCAGGTTGCACGCAATTTCGGTGCCACCGGGATTGGTCTGTGCCGCACCGAGCACATGTTCTTTGAGGGTGAACGTATTGTTGCCGTACGCGAAATGATTCTGGCCGACGACGAAGCCGGACGACGCAAAGCCCTGTCTAAACTGCTCCCCATCCAGCGCGCAGACTTCGAAGGACTATTTCGCGCGATGCACGGCCTGCCGGTGACGATCCGGCTGCTAGATCCGCCTCTGCATGAATTCGTTCCCCACGACGAGGCCAGCCAGCGCGTAATGGCCGCTGACATGCATGTGTCGCTGGGCAGGATCAAGATGCGGGTGGAGGAACTGCACGAGTTCAACCCGATGATGGGCCACCGGGGTTGCAGGCTGGGCATCAGTTACCCGGAAATCACGGAAATGCAGACCCGCGCCATGATCGAGGCGGCGCTCAATATGCGCCACCTGGGCATCGTGGTGAAGGCCGAGATCATGGTCCCGCTGGTGGGCACCGTGCGGGAATTCAACCTGCAGGCGGATGTCATACGCCAGACCGCAGCGGCGGTGTTCAAGGAGCGCGGCGAGCAAATCGACTATCTGCTTGGCACCATGATCGAGACGCCGCGTGCGGCGCTGATTGCAGACAGCATCGGCAAGCGCGCGGAGTTCTTCTCGTTTGGTACCAACGACCTGACACAGATGACGCTGGGCTTTTCACGTGATGATGCCGGTAAATTCCTGCCGGACTACCTGCGACAGGGTGTTTACGAGCGCGACCCGTTCCGCTCGATTGACCAGGAGGGCGTGGGCGCCCTGGTGGACATGGCGGTTCGCAAGGGTCGCGCGGCCCGAACCGACATCGAAATCGGCATCTGCGGCGAGCACGGTGGCGATCCGGCCTCGATCGAGTTCTTCCACCGCGTCGGTCTGGACTACGTCAGCTGCTCGCCCTTCAGAATTCCGATTGCGCGACTGGCAGCTGCGCAAGCGGCCATCCGCGACTGAGCCACTTTCTCACGACTTTTGAGCGAGCGCCTTTTCGATAGCGGTCACGACATTGACGTTGTCTGGAGGCACGTTGCTGGGGTAGGTCGCAGCGACCTTGCCATTGCGATCAATCAGGTACTTGTGAAAATTCCACCTGGGTGGCGATTTGGTCGCCTGAAAAAGCGCTTCGTACATGGCATTGCGCGTAGCACCTACCACCGCGCTCTTGGCAAACATGGGAAACTTTACGCCGTAGGTGTTGAAACAGAAGTCGGCAATTTCCTTCGACGATCCTGGTTCCTGCTTGCCAAAGTCATTGGATGGGAATCCCAGTACTACCAAACCTTTGGATTGGTACTTGGCGTACAGCGCCTCCAAAGCCTCGTACTGACTGGTGAAACCGCAGTAGCTGGCGGTATTGACCACCAGCACCACCTTGCCAGCGTATTGGCACAGGTTTTGGGGTGCGTCGTCTTGCAAGCGAGGGAACTCCTGCTGCAACAGTGCAGGACAAGCCGGCGCCGGCGCAGTCTGGGCCGAGGCACCGGTGCCCAGCCCAGTGGCCAGAAAAAAGCCCATGGACCACGAAGCAAGGGTGTGTTTGATTGACATGCGAGGCATTATGGGCGGGCAATGGAAAACATGCTCAGCATGCGGCGATCACCCCAGAATCGCTAGTGGAAATCCCGGCTCGTCGTTGCCAGTTCACCCAGAAGATGCGTCAGGTCCACCAGTCGCTTGGCAATAACATGGCGCACCTCGCCGCCACTATCGTGATCGCGCTGCCACACCCCATACACCGCCAGCAGGCGCGACTGGTACACCTCCTGGCGGAAATGCTCTTTCACGGACTTCCACACAATCACATTCACGCTGCCAGTTTCGTCCTCCAGTGTGACAAAAACCACCCCCTTGGCAGTTTGGGGGCGCTGTCGCATGGTGACGATGCCGCAGGCTCGCACCAGTCTGCCGCTGGGGTAGTGGCGCATCTGCTCGGCCGTGAGCAGCTTCTGTTTTGATAGCTGCTCACGCAACAGCAGCAAGGGATGCGAGCGCAAAGTCAGCCCAAGTGCGGAGTAGTCGAAGGTGACCTCCTCGCCTTCTCTGGCGGGATGGAACGTAAGCGGGGCTTCGTCGATGGGGACGCCTTGAAGGAGTTCAGGTGCGGGCTTGAGCGCCGAGGCATCCCACACCTGCTGGCGGCGGTGGCCGCTCAAAGACTGCAGGGCATCGGCACTTGCCAGCGTTTGCAAGTCGGCTGCGTTGAGCATGCCGCGCAGGGCAAGGTCCTGGGTGCTTTGAAATGGCGCTTTGCTGCGTTCGGCAGCGATGCGGTGGGCAACCTCCTGGCGCAGGCCGGAGACCAGGCGAAGACCCAGGCGGACTGCCCCGTTTTGCTCTAACGTGCAATCCCAATCGCTGAGGGACACATCGGTCGGATGCACCTCCACACCGTGGCGACGTGCATCCTGTACCAGTTGCGCAGGACCGTAAAACCCCAGCGGCTGGCTGTTGAGCATGGCCGCCAGAAAGCACGCAGGCTCGTGCCATTTGAGCCAGCAGCTCAGGTACACCAGCAGGGCAAAACTGGCAGCATGGCTCTCCGGAAAGCCGTACTCGCCAAAGCCCTCCATCTGCTTGAAGATGGCCTGGGCAAACTCCGGCGCATAGCCGTTCTTCTCCATGCCAGTCAGAAAGCGGGACCGAAATTTATGAACCCCGCCACTGCGCTTCCAGGCCGCCATGGAGCGGCGCAAGGCATCGGCCTCGCCCGGGGTAAAGCCGGCCGCCAGCACGGCAATCTGCATCACCTGCTCCTGAAAGATCGGAACCCCCAGGGTGCGCTCCAGCGCCTGCTCCAGGGCCGGGCCAGGATACTTCACGTTTGCACGGTCCTTGCGCGCATGCAGGTAGGGATGCACCATGCCGCCTTGGATCGGCCCCGGACGCACAATGGCCACCTGCACCACCAGGTCGTAGAAGCAACGGGGCCTGAGCCGGGGCAGCATGCTCATCTGGGCACGGCTCTCGATCTGGAACACGCCTACCGTATCGGCCTGGCAAATCATGGCGTAGGTGGCCGGGTCTTCGCGGGGAATGTCTTGCATGCGCATCGGTGCGCCCAGACCGCGCAGCTGTGTCACCAGCGCCAGGCAACGGCGAATCGCGCTGAGCATGCCCAGCGCCAGCACATCGACCTTCATCAGTCCCACCGCGTCCAGGTCGTCCTTGTCCCACTGAATGATGGAGCGCTCGGGCATGGCGGCGTTTTCGACAGGAACCAGCCGGGTCAAGAACCCCTGCGTGAGAACAAAGCCGCCCACATGCTGGCTCAGGTGGCGCGGAAAACGCTGCAACTCCGTGCTCAAACCCAGCCACTGCTGCAGGCGTAGCGGCGCTGGCGCATGAAAGTCGGGCCCCAGTCGCTCCAGCGCACAGGCCAGGCGCTGGCCCAGGATCTCGCGGCTGTACATGCCCGGGTGTTCCCTGGCCATCGCCGTGATCAGCCGCTCTGGTATTTCCAGCGCCCGCCCCACATCGCGCAAGGCGCTGCGCGGGCGGTAGCTGATGACAGTGGCTGCTATGGCGGCACGTTCACGGCCATATTTCTGGTAGATGTACTGAATCACTTCCTCGCGGCGCTGGTGCTCGAAGTCGACATCAATATCGGGAGGCTCGTTGCGCTCGCGGCTGATGAAGCGCTCAAACATCAGGTGCCCCCCTACCGGGTTGACCTCGGTGATGTGCAGGCAGTAGCACACCACCGAATTGGCGGCCGATCCCCTGCCCTGGCACAGAATGCCCTGACTGCGCGCAAAACGCACGATGTCGTGCACCGTGAGGAAATACATCTCATAGGCCAGTTCGGCAATCAGATCGAGCTCTTTGCCCAACGTCTTGCACACCGCTGAGGGAATCCCTTGCGGATAGCGCTCCGAGCCGCCCGCCTGGCAGTAGTGGCGCAGGGTCTGTGCCGGTGTCATGCCGGGCAGGACCGACTCCAGCGGATAGTGGTAGCGCAGTTCATCGAGCACAAAGGTGCATCGGTCGGCCACCACCAGCGTGTTCGCCAGCCACGCCGGTGGATACAGTGCTGCCAGCCGGTCGCGTGAGCGCAGATGCGACTCGGCGTTGGGCTGCAAGGCAAAACCGCACGCAGAGACGGGTTGGCCCAGGCGCACCGCGGTGAGCACATCGTGCAGGGGTTTGCGTGAGCGCACATGCATGCGCACATCCCCTGCCGCTACCAGCGGCACGCCGGTGAGTTGGGAGATTTGTTGCAATCGGCAGCTCTTCAAGGCATCGTCCAGACCCAGCTGCAATGCCACGGCCAACCACAAATGGATGCCAAATAGGTCTCTAGCCCTCGTAGATACAGCGCAGGCCGCTTCCATAGTGATAGCAACTGGAAAAACCAAAAGCAGTTCGCACCCGAGCAGGCGTGCCCAAAGTTGCTGGTTCTGCGGCCCCGTCCACCCTAGCCGGTAGCTGCCCTTGGGTGCAGCGCGCCGTGCCGCGGTAATGAACTCACACAGGTTGCCCCAGCCTTGCAGATGGTGGGCCAGCACTACCACCGTGAAGCCCTCGTCCACCCAAAACTCGGCCCCCAGCAGCAGTTTCAGGCCGCAAGCCTTGGCCTCCTGGTGCGCACGCACCACGCCGGCGACCGAACATTCGTCGGTGATCGCAAGTGCGTGGTAGCCGAGCTTGACCGCGCGCGCCACCAGTTCCTCCGGCTGCGACGCACCGCGCTGGAAACTGAAACTGGAGAGGCAATGCAGTTCGGCGTAGACAGGCTCTGCCATGGGTGGCTAGTCATACTGGTTAAAACACCAGTATAGCGCCGCAGCCCCTGCCTACGAAGGCTTGCGTGACAGCGCCTGCGGAGATTTTCGGCCAACCGGACCCGTTGCGGACGCTCGGACCCGAGTGCCTCGCCTTCCCAGGCGACTGGTGTGACAGAATTGCTGGCTACCGAGTACCGATGGGCTTACTGAATCATCGTCAATGGACAACTCTTCGCGCTTCGAAGGCCACTCATCAATGACTGTCAGACCAACCGTAGCGCAATCGCCCGGGCGCCTTTTTGTCATTCTGGCGTGCTCCATTTTCGTCGGCGAGACGATGGTCATGTTGTTTCTCGATATGTTTCCGCGTGTTACCGGGTGGAGAGACGCACTGCTCGATTCGACCCTGCTCTCCCTCATGGTTGCCCCCGTCCTGTTCTATTTCGTCTTTCGCCCCTTGACCAGGCACATTTCCGAGCGCGAATTGGCCGAGCAGGCACTCCGAGAAAGCGACGAAGCGCATCGCCACATCCTGGCAACCACACTCGATGGATTCTGCATTGTTGATGTGAATGGCAGACTGCGCGAGGTGAACACCAGGTATATGCGTCAGTCCGGTTACACGCGTGGGGAACTGCTCGGTATGCGGCTTACCGATCTGGAGGCACCAGAAACCGCAGCGGCGACCGAGGCGTCCATGCAGCAAATCATCTCTACAGGCAGCGGTCAGTTTGAATCAATGCATCGGCGCAAGGATGGATCGCTATGGCATGTGGAAGCCAGTGCAAGCTATCGCGATAATGGCGAGGGCCAGTGCTTTGTCTTCCTGCGCGACATTACCGAACGCAAGCGCGCTGAAGCGGATTTGCGCGAGCACTCCGAGCTGATTGGCGCCCTTTCCGCACGCATGCTCAACACCCAGGAAAACGAGAAGCAGCACATCGCTTTTGAACTGCACGAACGTGTCGCGCAGACGCTGGCGGCAGTTACCTTTGCCATCGAAAACGCATCCCACGCGTGCAACGCAGATAACGGAAAGGTATTGCCCATGCTGGAAGGGATCATTCGTCCACTGCAGGCGGCAACCCGCGAAGTGCGCTCGGTCGCTGTGGGCCTGCACCCCCCGATCCTCAACGACCTGGGATTGATTTCGGCTTTGCGTGCAATGTGTCGCGAATTTGGAGAAAAGTATCAACACATTGGGCTCGAAACCTCGTTCGACCTGATCGAGACGGACATTCCCGACTCACTGCGGGTCATTATTTTTCGGGTGGTAGAGAGTGCATTCGGCGTACTTGCAGAATGCGAAGCGGTGGGCCGGGTCGGGCTGAGTTTGCGCAGTGATCCACACCGAATTTTCCTGACGCTGCACGATGATGCCCTCGATGCCGAGCAACTGAAGGAGGGTGGTACGGCAGTGCATCCGTACGCCAAAGCGCGCGACCAGACCCTGCTCTCGCGTGGAAAGTTTTCCACCGAACCCGATCCATGGGGTGGCATCTCCCTGGATGCTGTCTGGTTGCGCTGACGATGAGTTCACAGAGGCGCTGAACACGGTGCGCCAACCATAGCCCAATCACGACACCGTGTGTTGACGCACATTCGGTCCGCTAAAGGGTCCGGGGAACAGGCGCTACCTAAGGGTCTGGTAGTGAGATCAGAAAATTTTAAGAATGCATTCCTATCATGACCCCGTGACAGCAACCAGTTGGAGTAGGCAATGGATCATTCTCTCAAGACCTTCATCGGAATATACCTTCGCGTCGTGGCCATTGCATTGCTGCCTCTGGTGGTCACGACATTCATCTGGATTCCGTATACGTTCGGGTGGCACCCCGGTGATGCCAGTTCAAGAACGGAAATCATCGGTCGGCACATGACCTGAAACAGCTCCCGACGATCCAGGTGGCCCTGCGCTTGCGCTAGCCGTAATAGCGCTCCCGCATGCGCTCGCAATAGGCCAGCAACTGCGGGTATTGCAGGGCATGGCGCTTCAGCGCCGACTCCAGCGGGACCCAGACCAGATTGGCCAGAAACGCGTAGGCAATGGCGTCCAGCGAACAGGGCGCGTCGCCCATGAAATAGGGCTTGTCGTCCAGAAAGTCGGCCAGCGCCGTGATGTCGCGCGCGCCAATGGCGGCAATCTCCTGTGCGCTGTGGCGGCCCATGCCGTGGCCATGCAACTGCTTGCCCATGCCCCGGCGCGCCAGCGGCGCGACCACCCATTTCAGTGGCACCGGCAGCTTGCCGAAAAACGCCTCGCGTGTGAGTTCCCAGCCCACCGGGTCGATCCAGCGGGTGTGCACCACCGCCCAGTACAGGTCTTCTTCCATAAGACGCTGCAACGCCAGCGCCTGCGCACGTTGCACAGGGCTGAGCCAGCCATCGAGCGGGTCGCCATGGGTCTGCTTGAGGTACTCGATGATGAAACTCGAATCGGCCACCACTTTGCCGTCGTCGTCGATATAGGGCATCTTGCCCTTGGGGGCCTTGCCAAAGTCAAACAGAGACACCAGCGGTGCCTGGTAGGGCAACTTCGCCATGCGCAGGTAGTTTTCCACCTTCATGCAAAACGGGCTGGCGTTGGGCAGGCCCAGGGCGGGTTCAAACTGATACAGGGTAATCATGTCGGCGCTCCTTTGCATGCAAGTGTAGTCAGGGTCAGGGGCGGTCCGCAACCGGCGTGGATTACCATTGCCGCATGCGTTGCGCCCAAGCAGCGCCAAGGGTCACCTATGCTCGAGCTCACGCTTTCCGATTTCTCCATTGAACACTTCATGCAGCACTACTGGCAGCAAAAGCCGGTGGTTCTGCGCCAGGGCTTTAAAGATTTCAAAGACCTGATCAGCCCCGAAGAACTGGCCGGCCTGGCCTGCGAGGAAGACATCGACTCGCGCCTGGTCTACAAAAAGCGCGGCAAATGGCAGGCCGAGAATGGTCCGTTTGAGTCCTACGACCATCTGGGCAAAAATGGCTGGTCGCTGATCGTGCAGGCCGTCAACCACTGGTCGCCCGGGGTGGCGCAACTGGTGCCGCCCTTTGCGTTCATCCCGAAGTGGCGGCTCGACGATGTGATGATCAGCTACTCCCGCCCGGGCGGCGGTGTCGGTCCGCACATTGACCTGTACGACGTGTTCATCTGCCAGGGCTCGGGGCGACGCCAGTGGCGCGTGGGCGACCGAGGTGAACACCGCCAGTTTGCTGCGCACGCCGCGCTGCTGCACGTGGACCCCTTCGAGGCCATCATCGACGTGGAACTGCTTCCGGGCGACATCCTCTATATCCCGCCGGGCTTTCCACACGACGGTGTGTCGCTGGAAACCTCGCTGAGCTATTCGGTGGGCTTTCGGGGCAAGTCCGCATGCGACATGCTCAGCGGCTTTGCCGACTACGTGATCGACAAGGAGCGTGGCAGCACCCTTTTCAGCGACCCCAAGCGACCCATCGCCCAGCACCAGGGCCACATCAACGCCAGCGACTTCGCGCGCATCAGGGCGCAACTGCAGTCGCTGCTGGACGACGATGCCCTGGTGGCCGACTTTGCCGGCAGTTTTCTGTCCCGAACCAAATGCCAGCTTGACCTGCAGGAACTCGACGAACCGATGGACGCTGCCGATCTGCTGGTCAACCTCAAGACGCAGCCCCTGGTGCGCACCGGCGGTCTGCGCTGCTTTTATCTGGACACCACACTAAAGCAAGGCGTGTGCTACGTCGACGGCGAACGCCACGCCTTCGGGGCCAATGCCAAGGCAGGCATCAAGGCCCTGTGCGACCACGACGTGCTCACCACCACGCTGCTGCGCAGCGCGATCAAACAACCCGACTTTGTCCGCGCCCTGACGCAGTGGGTGAATGCCGGTTACTGGTACTTTAAAGACTAGGCTTTGGGTGGAAAATGCCTGTAACGCTCGCGGAATATGCGCAGGCAGCTACCAATAAAATAGCATTTTGCTCACTGTCGACGCCGAATTTCACGCAACATAAACAGGTACAGACCTTCCACCTTCTCGCGCGCCCAGGGTGTCCGGCGCAGAAACTTCAGGCTCGAGGCCACGCTGGGGTCATGGGTAAAACAACGTACCGCAATGCGCTGGCCCAGGTCTTCCCAGCCGTAGTGCTGCGCCAATTCCGTCACCATGCGCTCCAGCGTGATGCCGTGCAGCGGGTTGCGTGCTTGCGCTGGGGGTGGTTGCATGGTGCCGGACACGGCATCATTCTGTCACTGAAACGTGCTGTTCAGGTGCCACAACGGCGCGTAATATGGGTCCCATGAGCGACCCTGGCAACACTTCCGGCTTTTCTGGGCTGACCCAGACGCAAGCGGCGCAGCGTCTTCGTGAAGATGGACCAAACGCGTTGCCGCAAACCCAAAGTCGCACCTGGCGCCACATCGCGCTGGAGATCGTGCGTGAGCCGATGTTCGAGTTGCTGGTAGCCGCCGCCGCGGTGTACCTGTTGCTGGGCGACCGGGGCGAGGCATTGATGCTGCTTGGCTTTGTGCTGGTGATCATGTCCATTACGCTGGTGCAGGAGCAGCGTACCGAGCGTGTGCTTGAAGCACTGCGCGAAATGACCAGTCCCCGTGCAACCGTCGTTCGTGGTGGCCAGACGGTCACGATTCTTGGCAGCGACGTGGTCTGCGGCGACCTGTTGGTGCTGAGTGAAGGTGAGCGCGTCGCCGCAGATGCCCAAGTGCTGCAGGCGCATGACCTGCTCACCGACGAGTCGCTGCTCACGGGTGAAGCCATCCCGGTGCGCAAGGTGGCTGATACAGGCGAGGTACCCATCGTACGCCCGGGCGGCGACGGTCTGCCGTTTGTGTTTGCTGCCACCGTGGTGGTGGGTGGACAGGGTTTGGCACGGGTCATGGCCACGGGCCCGCGCAGCGAGATTGGTCGCATTGGCACCACCCTCAATGCAGTGCAGACTCCGCCAACCCCGCTGCACCTCGAAACCCGACGTCTGGTGCGCGTGTTTTCCATCGTGGGCCTGCTGCTCAGCATATCGGTCATCGCGCTCTATGGAGCGCTGCGCCACGACTGGCTGGGCGGTGTGCTGGCCGGAATCACACTGGCCATGTCGATGCTGCCGCAGGAGTTTCTGCTGATTCTGACCGTGTTCATGACCATGGGGGCCTGGCGCATGGCGCATCAGCACCTGCTGGCGAGGCGCTCTGCCACCATCGAAACCCTGGGTTCTGCCACCGTGCTGTGCACCGACAAGACCGGGACGCTGACACAGAACCACATGACGGTGGTCGAGCTTGGACTTGCAACACCGGACGGCATGCTGTGCTGGAAAGTTGAGGCCGGAGCGTTGCCTGACGACTTTTTTGAAGTGCTCGATACGGGCATTCTGGCGAGCGAGATCGATGCCATCGATCCGATGGAAAAAGCCATCCATGCCCTGGGGTACTCGCATCTTCCCTCGCAGGGGCGGCACCCGCAATGGGAACTGATTCGCGAGTACAGCCTGAGCAACCAGATGCTGGCCATGTCGCATGTATGGGAAGTTCCTGCCGAGCAGGAAACCCATGTGGTGGCGGTCAAGGGTGCGCCCGAAGCAATAGCGGATTTGTGCCACCTCGACGCAGCGCAGCGCAGCAGGTTGCTCGACACCGCACAGGATATGGCGCAGCGGGGACTGCGGGTGCTGGGTGTGGCCCGCGCAAGGTTTGAGACCCACGCCTGGCCGCAGCAACAGCATGATTTTGACTTCGCTTTCCTGGGCTTGATTGCACTGACCGACCCGCTGCGTCCGGGGGTCACACAGGCCATTGGCGAGTGCCGCACAGCGGGGATTGCAGTGGCCATGGTGACTGGGGATTTCGCAACCACGGCACAGGCCGTGGCGGCACAGGCGGGGCTGGACCCCAGCGGTGGCGTTCTGACCGGGGCCGAAATTGCCACGCTGAGTGATGCAGCGCTGCAGGAACGCGTGCAACAGACCACCGTCTTTGCCCGCGTGTTACCGGAGCAAAAACTACGAATCGTCAACGCGCTCAAAGGCCGTGGTGAAGTGGTGGCAATGACGGGCGATGGGGTCAACGACGCACCCTCACTGAAAGCCGCACATATTGGCATTGCGATGGGACTGCGCGGCACGCATGTGGCACGCGAAGCTTCGGCGCTGGTGCTGCTCGATGATGACTTCAGTTCCATCGTACGTGCCATCCGGTTGGGGCGGCGCATATACGACAACCTGCGCAAGGCCATGGCGTTTGTGCTTGCTGTGCATGTGCCGATTGCCGGTTTGTCGCTGTTGCCGCTGTTGTTCGGGTTGCCCGTGATATTCATGCCGGTACACATTGCGTTTTTGGAACTGGTCATCGACCCGGTCGGATCGTTTGTATTTGAGGCGGAGAAAGAGGAGCGCGACATCATGGAGCGCCCGCCGCGCGACCCACAGGCCCCCTTGTTTAGCAACAGCCTGATGGGCTGGAGTCTGGCACAGGGCGGGGCCATCCTGGTTTGCACCGGGCTGCTGTTTGTCACATTACTGGGTCAGTCTATTCCCGAGTCTCAGGCCCGTGCCACCACCTTTGCTGCGCTGGTGCTGGCCAACTTCGGGCTGATTGCGGTGAACCGGTCCTTCGGCGCCTCTTCGCTGCGTACCCTGCTGCGGCCCAACCCGGCACTGGTGCGCGTCTTGCTAGCCACTATCGCTTTGCTGGCGGCTGCACTGTGTATTCCGGTGCTGCGCGCGCTGTTTCACTTTGAAGCTTTGTCGCTGGCGTTGCTGGGCATGGCGCTCGCCGTGGGACTGTGCAGCACACTGTTGCTGGAGACGCTCAAGCGCCTGGGCTACTCCACGCTGCTGCCCCAGGGATGGCGCATCACCTGAGGAGCCTGGGCGGCAGAGCGCGCTGCGAAGGTAAAGGAGGAGGCCGTAGGCCGGGGGACACGAAGCAGAGCGCTCTGCCGCCCGGGCTCCGAGGGCAATGCTAGGGTAAGCTCAAGCCTTTCTTTCGCACAGGATCCAATCCCTTTCATGGAAGCGTTTCTCATTTCCACCGGAGTGGTGGCCCTGGCCGAAATCGGCGACAAGACCCAGTTGCTCGCCTTTATTCTGGCGGCCCGGTTCAAGAAGCCGCTGCCCATCATTGCGGGCATCTTTCTGGCCACCGTCTTCAACCATGGACTGGCCGGAGCGCTGGGGGCCTGGATTACGTCGGCCATCACGCCCGAAGTGCTGCGCTGGGTGCTGGGCCTGTCTTTCATTGCCATGGCCGTCTGGACGCTGATCCCGGACAAGATCGAAGAGGAGGAAACCCAGGTGGCACAACAGTTCGGCGTGTTTGGCGCAACGCTCATTACCTTCTTTCTGGCCGAGATGGGCGACAAGACCCAGATTGCCACGGTGGCCATGGCGGCCCAATTCCCCAACCCCTGGGTGGTGGTGGCTGGCACCACACTGGGGATGCTGATTGCCGATGTGCCGGCGGTCTTTGTGGGCGACCGGTTTGCTTCCAGAATTCCAATGAAACTGGTGCACAGCATTGCCGCAGGCATTTTCGCGCTGCTGGGCCTGGCCACACTGGCCGGAGCCGGAAAGAGTCTGGGGTTCTGAATGCGCAATGACCCACTCACCCACTGGATTCACAACCATGTGTTTGACGAAGGCAGCCGCTCGGCCGAGCGCGGCACGCGGTTGGTGATGTGGATCACGGCGCTGACCATGGTGGTGGAAATCGTGGCGGGCTGGTGGTTCAACTCCATGGCCCTGCTCGCCGATGGCTGGCACATGAGCTCGCACGCCGTAGCCATTGGCCTGAGCGCCTTTGCTTACGCCGCCGCGCGGCGCTACGCGCACGACCCGCGCTTTGCCTTTGGCACCTGGAAGATTGAGATCCTGGCCGGCTTTGCCAGTGCCATTTTTTTGCTGGGGGTAGCCACGCTGATGGTGGTGGGCTCGGTGGAACGGCTGTTCTCGCCTCAGGCCATCCATTACCAGGAAGCCATTGTCATCGCCGTGCTGGGCCTGGCGGTGAACCTGGTCTGTGCGCTGATTCTGGGCAACGCGCATGACCACGGTCATGGCCATGGACACGGCCACGCGCATGGCGAACACGACCATGGTCATCACGATCACCGCCACGACCTGAACCTGAAGTCAGCCTACGTGCATGTGATTGCGGATGCCGCCACGTCGGTGCTGGCAATCGTGGCCCTGGTGGGGGGCTGGATCTATGGCTGGTCGTGGCTGGACCCGGTGATGGGGGTGGTGGGCGCAGTGCTGGTGGCGGTGTGGTCCAAAAACCTGATTCAGGAGACCAGCAAGGTGCTGCTCGACCGCGAGATGGACCACCCGGTGGTTGATGAGATCCGGGAGGTGGTGGCTTGCACTGTGCAGGGCCGGGAGACCCGCATCACCGACCTGCACGTCTGGCGCGTGGGCCAGCAAACCTACTCCTGTGCACTCACGCTGGTGACCCAGGACCCGCAACTGACAGCGCAGCAGGTACGCACACAACTGGCGCAACACGAAGAGATCGTGCACTCCACCATCGAGATCCACCGCTACCCCAGCCCGTCCTGAACCCCTTGCTGGAGTTGCGGGTTCAGGCAAACAGCCCGTGCAGATACCAGAGCGGCGCGCGACCTTCCCCCACGGTTTTCAAGCGCTCGCGAAATACCCACACCAAACCCGCCCCGGGACTGCGCGCCACAAAGTAGTCCCGCAGCGCGCAATCGGCATGGCCTTCAAGCCAGCCCGACTCCAGTCGCTGCGGGCCGGCCAGCAGATCCAGACTACCCTGGTACTGCACCATGTCATGCTGCACCAGCAGACGCCGGGGCTCTGCCAGCAACCAGGTCGGGTAGAGCCCGCAGGGGCTTGCCAGTTGAAAGCCGTTTCGGGCTGCGGCGCCCGACAGTATTGCGTAAGCAGCTCCTGATTTGGTAGCGTTTTCAGTGGCTGCGTGCCAGCGCTGCATGCGCTCGGGCCGGTGGTCTGCTGCCAGGGTGGCACGCTGCACCTGTTGCGGCCCCAGACGTGCGCTCAGGCGCTCCAGCAACTGGTGCAGCTCGTCACCGGCGCGGAGGTCCTGGGGCAGGAGGCTGCGGCTTTCTCCGGGCATCGGCTGCGTCTGCACGCTGCGCAGGCGCAGCTGCAACACGGGCGCAGGCAGCGTCACGCGCGCCAGTTGCTCGGCCAGCAAGCGCTGCAAATGCTGCATGTCCTGCGTAGGCTGTGCCGTACACAACAGCAGTTGCCCAAAAGAGCCGCCACGGTGGTGGGCATCGACCTGCAATGCGTTGGAGCGCCTGGCGTCAAGCTCCCACAACAACTCGAGGGCAAGTACCCCGTGCTGGCGTGCCCGCAGCCACACCTGCAACTGGGCCAGCAATCGGCGTGCAGCAAACAACAGCGCTGGTGCCAACTCCACGCTGGCAGACAACTCCAGAGAAGCGTCAAAGCTTTCCGGCATTTTCAGCCAGGGATAGAGCTCGGGCTGCATTCCATAGGCGCGGTCCAGTGCGTCAACCAGTTCCGCGCCAAAACGCCGCACCAGCCCGGAACGGGGCAAGGCACGCAGTTGGCCCCAGGTGGTGCATCCCAGCCGCGTCAGCGTAGGCAACCAGGGACGTGCCGCAAGCAGGTTGTGCACCGGCAAAGCATCAGGAAACAAGTTTTTGGAGTCGCTCCACAAGCGTCCAAGCGCTATCAAAGATGTAGCTCCATGCGCACACTCCACGGGGGCTACCGGCTTTTTTTTCATGTAAATATGATCGACCAGGGCAGCCCTTCCGCCAAACAGCCGCTCGCTGCCTGACACCTCCAGCAGCAGCGCGTCCTGGACCCGTGCCACCAGCGGGGTGAACTGCAGCGCCCACCAGGCCAGTGCCGTGTGGGCATCAACCAGCACATCGCCCGAACAGGTTGCGTCAGACGAGGGCTGCAGCGCGATCCAGTACATACGGACCTTCCCGAACGACCGGCTGCGCCGCTGCCAGCAATCGCGCCAACACAGGCGCGCACGCCTGCAAGACAATGGGCTGGGACAAAGGTGGGCCTCGGCGTTTAAGTATGTGCACCTGCAGGGTCGCGGCCCCGAGGGTCAGCCCCGGCTCCAGCAGCAAACGCAGGATGGCAGGGGATGACTCGTTGCCGGCAGAGGCTGTGCGCATGACAAACAGCAGCTTGTTGAACTCTGCGGCCGCCATATGAAGACGACGCAGTTGGCTTGAACCCACCTGCGGAAACCAGGCCAGCACGGCATCGACCCCGGCGCAGCGCAGCGCCTGCTCGGCCGCCCACAGACGCTGGGACGCACTTGAAGCCCGCACCCACAGCAAACGCCTGGCATCGAGTCCCCGAGCCGCCAGCGCCGGGCTAAACGGTATCTGGGGCGGTTCCACCAGCACCACGTCAGCCGAGCCACAGCGCACCAGCGCCGACAGCAGCAGATTCCACTCGCCGTGCACGCCTGGCGATTGCAGAATTTCAGTCAAGGCGCCCAGCGGCCAGCCGCCGCCGGGCAATTGCGCATCGAGCGCGGCGTCGCCAGTGGGAACCCTGGCGCCCACTGAAGTTGCCAGGTTGTTGGCACGCCAGACCGCTGCCGGCAAACCGGGTAACAGGGAAGATCGCTTAGAGTGGGGCACAACAATGGGCGTAACGAGTAATTGAACAATCGGGAAATATTCAACAGGCTCCATACATGCGGAATTACTGTATGAATACCCATATGTTAGCGCCAATTCCGAAAAACAGCTTCCCCGAATCGGGAGTGAATTTCCGGATTGCTGACTATTGAGACAATTGACAGGCGATGTTGTGGGCGGGCACTTCTTGGGTGCGCCTTGTTAGCTGCCTGAACTGCATTGAATCTGACTCATTTCCGCCGTCAAAGACTTGATCGACTGAATCAGCAAAGCCAAATTGCTCCACCAAAACTTCGTCGATGGCAGTTGAGAAGTCGACTCGGGTCAGAACATTCAAGTCCGAGTCATTCCACGAACCCAGGTTCGAGACACGGCCCGACTGCACTTCAATGCTGCGCTCGAAGATATTGCGTACCAGGCGACCGTTTGCATTGGTCCGGCCGGCCTGGAATAGAGCGTTGAACCGCTCAAGCAGAAACGCCCGGTCAGACTCGAACAGAACATACTCGGACTCCTTGCAGAACGAATCAAAGATTCTCAGAAGTTCCTGGGGCACATAGTCGTCAAATTCAATCGTGTGATTGAAGCGTGAGCGAAGTCCCGGGTTGCTGTCAATGAACTTGGTCATGGGCTGTGCGTAACCGGCCACGATAATCACCAACTCATCGCGGTGGTCCTCCATCGCCTTCAACAGAGTGTCAATGACCTCCCCTCCAAAATCACTCTCGCCACCCGTCGATGAGAGCGCGTATGCCTCATCTATGAAGAGAACTCCCCCTAACGCCGACTGCAAGACCTCTTGTGTCTTAATCGCTGACTGGCCTACATATCCAGCGACAAGACCCGAGCGATCTACTTCAATCACACGGTTGGAGGCAATGATGCCCAGGCTGTAATAGAGATCGGCAACGATGCGTGCAACCGCTGTCTTGCCAGTTCCCGGGTTGCCAGTAAAAATCAAATGTTGCGAGAAGCCCTTGGCTATTTTGTTGCCTGCCATTTCACGTTTGTGCTGAATGTGAACAAAGTCGAACAGCCTTTGAACCTGCTTCTTCACGCGTTCAAGGCCCACCAGTTGATTGAGCTTTGCGAGCACTTCTTCGTAACTGCCGACCGAGCCGCCGGCTCCTGGCAAGGCCTCTCCCAGCCCGGCTTCCACGTCTTCGGCAAGGATCAATTGCAAGTCCGGTATCGAAGGACTTTGCAGAGCGAATACGCGCTGAGCCTGCGCCTCGATGATTTTCTCAAACAGGTTTCGCGCATAGCGCGCGTTGCCAAACCGCTCACGCTGAACCAGGATTTCGCGGGCAAACACCTTAAGCAATCCGGCGTGGGTTTCCTTTTTCAATTCATAGGAATGTGCTGAGCAAAAATTGAGCAATATGTCGAGCAATTCCGCGGGTGAGTAGTCGGGAAAGTGAACGTAGCGGTTCAAGCGCGATGCCAAGCCAGGATTGGATTCAATGAATGCTTCCATCTCTGCCGTATAGCCCGCGACGATGACCACCAGGTCGTCGCGATGGTCTTCCATCATCTTCAGCAGCGTTTCAATTGCCTCTTTGCCGAAGTCCTGTGGTCCCGCCCGGGCCAACGCATAGGCCTCGTCAATAAACAGAACTCCACCCAGCGCGCTCTCGACCACGGCCTTGGTTTTAAGTGCCGTCTGTCCAATATACGGCGCAACCAGACCGGCGCGGTCAGTCTCAACCACCTTGTCGGTTTTCAGGATTCCCAGACGCTTGTAGAGTCCGGCAAAGATTCTGGCTATGGTTGTCTTGCCTGTGCCGGGATTGCCAAGGAACACCAGATGCCGCGACGGCCAACGGGGCACGCGCAGCCCCTGTTGAGCGCGAAGCTTTTGTATGTGGATATAGCTGGCCTGTCGGAAAACCTCCTGGCGCACCACCTCAAGCCCGATCAGTCCATCAAATGCCGCATCGATGTAGGACTTGATGGATTCATCCGTGTTTACATGTTGATCCGATACGGGTGGCTCGGTGCTGTGGCGTTCACGCAACTTGCTAAGGCGCATCTTGGCTTCTGAATACTCCTGGCGCGCTGCCAATTCGTAAAGCCTGCGAGCGTGCTCCAGATCCTGAGTAACACCCAGACCGTTTTCGTACAGCCACCCCAAGTTGCTGCAGGCTTCGGCGTAGTTCTTGTCTGCTGCAAGCCGATTCCAATAGGCGCTTTTTTCATAGTCCACCGGGGCACCAAGACCGTGCTCGTACGCCAGACCTAGGGCGCACTGTGCCTCTGGCATTCCCTGAGTGGCAGCAAGTTCGTACCAGTGCAACGCCACCGATGGATCTTTTGCCACGCCACTCCCATTTGCATATGCAATGGCGACGTTGTACTGTGCAAGATAGTCACCCTGCTCTGCGGCCATTAAGAACCAGCGCATGCCTTCGCCAGCATCTAAACCAACACCGGTGCCGGTAGCAAAATGGAACCCCATTTGCCGCTGCGATGGTGCGTCACCCGACTTTGCGGCGAGGCGAAGTCTTCGCAGTCCTTCTTGTTCGTCCTTCTTCACTCCTCGGCCGTGCAAAAACGCAAACGCCAGATACCGTTGCGCCTTCTGGTGTCGCATGTCGGCGGCTTTCGAAAACCACCTGGCCGCCTCTTCCTCATTTTTGTGAACCCCGATGCCTCGGGCATATCTCTGTCCCAGCGTGAACTGCGCTTCACAGTCAGGCCTACCCAGAACGCCAAACTCCGCAAGCTGGCGCAACTCAGAAACAGGCAAGGTCCTGTACAACATGGCGTCTCAAATACCGAAGAGTAGTGAAATGCTCTTCTGTGATAAATATTATCACTTTTTGCATTTTAATGGTACTAATTTGAGTTAATTTATATTTTTATTTGCAAAATCAACTCGAAAGTGTCGAATGCTCGCAGTACTGTGATCCCTATCCAAGGCCCCTGTGCCCCTGACCGAGCGGGTACAGGCAACAGCGCAGTGGCTCAGATGTGGGTCGGCGACGCAAGGTTTACCGACGGAGTCGGCCCGACCACTTCAATCAATTCCACCAGATTGGCTTGCAGAGCCGCCGCCAGATCATGCTCGAGTACCGGCATCGCCTGTGCAAAGGGGGCCAGCAACCGCGTCAGCCCGTAGGCGCGATTGCGCCCATGCACCTTCCCAAGGTACAAGGCCAGGTCAGCAATCTGCATCGCCTTTTCCCAGCTGCACTCAACTTCGGTCAACCCTGAAAACGGCAATGACAGGAACCCACCGGTCACAGTGACCGGGATCGTTTGGCTGCCCACCACCACCGGCTTTTCCCCCACCGCATGGAGGAGCCGTTCGGCCAGACCCTTCAACTGCGAGGCGTTGGTTTTGGGTGAGAACACCAGAAACTCTTCACCGCCCCAGCGCATCACCATGTCCGAATCACGCACCGTCGCACGCAGACGCCTTGCCACCTCGACCAGCACGGCATCGCCAACCGCATGGCCCAATGAGTCGTTAATCGGCTTGAAATGGTCAATGTCCAGAATCATCAGTCCATCTGGAAATTCGAGCAGGTCTTCTCGCCGCTCGCCCACACTGGCAGAGGGTCGGCGTTTCATCAGTTCAAGAAATGAGCGCCGGTTGTAGAGGCCAGTCAGCGGATCGCGCACCGAATGAAACTCCAGTTGCTGATTCACCTCCACCAGTCGCTGGTTGGTGTGGCGAACGCGGCGGTACATCAGGAAGAGGAACGCTCCAGCCATGATGGCAACAAGGGTCGCCAGCAACGAGACTATTTGCTGCAGGCTGTGGTTGCGAATTTCGGCATCCTTGAGCGAGTTTTCGCGCGCCAGAAGTTCGATTTGCTTCTGCCGCTGCGCCGCATCAAACTGCTCCTGCAAGGACGCGACCGCGCGCTCGCGTGCCACCCGAAACAACTGATCGCTGAGTTGCTGCTGCTCACGAATCGTCGCGACCGCCTCGCGGTACATGCCTGCCTGCTCGTACATTCTTCCCAATTCCGCCAACTGGTCTTCTTCATCGGAGGTGGCCTCGTTGTCGTGGCTGATCTTGATCCCAGCGCGCGCCTGCGCCACGCCTTCGGCAATTTTCCCTTGTCCCATCAGCGCAATGCCAATGTTGCCATGCGCAATCGCCACGCCAACCTGATCACCCGCTTCCTTGTTCTTGACCAATGCCTGACGTGACCAACGCTCAGCCAAGGTATAGCTGTGATTGCGCAAATAGATGTCACCGGTGTTGAGTAGCAGTGTGGCCTCGATCCCGGTAAAACCGCTCTGCCGCGCAATCTTCAACGCCTGGTTGTTGGCCGTGACCGAATCGTCCAGTCGCGCCTGGGACGAATACACAACCCCCTGATTCAGGTACAAGGTGGCCAGCATCTTCTGGGAGTCGATTTCTTTGGCCAGCACCAATGCCTCCCGAATGACATCGAGCGACTTGTCCCAGTTCTTCATAGCGATGTACACATGGCTCAGTCGATTGAGCGCCTTCAACCGTTCAATCTTTGGATGCTTCTTTTGCTGCTCTGAAAACTGAAGGCATTTGAGCAAACTCTCCAGCGCCGGCTCAAACCGGCCCACCGCCAATTGCGCCTTGCCTAAAAAGAAGTAGAGATGCCAGAGGACTTCAACGTCGGCATCTTTTACTGCTACCGGTTCAAGTTCAACCAGTTTGGCCAGCGCGGCGCTCGACTTGCCATCCTGTACCAGCAAGCCCCCCTCGAGTGCCGTGGCCAACGCGAGGCCAGACACATCATTCTGTTCCTTTGCCAGGAATTTCAGTTGGGCAGTGGACCGTGCAGCATCTTTGACATTCCCGGCATCAATTTCCAGGAAAGTGCTTACCTTGAGAAATTCGCGGCGGACGACATAGGGTGTGCGCGTGTCAAACGACTGCCCCAATTCCAGCAGACGGGACAGCGCCTGCGCATTGTCATGCTCTGACTGTACGTAAATCGCGTCGATCTGCTCCACGGCACTTTGCTGGGCCGCAACATCGGCGTGCCCCCAAAGAAGCACGATGAACGCGAACGCAATGAACCACCCCGGTTTAGCCATGCGCAATGATATTGCCAATGGCGCTCCAACGTCGGCGAATGTAGGTCCACGACAGCAGCCCCACACCCATCATCAGCAGCGACGCGATTGCCAGTCCCACCGTCGAATGCATCACCAGTGGAGAAATCACACCTGCGACGAGCGCGTTGGCGGTCGAGCCTACAAACATCTGCAGGCTCGATGCCATGCCCCGGCGCTCGGGATGGAGGTCGAGCACCAGCAGGGTCACCACCGGCACCATCAGCGCCCATCCAAAGGAAAAAATACCCAGAGGAATCAATGCCCAGCTAACATGCGCCTTGAAGAAAAAGTTGGCCACGAGGTTGATGACACCAATTACCAGCATGATCACAAAGCCGTGGCGAATTTGCCGCTTCGGCGCGATCTTGCCAGCCAGTCGACCGCTCACCATCGCGCCGCACATGATGCCGCCAATGGTCACGAGAAAGCACCAGAAGAACTGCTGGGGTGCCAACTGCAAATGCTCGCCCAGGAACACCGGGGCACTGAGAATGTACAAAAACATCCCGTTAAACGGCACACCGCTGGCCAGTGACAACAGAAAAAAGCGCGGGTCGGAACCCAGCTTCCAGTAACCCGCCATCAGATGCCGGGGATGAAATTGCTGGCGTTGGCTGGCGTGCAGTGTTTCCGGGAGCAAGCGGTAAATGGCTACCCACAGGATGATCCCGACACCGGTCAGAAACCAGAAGATGCCTTGCCAGCTCACATGCACCAGCATCCAGCCGCCAACCATGGGCGCAATGGCCGGAGCCACGCCAAAGAAAAGGGTCACCTGGCTCATTACCTTCTGCGCCTGCGAAGGAGGGAACATGTCTCGGATCACGGCACGCGACACTACGATCCCGGCCCCGGTGGAGAGTCCCTGCACGCCACGGAAGAAAATCAGCATGCCAATGCTGTTCGAGAGTGCGCAGCCAATAGACGTCAGCGTGAACACAGCAAGCCCGCACAGCACCACCGGTCGACGACCGAAGCTGTCCGAGATGGCGCCATGAAACAGGCTCATGAACGCAAAGCCCAGCAGGTAGGCCGACAGGGTCTGCTGCATCTGCACCGGTGTCGCGTCCAGCGACATCGCAATGTCGGCAAACGCGGGCAAATAGGTGTCAATGGAAAAAGGTCCCAGCATGCCCAGCGTGGCGAGCAAAATGGCAAAGGCCCACTGCGGTGCACGCCAAAGTTTTTCGGCGTCTGGATTCAAACAACACCCCTTCGGCGCATCATGTCCTGGCTCATGGCCTGCAGACCCTCTTCTGGTAGAACTGAACGCGCCTGTGGATAAACCGTATCTTCTTCGTCGGCAATATGCTGGCCATACAGCGCAGAAAAACGATGGAGGACGTCCGCCTGAACCGGTGCAAGTTCCATCGCCAGCGAAGGGTGTCCATCAGCTATTCCTCGCAGAACCTCACGCGCTGCAGTCCAGCAAGACTCCATTTCGCGATGGTCTTGCATCAGCTTCCTCACCAGATCATGCATCTGTGTGTCCGACCCAGCCAGCAGGGGGGGGAACACGTGCAGTTCCTCGTCCTGGTGATGCAGCGGTGCTGCTTGGTCAAAGTAGCGCATCACGTCACGAGCTGCCTGCCGTGCCTCCTCGTCCAAACCCTTTGCCGCCACGTGCTGCTGCAGTCTGTCCAGCACGTCCAGGCTACGGTTCACACGTTCGTGACAAGCCACCAGCATTTCAAAGGGCGACTCCAGTCCGGCTGCCGGTGCCCGGTGACCGGGAAATGCAATCGCACTGGTTAAGGCCTTCGCGGCCTGGGCACCCGGATTGTGCTGAGTCGCCATCAAGGTGCTGACGTAGTCATCCGGTGTAGGCCGCAGGCGGGTGACCTTGCTCGACTGCACTGACCCCACACTCACGAAACAAAGTGCCTGCTCTCCCGCTCCCAATCCAAACAGGCTGCGTAGTCCCGAAGCCTTGAGGGCCTTGCCGCTGGTGAGTGCCGAGCCAAAACCCAGTGCCGTCGCCATCAGCAGCATGTTCTGAATGGCGCAGCCTGCCGACACAATGCGCTCATTCACATCAATCTGGGGGTCCCCCTTCAGCGCGTCCACCACTACCAGCATCAATAGCGGAGCTCGATGCGCCTTCTCTTGGGCCTGCGCCATTTGCTCCGGTGTAGCCTGTGCGTCGCGCTCCCGCAGTGCGACGGAAAACACATCTGCCAGCGCAGTACGTGCCGTGGCTGGAACCACTACAAAACGCCAAGGCAAGAGCTGGCCATGGTCTGGCGCACTGGCCGCCGCATTCAAAATCAGTTGCAGTTGCTCCGCATCCGGCCCAGGAGCAACCAGCCGCTTAGGCAAAATGGTCCGGCGCGACTGCAGCAGCGCTGCCGCCAGTATTGCTTGATCGTTAGGGGAGCCCACGCTCCCGACTTTACCCGATCAACCGCAGGAACCTATGTGACCGCACTGGGTGCAATAGTCGCAGCCATCCTTGCGAATCACTGCATGTGCGCCGCATTCTCCACACTTCTTGCCCGCCATGACCGGCAGCGGTGCCGCAGCAAGTGCGGTCTCCTGCTGAGGCAGCAATCCCTCGGATTCGCCTTGGCTGTCGGTGGCGCGGCGGTTGTAATCGTGGGTTTGCGCGCTGATGCGCTGGGCCTGAATGTTCTGGATGGCGTAGGCCACCGCCGCCACTTCCGAATCGTGCCACATCGGCACCAAGGTGCCGTCTTCTTTCTGGTGGGTGCCCAAGCGCACCGGACCCCGGTCCCAGGCCACCTTGCGCATGTCGCTCAATGCACGCTCCAGAAAGCCACCACGCGCTGCAAGTGACAAAAGACGCATGCTCGACGTGATCCATTGTTGCGACTCGCCGCTTTGCCCCACCGGCATAAAGAACTCGATCGCGCGGTCTACCGTTGCCTTGCCGTCTGCAGTCGCAACTGGCAGGAATGAAACCAGCAGGTACAGCGTCTTGTGACCTTCCTGGGTCCAGTAGTCTATCTTTTCCGCAACTGCCGATAGCCCGCCCTTGGGGCGGCGCGCGATGACGGTGCGCATCGGGTCCACTGGCAGAGGCGGGGCTACCTGGGCAGGCTCAACCTTGGCCGGACCCGTGTCCAGCACCGAGCCCAGAATCGCGTTGGGGCGGTAGGTGGCCAAACCCTTGAGTCGTGCATGCCAAGCCTGCTGGTACAGGCCCTTGAAATCGTCGTAGGGATAGTCTGCCGGAACGTTGACCGTCTTGGAGATGGCAGTATCTACAAAAGGCTGCACCGCCTCCATCATCGCGATGTGGTCCGTGGCCGACATATCGAGTGCCGAGACAAAGTAGGGCGGCAGCTTTGCCACATCGCCACCCAATTCGCGGTACATGCGCCAGGCGTGGTCCTCTACGGCGTACTCGGACGTGCTGCCATCGGCTTCGCGCTTTTTACGGCGGTACATCCATGAGAAAGGTGGTTCGATCCCATTGGATGCGTTGTCCGCAAAGGCCAGACTCACGGTGCCTGTGGGAGCGATCGACAGCAAATGGCTGTTGCGAATGCCATGCGCACGAATGGACTGCTGGAGCGCCTCTGGCAGGCGACTGGCGAAGGTTCCCGCAGCCAGGTAACCATCCGCATGAAACTTCGGGAAAGCACCTTTTTCCTGTGCCAGCGCGACCGAAGCAGCGTAAGCCGCATCACGCATGCTGGTCGCGATGCGTGCAGCCATGTCGCGACCCTCTGTGGCATCGTAACGCAGGCACAGCATGGAAAGCACATTGCCCATGCCGGTAAACCCGACACCGATACGACGCTTGGCGGCCGATTCTTCGTGCTGCTGTGGTAGCGGCCAAAACGTCACGTCCAGCACGTTATCAAGGGCACGCACCTGAATTTCCACCGACTTTTCGAAAGCCTCAAAATCAAACGAGGGCAATCCATCGAAGCCGAACGGGTTGCGCACAAAACGCGGCAGGATGATGGGACCAAGGTCACAGCAACCATACGGTGGAAGCGGCTGCTCGCCGCAGGGATTGGTCGCCTCGATGGCCTCGCAATAGTGCAGATTGTTGTCCCGATTCATGTGGTCCAGGAACAGGATTCCGGGTTCGGCAAAATCGTAAGTGGAGCGCATCACCGTGTCCCACAACTCGCGAGCTGGAAGCGTCCTGTACACCCACATGCCGTCGGCGCGCTGGAACGCACCGTTGGCCATCAAAGTAGCGCCCGGCTTGGCACGGTGCACCAGCTCCCAGGTCTGATCGGCATCGAGTGCGCGCATGAATGCGTCAGACATACCCACTGATACGTTGAAATTATTCCATCGACCGGGCGTGCGCTTGGCGGTTATGAATTCCAACACATCGGGATGGTCAATGCGCAGCACACCCATCTGCGCACCGCGCCGCGCGCCGGCACTCTCCACCGTGGAGCAAGACTGGTCAAACACATTGATATAGCTACACGGGCCCGATGCCATAGAGGCGGTCGCCTTGACCTCGGCACCACGCGGACGAATACGCGAAAAATCGTAGCCAACGCCACCGCCCCGACGCATCGTTTCTGCCGCCTCGCGCAACGCCTCATAAATGCCTGGAAAACCGTCAGCATCTACCCCTTGAATGCAGTCACCCACTGGCTGCACAAAACAGTTGATCAAAGTAGCCTGGATGGAAGTTCCTGCGGCGCTCATGATGCGCCCTGCTCCTATGGCCCCGGCATACAGGTTCTCCAGAAAAATGGCTTCATACTTGGTCCGATCCGCCTCCAACTCCGCCGAGGCCAGTGAGCGCGCCACGCGGCGGTAGAGATCGTCGACGCTGGACTCGCCCGATTTCAGATATTTCTCCTGCAGAACGTCCCGGCTGATAGGTTGGGTCGCGATCGTCAAGGGGGCGTTGGTAATCTTGTCTCGTTTCATGGCATCGTTTCTTGGGTTGAACCGACCAGGGCAGGGCATCTGGTGCTGGGAATTTGGGTGGCGCAAGCCAGATTGGAATCGTATCGAATGCTGCGACACATTTTCCAAAAAGGCGCTATCAAAACAGCAGTCGTGTCTTTCAATTCCGTCCACAGCCGCTATGCAATTTATAGCTTGCTCTGCGCATGAAACATGGCTCACGGTCCTGGTAGTCTGAGAATCTCCGGAAAATGGCAAGGTCTCAGCAAACTTTGTGCCAAAAAAATATGTTTTTACGTTCAGCTCACGCCAAGGGTTAACCCTTAGCCAAAGATATGTCAGCAGCAGACCTACATCCGCGGCAAACCGGCCAATTCATGGTCTGCGTGAAGCTTGAAAACGCTCACGGCATCCACCAGATCACTCGCCTGATTTTTCAGACTGCTCGCAGCAGCAGCCATTTCTTCCACCAGGGCAGCGTTTTGCTGGGTCACCTCATCCATTTGGGAAACAGCTTCTCCCACCTGCGAAACACCCAGGGCCTGCTCGCTGCTCGCTGTGCTGATTTCTCCCATGATGGTGGTAACCCGGCGGATCGCATCCACCAATTCTGTCATCGTCGCTCCGGCCTGGTCCACCAATGCAGTTCCATGTTCGACCCGGTCGACGCTGGCATTGATAAGGCTCTTGATCTCTTTCGCCGCATCGGCACTTCGACCCGCCAGCGAACGCACTTCGCTGGCCACGACGGCAAAACCACGACCCTGCTCACCCGCACGCGCCGCTTCTACGGCAGCGTTCAAGGCGAGGATGTTGGTCTGAAAGGCTATGCCATCAATGACCCCGATGATGTCGGAAATCTTGCGCGAGGATTCGTTGATCCCCTTCATGGTCTCGACCACCTGCCCTACCACTGTACCGCCCTTTACTGCTACCGTGGCTGCATTCATGGCAAGCTGGTTGGCCTCGCGGGCGCTGTCCGCATTCTGTTTTACTGCACCATTGAGTTCTTCCATGGATGCCGCCGTTTGCTCCAGCGCGCTGGCCTGCGACTCGGTGCGAGCCGACATGTCGCTGTTTCCCTGGGCGATCTCTGCGCTGGCATTGGCCACTGAGTCAGAACCCTGCCTCACCTTTGAAACCACCTCAATTAGGCTCGTCTGCATTGCATCCAATGCCTGCAGCAATTCGCCAATTTCGTCGCGTCCACGGGTTTCCACCTGTCCGCTGAGGTCACCCGATGCCACTGCACGTGCAACATCAAGCGCCTTGCGCACTGATGTCGTTGTGGTGCGGGTAATGAGCACCATGATCCAAACTGCGGTTGCGAGAAAGCCCGCTACCAGCGTGCAACCCCACACCAATTGGCGTTGAGCGTCTGCCACGGTTTGTTGCAGTTGACTGCGCAACGCATCAAACGCTGCATTGATGAGCACAAACTCCACATCAATGGTGCGTGTCATCGCAGCAAAATACTCTGTAGACGGGTGGGTCAGCACCTCCGCACGCACAATCTTATCGTCGGCCAGAAGAAGGCCCTCATCGGTTGCCGCAACTGCCTTGGCCAGGGCATCCCCCAAACCGACCTTGAGCGCTGGATTCGCAGCCGCCGCGAGATTAAAGGATTTTCGGGCACCCGCCATACTGGATCGAATTGCACTCCCCAAGGCTTCAATCCGAATCTTGTCTTCCGGCGCGGCGCTGCCTCGCCCCAGCAAGGCGGACCCGCGCGCACGAATTTGTCCCAGCCCCTCGGTGACACGGGGCATGTGCTGCAATACTGCAACCTGTAGGTGGTATCCCGCTGCGTTCGGATCCAGACTGATGCCGGCAGCATTGATCACGTCTTCGGACAGTGACAGTTGCTCCGCGATCAGACCAGTATGCCGTGCAAAGCTGTCCGGCCCTTTGATGCCCTTGCCAGCCACCGCGGAGGCCAGGGCTTTCCAGTCAGTCGCAATTTTTCCAACTGCCGCATCAAGGGCGGAAACTCCTAATGCGCCTACCGAAGCCTGCGCCTTGGCGAGGGCCTGCGTGACCTCCGCCTCCTTGCTCTGCCGTGTTGCAGACTGCGCCTCATTTCCGGTCAGCACTACAGCCGACAATCCGCGATGCTGCTGCGACAGTTGGGTGAGCCTCATCAGGTCCTGAATGGGGCCCAGTCCGCCAACCTCGCGCTGCGCAGTTTGAATATTTTCAAGGTTGACCCGCACAAAGATCGCAGTGGGCACCGCCAGCATCAGCAGGGCAATCACTGAAATCAGCAAAAACTTGTGTGCAAACCTCAGATTCCGAATGAATGAGCCCATGGAGTCCTCCCGGTGTTTTTGGACGATGGCCTTCAGTTACCAGATCCTGAAACCGTTGCTGGCACAAAGGGCCCCAGCACTTCCAGTCCGGGGCGTTCAGCCTGCACTGCGCTGGCCAGCCGCCAAGTCTGCATGCGCATGCGCCCGGCTTCAATGACCGCCGCCGCACCGCCCTCGAGTTGCCAGGTGACCCAAAGCGTCAGGCCAATGGACGCAAGGGCGCCTACCAGCAAGCCCGACCCAATGCGGATGTGCTTACTGGAGAGCGATGAGTTTTGCTGCAAGTCGTGTCTCAAAAATCCATTGTAAGTGCCCGACTAAACCTGCTTCGGCGCCGAAGCAAATCCGTACAGACGCTCGGGCGCAAGGCGCTTGAGCAATATCTTGTCCATGGCCTCACCCACAATCGCGTACTGCGTCTGCCCAGTATCGTGTCGCACCGTCTTGGCAACGGGATGACCTGCGGTGTCGGTAATCGAGGCCACTATTGGTGCGCGAGCGTTCTCGGTTCGCTTGACCACAATTCCCAATTCTCCCGAAGCGAGTTTCACAAAATCTCCAGGGGGATATATTCCAAACTCCTTGATCATGGCAGTCGACAGTGGCCCTCCCTTGTCGTCACGATACAGTTGGGTTATCGCTTCTTTGGGTGCAACGGCAATATGCAGCGTGCGTGGTGTGACTTTTGCCATAAAGACATCGGCAATTCGTAGCGCTTTAGCGAACTCGGAGATGTCTTTGCAACCAGTCGGGTAACCTGTTCCATCTGAACGCTCATGATGCTGTGCCACGGCAGTAAGCCAATCGACATCCACAACTCCACTTTTTTCCAGAACTTCCACCGCTTGGGCTGGATGAATCTGCAATGCGGCGCGTTGCTTGTCACGCATCGGAAAGTCCTGGCTGGCCATCTGACCCTGCAGTTCAAAGATCGTCATGTTCATGGTCAGTGCCGCTTTAACCAGGCTCATGATTGAATCCGTTGGCCAATTCAAGTGGCGAGAGATCAGGATGCACAACATGGCTGTGAGCACCGCGTGGGTATAGCCATAGTAAAAGTGCTGTGCATTGTCCTGACGCACCGAGCGGTAAATCGCGATGTCAGGATCAAGATCAAATATTTTCACCAAATGCAATGCAAAAGCCTGCATGCGATCGGGAAAATCCGCTTGATTTGCTGTGTCATGCAGCAATACTTTCAACGCATCGGTGGTCTGATCCCACAGTTCGAACACGCTGGTTACCGTCCCCATCGATTTGACGGGATCGCCACCGGATATCAATAATTTCTGCGCCGCCGCTTCGGCCACTGTTGCCCTGACTTCCTCTTCATCGACGAATGCCCCGCGCAACAGTAAAGCATCGAGCATGTGCTGATCTATTACCAAATGTCCCTTTGACAGCAACAATTCACAGTGCTCGTCACGAACATTCCATGGCAAGGACATGCCCAGGCGGACCTTAGAAGCCGGAAGTCTTAGCAGTTTCACAAATCCCCCCTGTTTGGACTCCATGGACGGACGCATCAACCTTGTAGCCAAACTCAGACTGAACAATAGTTTAGCCAAGATGCTATATTTTTAGTAGTACTTTTTTACACATCCGAAGTTTCGCTACCACGCTTGACTCTTGCGTATAACGGGAAGATGATGGAATTCCGATAAGCAACGGTTGCCACGCCATGAACATCACCGATCTGGTAAAAGCGAATGCAGCAAGCAACTACCTCAGAACAAGTAGCGCAACGCAGTCCGTTTACGGCACCAGCGGAGTTGCTCAAGGTCTTCAAAAGGCCGATCAACGCATTCAGTCGCAAGTCGACACCACGTCGGCCCAATTGTCTTCGTTTGGCAAACTGAAGTCAGCGGTGTCGGACGCGCAGATTGGCGCCAAAGCCCTGACCCATTTGGCAAGCGCGACCAGCAACACCGATGTCAAGACTGCCGCCACCAACTTTGTCAATGCCTTCAATGGCGCAGTAGCCGCAGCCAGAACAACGTCCGGTGTTGCTGGCGACACCGCCGCCAACCAGAGCGCCAGCAGAGTAAGCAACGATTTGCAGCGCACGGTGGCCGCAGACACCGCCACGGCGCAAGCGCTGAAGCAAGTAGGCATCAGCCTGAACACCAGCGGTAAGGTGGTAGTTGACAGTAACAAGTTCGACACTGCACAAAAAGCCAATCCAGGCGCAGTGAAAGACGCGCTGAATCGGCTGGGCCAGCAAGTGGGCCAGGTTGCTGCTAAAGAGTTGGCGGCAGATGGCAACGTTGGCGTGTCAATGACCACACTGAACCAGCGCTCCTCAATGCTGAAGTCACAGCAGGCCACGCTGTCCTCATTGCAACAGAATGCAGCAGCCGTCAGCAACTCAAGCAGTTCACTCTTTGCCTTGGGTTTGTCCGCCTACCGGAGCACCTGATGCCCTTGCGGCCTTGGGGCCGTGCGGTAGTTGGTGCGTCGTTGGTACCATAATCAGGCATTCCAACACACACGAGGAGATGCCATGTTTACCAACAATCCGTTTGAATCCATCACCAAAACACTCATGTCTGGCACCAGCAAATTGACGCCGGATGCAGCGCAAGATGCGGCCAAACTGATGATGGACAATCTGCGCATGTGGGGTGATCTGGCACAAGCACAGGCCCAGGCCTTACAGACTTCGGCCATGGAGACTGTCGAGGACATCAAGGCCGTCCGGGAGCCGCAAGCCGCCTTTGAAACATTCAAGTCCAGTGCACAACGGGTGATGGCCCTATCGACCAAACACCTGCAGGAAGTCACGGAGTTGAGCGTGGAGCAATTCAACGCCGGTGTTGACCTGCTGCAGGAACGTCACCCTGCACCGGATGCCTTTGCACCTATCGCCAAAGGCATGAAAGTTGCCGCCTCCGCTGTCGAAAGCGCGGTACTCTCAGCAATCAAAACTGGTGCTTCGGCAACCGAGTCGGTCCAGGGCAAGAAAAAATCGCGTTAGTTTTAGTCCCCGACCGACTGCGCCATCAGTCCTTGAACGCGGGTGCCCTTTTCGTCAGATTGGCGGTCATGGCCTCGGTCAAATCCTTGCTCATCAGCATCGCCGCATTCCAGGTGGCGATGTAGTTCAGGCTGTCGGCCACCGAGTGGTCGCGTGCATAGGTGATCATTTCCTTGGTGCCACGGATCGACAGCGGTGACTTGGCGGCAATGGTGGCCGCAATCGTCCGCACCCCGGCGTACAGCGCCTCGCGGGAATCGAACACACGGTTCACCAACCCGATTCGCTGCGCCTCGTCCGCTTCGCACTTGCGTCCGGTATAGGCCAACTCGCGCGCGATGCCCTCGCCCACCAGCTTGGGCAGGCGCTGCAATGTGCCCACGTCGGCGGTCATGCCGATGTCAATTTCCTTGATGGTGAAGTAGGCATCCGGCGAACAGTAGCGCATGTCAGCGCAGGTGATGAGGTCCATGCCACCGCCCACGCAGGCACCGTGGATGGCCGCCAGCACCGGTTTGCGGCAGCGCTCAAGACTGGTGAGGGTGTCCTGCAGGTCCAGGATGACACGGCGCAGCGCCTCGCGGGTACGCGCATCGCACTCGTTCTGGATTTGTGAGCCCAGACCCATCATCAGTTGCAAGTCAATGCCAGCGGTAAACAACTTGCCCTCTCCCTGCAACACTGCGACACGGGCTTCGGGGGTTTCATCCACCCAGGAGAACGCCTTGCGAATTTCCTGCCACATGGTGGCGTTCATGGCATTTGCCTTCTCGGGCCGGTTCAGACATATGGTGGCAATGTGGTCTTCCAGCGCCACGTTCAGGGTTTCAAAATGCATGAGGTATTCCATTTGATATGATTTTGGCTTGTAGCCCCCGTACAGTCAGCGTAGAGCGCTTCCAAATTGATAGCGACTTGATCACGCTTCGCCGCCCTTTATCGCTGCGAGGTATGGCGCAAGGCGTTTTGCCATTTCATCACCCAGCGCCTGCAGACCACTCATCGGTCGAACCATCACCTCGAATTCCGTAATGCGGCCTTCGTCGTCAAACTGGATCATGTCAATGCCCTTGAGCTCCTTGCCATTGACCCGGGCGCTGAACTCCAGCACCACGCTACGGCCGTCGGGGTTGGCAAATTCACGGTGGTAAGTAAAGTTTTCAAACACCTTGACCACCGTGCCAAGAATCAGTTGCACCGCCTGCGCGCCGGGATAGGATGTGTGCGCCATGGGCGAGCGAAATACCGCCTTGGGGCTGAGGATGCTGCCCAGCTCGCCCAGATTACCTTGCGCCACCATCGCGTGCCACGTTTTCATGGTTTCCGCCACCGCAGGAGAAACACGTTGCGCCAGCGTGGCGGTTTCTGTCGCTTCTGTCGGCTTGGAGCCGGGCTCCAGACTCAGCGCCAGCTCCGTTCCCTGTTTGATGGCGCGCTTGGCATCGAGCTCGGCGGCCTTGTCGGCGCCGCCAATCAGATGCACGGTGCAGCCTGCCGCTACCAACTCTGCCTGCAACTCGCGCCGAGGTTCCTGCCCGGCGCACAGTACCACCGTGTCGGCAGGGATGGTGATGTCCTTGTCGCCCACGCCGATGTGCAGACCCGCATCGTCAATTTTGCGGTAGGTAACACCATTGAGCATCTCCACCGCGCGGTTCTTCAGCGAGGTGCGATGAATCCAGCCCGTGGTCTTGCCCAGGCCATCCCCCACCTTGTTGGCTTTGCGCTGCAGCAGATACACCTTGCGCGCGCTGGCCTCGATGTGAGCCGGCTTCAACCCACCGCGCTCGGCTCCCGTGGTGTCAACACCCCACTCCGCAAAGAACTTCGCCTTGTTCACGCTCGGGCTTATGCCCTCAGCCATCAGGTACTCCGCCACATCAAAACCAATGCCACCTGCCCCGATCAGGGCCACAGTCTTACCGACCACGCACTTGTCGCGCAGAACATCCAGGTAGCCCACCACCTTGGGATGTTCAATGCCCTCGATCTCCGGTTTGCGGGGGCTAACTCCAGTGGCAAGAACCACCTGCTTGAAACCAGCCTCTGCCAGATCCCTCGCGTTGACTGGTCGGTTGAGTTGCAGTTTCACACCGGTCAATTCGATCTGCCTGCCAAAGTATCGCAGCGTCTCGAAAAATTCTTCCTTGCCCGGCACCTGTTTGGCCACATTAAACTGACCGCCAATCTCATGGGCCGCGTCAAACAGCGTCACCTCGAAGCCACGCCGAGCAGCAGTGGTCGCGAAGGCCAGTCCGGCAGGCCCGGCACCGACCACGGCAATACGCTCCTTCGTCGCGACCGGCGTTTCAATCAGCATGGTTTCATGGCAGGCGCGGGGGTTGACCAGGCACGAGGTAATCTTGCCGCCAAAAGTGTGGTCCAGACAGGCCTGGTTGCAGCCGATACAGGTATTGATCTCGTCGGCCCTGCCTTCGGCGGACTTGCGCACAAAATCGGCGTCGGCGAGAAACGGACGGGCCATGGACACCATGTCGCACATTCCGTCGGCCAACAATTGCTCGGCCACTTCCGGCGTATTGATGCGGTTGGTGGCGACCAGGGGAATGCTCACCTTTCCCTTGAGTTGCTGCGTCACCCACGCCCACGCTGCACGTGGAACCTTGGTGGCGATGGTGGGGATGCGCGCTTCGTGCCAGCCAATCCCCGTATTCAGGATCGTGACCCCCGCAGCCTCCAGCGCCTGCCCCAGTTGTACGACTTCTTCTGTGTTGGATCCGCCCGCCACCAGATCGAGCATGGACAGGCGAAAGACGATGATGAAGTTCATTCCCACCCGGGCCCGGGTGCGGCGCACGATCTCCAGCGGGAAGCGAATGCGGTTCTCATAGCTGCCTCCCCACGCGTCGTCGCGGTGGTTGGTATGCGCCGCTACAAACTCGTTGATCAAGTAGCCCTCGGAGCCCATGATCTCAACACCGTCATACCCCGCGCTTTGGGCCAGGCTGGCTGTGTTGACATAGTCCTCAATGGTCTGCTCCACTTCTACGGTACTCAGTGGGTGCGGTCGAAAGGGGTTGATCGGTGCCTTGATTGCGCTGGGGGCCACCAGTTCGGGGTGGTAGGCGTATCGGCCAAAGTGCAGGATCTGCATGGCGATCTTGCCACCGGCGTCGTGGACTGCCTGCGTCACCACCTTGTGCTGGTCCGCCTCCTCTTGTGTCGTCATGCGTGCGCCGCCAGGCATGGGGCGGGCGCGATCGTTGGGGGCAATACCACCGGTCACTATCAGGCCGACACCACCGCGCGCGCGTTCCGCATAAAAGGCCGCCATCCGCCGGAAACCGTCTTTGGCTTCCTCTAGTCCCACATGCATGGAGCCCATCAGCACACGGTTCTTCAAGGTGGTAAAGCCCAGGTCCAGCGGTGCGAGCAAGTGGGGATAGGCAGTCATGAATGTTCCTATGCAATGTCAAGAGGGGCATCGTGCGCCCATCTGACGAAGTTTAATCACCCTGAGATTCAGTCTGTTTTTTCCAGGGCCAACAATCCCGTCGCGGTATTGGAAATCGGAATGTGGTAGTTGCTGTGCACTCGGCGCACACCGGCGCCCTCGCCCGCGGAAAGCGCGGCGCGCATGGCAAGCCACATCAGCAGTTCAACGCCCTGGGTCCCAGTTTTTTCGACCAACTCATGAATGCTGAATTGCGTGGCCCACTCAGGATTGCTGATCAGGCTTTCCAGAAACTTCAGGTCAAAGTCCTTGTTGATGAAACCGGCACGTTCGCCGTCGAGTTGATGTGACAAACCGCCCGAGGCAATCACCGCCACCGTCTTGCTGCTGTCCCAGTCGGCAACGGCTTCCCCCACCGCCTTGCCCAGAGCGTACACACGGCTGGCCTTGGGCAACGGAAACTGCACCGTGTTGATGCACACCGGCACCACCGTTACCGGGTAGTTGCCGTCGGGGTACAGTAGCTTCAATGGCAGGGAACAGGCATGGTCCACCAGCATCTCCTGGCAACTCACCACATCAAATTCCTTCTCGATCAGGGTGTTGATGATGTGCCATGACAGGTCGACCTCGCCACGCAGTGGTTCCAGCGAAGGGATGCCCCAACCTTCGTCAGAGTTGACGTACAGCGGCGCAGCACCCACCGCAAAGGTTGGCATCTTGTCGAGAAAAAAATTGAGCCCGTGGTCGTTATAAAAAATGACCAGCACATCCGGCTTCTTCTCGCCCAGCCACTGACGGATGGGCGGAAAGCCGTCAAAGAACGGTTTCCAGTAGGGATCCTGCTGGAGCCCTTTATGAATTGCCCCGCCAATGGCCGGGATGTGGGACGTTCCGATGCCGCCTATAAGTTTTGCCATGTCTGCCTCTGTATAAGTGTTAGGAACATTAGCGGCCGGCCGCGACGAGTTTGGCCTTGAACTGGTCTTTGGTCATGCCGGTTTGTTGGGCGCCAATGTCTTGCATGTCCAACCCAAAAATCCCGGCAAATTTAGCCAGGTAATAGGCGTTGCCGCCCGCAGCAATGAGTTGCAGCACATTCCTGGCCCGGATTGCGGCGGCCTGGGGT
>CAIPGC010000005.1 GCA_903864505.1 uncultured beta proteobacterium | reverse complement strand
GGCTGGCTGATTGCGCCACCCGGATCGAGGCCGCGCGCCAGTTGATCTGGCACGCAGCCAGTCTGCGCGACGCCGGTCGCCCCTGCCTGAAAGAGGCCGCCATGGCCAAGCTGTTTGCCAGCGAGATGGCGGAACAGGTCTGCAGTGTCGCCATCCAGACGCTGGGCGGCTACGGCGTGGTAAGCGACTTCCCGGTGGAACGTATCTACCGCGATGTGCGGGTTTGCCAGATCTACGAAGGTACGTCGGACGTGCAGAAGATCATCATTGGAAGAAACTTATAACCTTGCGGGACAGACCTTCAGCTCTGTCCCCAACCGATCAGAACTGTCACCGTCCGTACAGATCTTCAAAACGCACGATGTCGTCCTCGCCCAGGTAGGACCCCGACTGCACCTCGATCATCTCCAGCGGTACACGCCCCGGGTTCTCCAGCCTGTGCGTCGTACCCAGGGGGATGAAGGTGGACTGGTTTTCCGAAAGCAACAGGGTCTCGTCGCCACGTGTCACTTTGGCAGTGCCACGAACCACAATCCAGTGTTCGGCGCGGTGGTGGTGCATCTGTAGCGACAGCGTGCCTCCCGGTTTGACCACAATGCGCTTGACCTGGAAGCGTTCACCCGCGTCGATACTGTCGTACCACCCCCAGGGGCGAAATACCTTGCGGTGGATTGAGCCCTCGGAGCGGCCCTGTTTCTTCAGACTGTCAACAATTTTCTTGACGTCCTGCGTCTTGTCCTTGTGCGCTACCAGGATGGCGTCCGCCGTTTCCACAACCACCAGGTCGCTAACACCGATGCAGGCAACCAAGCGCCCTTCAGACAGGGCCAGCGTGTTCCGGCAATCCTGCAGCATGACATCGCCCTGGCCGACGTTGCCGGCGCCGTCTTTGGGCAGAACCTGCCACAGGGCATCCCATGCTCCCACGTCCGACCAGCCAGCCGTCAGTGGCAGTACCACGCCGGGCGGCAGTGAGCCCGCTGGCGCTGCTACGCTGCTCTGTGTTGCAAGACGCTCCATGACCGCGTAATCAATGGAATCGCTTGGGCATTTGGCAAATTCGGTCTTCTCGATCCGGACAAATTCACCATCAATGGAGCCTTGCGCCCAGGCACTTTCGCAGGCCAGCAGGATGTCAGGTCGACAGACGCGCATGGCACTAAGCCAGACCGAGGCGCGCATCATGAACAGGCCACTGTTCCACAGATAAGAGCCCTCGTCCAGGTACCTTTGAGCCGTCGCCAGATCCGGCTTTTCGACAAACCGGGCAATCAGTTTGGCGCCGCCACTGGAGATTGAATTGGCTGCGTAATCGGCGCCCGACTGGATATAGCCATAGCCCGTCTCGGGCGCATTGGCGGTGATACCAAAAGTAACGACAGCACCCGCTGCGGCCAGTTCTGCTCCTTGGCGCACGGTCCACTGAAATGCCGCGACGTCGGTAATCACATGGTCTGATGGCATCACCAGCAGCACCGGATCAAGTTCATTCTTGCTGGCTGCCAGCGCTGCAAGCGTGAGGGCCGGTGCCGTATTCCTCCCGGCGGGCTCCAGCACGATGGTGCCCGGTTTGTCCATCAGGCGCAGCTGTTCGGCAATGACAAAGCGGTATTCCTCATTGCATACGATCATGGGTGCAGCGATTTCGGCACCAGCAATGCCTTCGACGCGTCGAACGGTGGCCTGCAGCAGCGAGTCTGCACCAAGGAGAGGTAGCAACTGCTTGGGGTACTTCTCGCGCGAGAGTGGCCACAAGCGCGTGCCGGAGCCGCCAGACAGGACTACGGGTTGGATCAGCATGCTTTGTCTTTCTCCATTTATGCCCTGGCGTCGCCCCAGCGCAGCTGCGAAGTGTCATCACCACGGTACAGTGTTTCACCGTAACGATCGACGCAGTAGTCGGGCGAGACAATCATCTCGAAAAAGCGCATGTCGGCTGCGATACGGGTGTACTCGAACAGGACGCTGCGTACCACCTTGGCGCCGGTGCGGATGTGACTGCCGTGCCCGATCCAGACCGGGCCGACGATGGTAGCACCGGGCTCGATGCGCACGCTCGAACCAATGTAGACCGGGCCTTCAATGGTCACTTTGTCCCAGGGAATCGAGGTATTGAGTCCAATCCAGATTCCGGGTTTGATCTGGCGTCCGGGCATGGTCATTTCGGCCACTTCGCCGCGCAGCACGCGTTGCAGAACCGACCAGTAGTCGCTCACGCGGCCAATGTCAATCCAGTTGAACGGGCGGTTTTGGGCAAAAAACGGCAGTCCGTGTTCGACCAGGTCGGGAAACAGTTGCGAGCCAATATCGTAAACCGTGCCGGAGGGGACCAAACCGAGTACGGCGGGCTCAAAAATATAGATGCCGGTGCTGGCCAGGGTGGACTTGGCTTCCCCGGGTTTCGGCTTTTCCTGAAAGGATTCGATGTGCCCATCGGGCCCTGCGACCACGATGCCGTAACTCTGAACGTCTGCCAGTGGTACATCGAGTGCCACCACGCTGGCAATAGCATTCTTTGACTTGTGCTCGGCCAGCGCCGCCGTGATGTCCAGATCAATCAGCGCGTCGCCGCACAGCACCAGGGTTGGTTCATCGAAGAAACCACTGAAATCCTGGATGCGCCGCATACCACCGGCCGAACCCAAAGGGCGCGGCAGGACGTCGCCGTGGTCGCGAACGCCCTCATAGGAGTAGCCGATCTGCACGCCCCAGCGGTGGCCGGCGCCAAAATCCTCTTCGATATATGGATGATGCCAGGCCACGTTGACCATGAGCTCGAGAATGCCGTGGC
>CAIPGC010000004.1 GCA_903864505.1 uncultured beta proteobacterium | reverse complement strand
CTTTGAGCATTGTGTCCACGATCAATTGTTGTGGACACTATGTTGCAAGGTCGGCTGCCAGTCAGCAAGGTGACTTCACCGGTTGCTTACTGACCAACAAGAGACGGCCACGTTTGTTCTCGATACCAGTCATAGACTTGACGTAAAAATCAGCAGCAGTCATTCAACGAACGAAATCGAGACTTTCCGCTGTCAGGCTCTTGTGCAGCGATTTCCGGCATTGGTGAACGGCAGGTATAGGGTAAGCAAGTTCACCGCCCATCAAACCGGTATGCTGGGCATTCAATAGTCTGAACTTGAGGTAATCGTCATGACCTTCAAAGCCGAGATACAAGCCCTTATGAATTCCATGGCGATACCTGTGTCGAAGCGATGGGTGAGTCGGCGAAGCAGACCCCCGTCAGCTTCAACCGCGCATTCCAACCACGAATCTATCTTGCAACTGGTGACATTGAATAGACTTCGTGCTCGACCCCGAGGTCGGCAAATCTCTGACCATTCGCCTGAAAGAATTTTGTCATCGCATTTTGGTCGATGACTTCGGTAGAAATCATTACAGTCGCATCATCCACTTCACCAACGATAGTCCCACGCCAAAACGCGCTCTGAGCCTGCGCATCTGAGTCAAACGCAGTTCTCCACATTGCGTATGTGAATCCAGGCTTTGTGAATTTGGTAATGATTAGCAGATTCTTCATATTGGCCCCAATAGATTGAAGGTTCGTCTGAGCGTGAATTGATGGTACGCGGCCTCACAGGGCATTCCAGGAGTAGGGTCATTTGCTTTGCATTCCCAGCGTCAACCTTGCCATATGCGGCGGAAGCGGGCGCTGACGAACGGCAGGTTACTAAGAGTCCACCTGGGCGTCTGTCAGCAGGCAGTCGTAGACGTCACTTTTCCTCCGGTCAGTCGCAACTAAGAAGAAACTTGAACCGTTTTCTTCATACTGTTAGCTTATGCAGCCTGGAAGAGATGCCGCCATTGGCGACACGCACACTCCAAAGCCTGTCGTAGGATCTTTAGGTGGACAATCGTATGAATGGCAAGCTACATTTCACGAGTTTGCGAGCGAAAGGCCCTAGCACAACTCATACTCACGCAATACGCTCCGATAGAACGATGTATACGCACACAAGCCACTTTCATCCTTTTACCTCCACTGACCTCATTCGCAATGTCGCGGTCATTCTGATAGGCGCCAGCCTAGGGACCACCGTATCTGCCATGTCGTTGCGTGAATTGCGTGCCCTCGAAAAGTCAAACAATCAAGGCATTCACTACGCCAACTACTATCTGGTTGGAGTGATGGAAGGCGTGCTGGAGTCCCACGCCAACGGCACCCGCAATGGGGCCGCGCCCAGCATTTGCCTTAAAGGTCGCCGTCTGGAACCGCGCATGGCAAGGAGTCTTTACGAAGCGGAACTCAAACGCAACGACGGCACATACGAAGCAGATATGCCCGTGCAGTTCGTGATGGTGAACGCACTCACTACAGCCTACACCTGTTTGGAATAACGCCCGCTGTCGATGCTGCGGCTCAGCGGAGAAGTGCGATAAGTCATGTGAGCAGCGGAAGCGGGTTCTTGCGAACGGCGGCTTTCTTGGGTGGCTAGCCGACGCTCAGATCCTGCCTAGCGTCATCCGCGACAGTGAGGTATT
>CAIPGC010000003.1 GCA_903864505.1 uncultured beta proteobacterium | reverse complement strand
ATCCCCACCAATGCGCGAACCATCGTGGAGATTGGATGCCGGGGTGGATCCCTGGCCCGTGCCTATAAGAAGATTAACCCCGCTTGCGATTGGACCGGGCTGGAGCCCAACGCCGCACTTGTGGACCTAGCGCGCAATCCCTGCGACTTTGTTTTCCACCAAGATATCAACTGTGCAGACGATGCGTTCTTTCGCCACGCGGCGGCAAGCGAATGCTGGATCATTTCCACGCCCATGGAACAGATTGATGATCCATGGGAGTTACTGGCGCGCATACGGACTCTGATGTCCGCCCATGCCAGCCTCGTCACCTGCTTTGCCAACATGCAGCACTGGAGCGTGCAGGCCCGACTCAACCAGGGCCTTTTGGACAATGCGGAAAGAGCCGCCCCGCGCAAACCACATTGGTGGTTCACCCGGTCGACCATGCTGTCGCTCGTGCAGCACGCACAACTTCAGGTCGAGGCAGGCGCAGCCAAACTTGGCCCCTCGAACGGCGCGCAGTTCATGCCAGCGATCCGGCTAATGGCAGAGCTGGCAGGTGCGTCTGCCGACACTGCGACACAGGATGCGTCGGCAGTGCAATACATCGTTCGTGCGGTTCCAAAGCCATGAGTCACGTTGTTGCAGATGCCATTGCGGACATTCTTGCGCGCAAGCCGCGGGTTCACTTCATCTGCGCGGTGAACAACGAAGAGGTCTATCGAACCATTTTCTTGCGATCCCTGCTACACAACCGCTATGCATCACTGACGAAGGTGATTGGCGCCACTTCCGCGGCACAGGCATTCAACGAAAACGTGGTGAAGCACCCAGCCGACGGCATCACGGTGCTGGTGCACCAGGATGTCTTCCTGCCGCCCTACTGGACCGACCGGATGGAGGCAATTTTTGACAACACGCCCTTTGGCGTTGCGGGGTGTGTGGGGGCCAATGAATCCGGGTTTTTTGCGGAGGTCTATGGCAACCGGACGGAGTACCTGGACTTCCAGATTGAGCAACTACCGGCTCGGGTCGATTCGCTGGACGAACTTATTCTGGTGTTTCCATCCTCCACACCTATCCGTCTGCACACGGAGTTGGGCTGGCACATGTACGGCGCTGACGCATCCGCTCAAGCTAAACAACTTGGGCACAGCGCGCTAGTGGTACGCAACCCTGTGGTCCATTGCTGCAACCGGCAGAACTACGACCCCAGTCAGGACACCAGCTTCGTTGCGTCTGCCCGGAAGTTTTATGCTCTGCACAAAACCGCCACCAAGACAACGATGGCGTATCTCGATCGTGACGGCAACCTCCGGTTCCCAGAGGGACAATTTGTGCCCGCGGAAAGCGCATAACAGTCCCTTCCCCTATGAAACCCATGCTGCAGACTCGCTTCGACACAGCGATGGCCGATATCGCACAAGGCCGTCTGGCCGCCATGGATCTGATCAGCGTTGCTGAGCAGTTGTCTTCAGCGGGCTCTACGGGGCACGCCCGTGATCTGTACGCACGCTGGCTTGCCCAACCCGCCGCCAACGAACACCCCCTGGCATATGCCGCCAGCTTCAACCTGGGCGTGCTTCTGGTCAGCCATGGGAATCTGGCAGACGCTGAGATAGCCTACCGTAATGCTCTGCGCATTCACCCTCGATTTTCAAGTGGATATGTGGCATTGGATGAACTGCTTGAGGCAACAGGGCAGATACATGCCGCCCACAGCCTTTGGCGGTCGGCACAGGAAGTAGCGGTCGGCATGAAAGCCGCTGAAGGGAATCTATCGGAATTTGCCCAGAGCCACCTTCGGCATCTGACACAACGCTATGGACCTGACCGCGGGCCAGAAACCCTGCAGAATGATCCGGCCGCCACTCAGGCGCGCCGTGAACGACTGGATCGCTTTGACGCACTTGCGTCGGGCGTCATCTTTGCCTTGTGGCTGGGGCCGGCCGTCATGTCTCCAAGCCGCACGCGTGCGCTTCAGTCCATTTTCCGGGACTCAGCCTGCCCGGTGTGCTTCATTACGGACGCCACACTGCGCGAGTGGGAGCACCCCGAACGCCCTCTGCACCCTGCCTACCAATACCTGAGCGAGGTACACCGCGCCGATTACCTGCGCTGCTACCTGATGCACAACTATGGCGGCGGCTACACGGACATCAAACCGGTGCTGCGCCCATGGACCATGTATTTCTCGCAGCTCCAGACAACAGGGGCGCTGGCGCTGGGGTACCCAGAAATCAGCGCTACCGCAGTGGCCCAGTTACCCGGTGAAATTGGCGACCAATTGCGTGCACATTACGCTGAGCTGATTGGCTACTGCAGCATGATCTTTCGTCGCCAGAGCGTGCTCACCACCGAATGGATGAATGAGACCCATGCAAGACTTGATGCCATTCTCGACACGCTGAGGGCCCATCCGGCCCAGGCTCCGATGGATCAGCGCGGCATCCTTATGCCAAACGGGGAGGCGTCGCAATACCCGCTTCAGTGGACTGAACTGGGCGGCAACATTTTTCATCCGGCCATGCTCAGGCACCGGCAACTCATCATCAAAGAGCCCCGCATTGTTCCCCAGCTGTACGACTACCGATAACCATGAACCCAGGCACGCAGATCACAGGCAATCAACGCATCCGGGTGGGGGTGGTGTGCTGCTACGAACACATCACCAAAGACGGCTATCTGTTTCGCAACATGAAGGTGGACAACGGGCATAACTCGCTCAAGCCCTTCTGCGATCTCTACGAGCAGGGCCGCGCGATGGGCCTGGACTTCTACACGCTGGATCAGATGAACGATCCCGAGACGGAGCTCGACGCCGTGGTGTTCATGGACCGTCACAAACCCGGGCAAGTTCTGAGCGAGCAGATGCTGCAGACCAAGGCCGTGAAGATCCTGCTGCTCTACGAATGCCCGCTGATCAAGCCCGACAACTGGGACGCCCAATACCACCAGCAGTTTGACTACGTTTTTACCTGGCATGACCAACTGGTCGACGGCACGCGTTACATCAAGAACAACTTTGTCACGGACCTGCGGCCGTCAGTGGATTACGAGCATCTCAAGGCGCAGTTTGCCAGCCGCAAGCTGGCCACGATGATCAACAGCTTCGTCAATGTGCAGGACCCGGAAAACTTTCCGACCGAGCTCTACACGCAACGTCTGCGCGCCGTGCGGTGGTTTGAAGCCAACGCACCGCAGGATTTTGACCTGTACGGCATGGGATGGGATGCAGCCCAGTTCCCCAGCTATCGGGGGCGCGTGGACGACAAGCATACTACCTTTTCCCTTTACCGCTTTGCGATCTGCCTGGAAAACGCCCAGGGCTATCCAGGCTACATCAGTGAAAAAATTCAGGACTGCCTTCTGAGCGGCACGGTGCCGGTCTATGCCGGAGCGCCCAACATTGCGCGATGGATTCCTGCTGACTGCTTCATAGACCTGAACCAGTTTGACACTTTCAACGGCTTGTACGACCACCTGCAGGCCATGGACGCGCAGACGCACGGCCAGTACCTGGACAACATTCGCCGTTTCCTCACAACTTCAGAGTCGTATGCGTTTTCGACGCAATGTTTCATCGCCATACTGTGTGCCTATCTGCGGTGGGGCGTATATCAGCGCAACGGGACACCTTTGCAGGTCGGCGGGCGTTCAGTGGATACACGCGAAAACATGCTGCTCCAGGCTCCCGACACACTGCAGCTTTCGGTAGTCGGGCGGGCAACCGACAGCGGGGTCGATTCCAAGATCGCACGGCCCCAGTCTGCAATCTCGTCGATCAATGCGCTGAAAGCCGATGATCTGGTGGTGGCGATTCCTTACGGCGCGGACCATCCTGTGTATCTGCGGGCGCGTGCGCTTTGGCAATGGTATGCCTCGCATTTCGAAAACCTGAAGATCATCTTCCTTCGTGGCGACCACGCAATGGAGCGCGGAACGATTGCAAACGTTGGTGACGACCTGGTCGTCGGTCTGGGGCCTGATGGACAAATTGCGCCCGTGTCAGCAGACCAGAACCCCGCCCTGACGGGAACCTGGCCGGCCCAGCAGAACGAGAACACGATCTTCCGGCAGATGTGCCTGTATGACCATTTGCTGCAACAACATACAAAACCCTTCCGTCTGTTCACGACCACGGTGACATCGGTGGTGGATTTCCGCGGCCTGGTTGCTTTGTGCGATCACCTGCCGCGTGCGGGCTGTTTTGCCGGAGTTCTTGGGAGGTTACAGCACCCTCCCTATCAGGGCATTGGCATGGTGCATGGTGCGAATACGCTGGTGTCGGACGATGTGATGCAACTGATGCGCAACCGCTATGTGGCGGGGAACGTCGACACCCGGCAGCCCAACGACCACTGGCAGGGCATCGTGTTGCACGATGTCGAGCGCACTGCGGTTCCACTGTTCAGCTTCAATCTGCCCAGACTTGCTGGCGACGAGTTTGCGGATGTGCGCGCGCTCACGCAGCGGCTGCTGAACGATGGCCACTTCCACTTCAGAGTCAAGACTTCGAGTGAAAACGCGGGGACCGGGCGTCGTGAGGATGTGGACCCCTGGGTTATGCTGCGCGTCATGGAGACCATACTGCGCAGCACACAATCCGCTGCGCCCGTGCTGAATCTTCAGCAGCGCTTTGCGTACAGCTGTGACGAAAGCCACGACAATCCGCGCAATTTTCCGATCAACGACGTAGAGGCCCTCCAGCTTTACGGTTGACGCCAACTCAGAAACTTCAAGGCTCTCACACTGAGCAGGCCAACTTCAATTCGAATACCAACATGACGGGAGCGGCAAATCAGCGCCCGGAATGTTCTGTCGATCTAGTTCGTGTGGGAATGTAATTGCTGGACGCCGCCCAAGCACGCGATCCTTTCTAATGAACGTGAATTCAAGTAATGACGGTATTAAAAACCCGCCGTAAGTCACCTTAATACAGTTATTGTTTGGGTGAATATGTACGACATCAAAAAATTTCAAAAGCCTTTCAAACACTCCATTTATCAACTTGAAGCCCGGCTTGTCGCACAAGCGATACATGTCATGAAACTCAATCACTATGACACGGAATCTTTGCAACACGCTTTCGCTTACAGAGTGTAGTACTGAATACTCGCCGCCCTCAATGTCCATCTGCAAAATCAAATCACCCTCCCCCGCTGCTTTCCGTTCTACCCAACTATCCAATGTCATATAGACAGCATCATTCACTGCCCCCAAATATTTTTTTTCAAAATGGAACAACGGATTTTCAATGGGCGATTCGTCGACTGAATAGTCCGCCATAAAACACTGCAAACCCCGTGCTGCCAATTCAGATTCAAATGTTGCGGTATGGGCAACCCCCGGTGAAAAACAGACTTCTATCCCTTCTAGATCATTGGGGACTAAATATCCGCCATCCGATTCTCCACCAATTCGAATCAAATCGTGGTTCGTACGTTGTGGCTTAACAGTATCAAGAAAACGCCGCAGATCCGACATCTCGACTGCGAACTCGGCGATCTCCATAAAATTTCCAGTCAATTCAGGATGTTGCTGAACGATCGAATAGAACTTCTCGAAAACCGATTTCTCAACATGATCCATGGAACTTCCTTCAATATTTCAGTGTGACTGAATCTCGGCAAAAGGGATCTCGATCTCGTGCGCCTGTGTGGCAAGCCTGTTGGCCGCAGCTCGCAAATCCGCACCGTGGTCTCGGAATGTCATGAAATGCACTTTCAACGTCGTCTCCCTGTTCATTGGCAATTCAATGGGGCCACCGTCCCTTAACGTACTATCCTTGGAAGTATTATCAACATGCCAATGCCGTCGGCTAAAAAACCATCTCATTATGAATCTGCCTACGATTAACCTAGTTTCGCTGAAGCCGTATCAGACGAACGAGCCCAGTTTTTTTGACGATACGATTCTCTCTATCCAGTACCAACTTAAGCTCGCCGGATTTCAGACTCATGTGACTTGCAATGTGATTGCACCAGATGCGCTGAACATTGTTTGGGGTGCCCATTCCCATCTCAGCCCGCCGCTCGAACAAATTCGCGAAATTGCCAAGCCAGAGTACACCTTCATATTCAACATGGAGCAGATTGAATATGGAAACAGTTTTGTGACCCCGGAGTACATCTCGTTTCTTTCGGAATACCGGGTTCTGGATTACAACCAGAAGAACATAGAAAACCTGAAAATATATGCCCCAACCATACGCGCCTTGGAATTTCCGGTCGTGCCATCGTTGCACATGGCCGCCGACTTTGCAATCCCGACACGCGCCCAAGTGCCCGCAGCAGACGTTGCGTTCTGGGGTGCCCACAATACGCGGCGCGCCAAAACTCTGGCCCGCATTGCTGAGAGAGGCCTGCGGATCAGCAACATCAACAACGCATTTGGTAGCAATCTGTCGCGACAGATCTATAACTCCAATGTTTGCATAAACGTTCATGCGTTGACTACCGGAATATTTGAAATCGCAAGATGCCTGCGCCCCCTTGCAATGGGCATACCAGTGGTTTCCGAGTTGTCCCACTTGCCAGCCACTGTTGACTGGACACACAGCGGAATAGTTTTCTGTGTATATGAAGAAATACCAGACCGCTGCGAACAACTGGCCCGGGACCACGAACTGGCGCTGAACTCCATTCGCAAGACCCAACACTTCATTAACCGCGCTGACTGGGCGGACATTGCGCGCGCGGTCATTCTGGAGTTGCAGAAGTTAGGCTAACCGCGAGGGTGACATATCTTCGTCAGATGGGAGTTTTTTTCAGCAACACAAAGAGATGGGGGCCAACCCATTCTTGCTGCATTACCTGAAAGGCACCCTTGAACCCGTACATCGATGCTGCCCGTGTTTTGTTGTCAAAGTAGATGGGGAAAGTCTCGTCGGTGATGATATTGACGTGGGTCGGATCTCTAAACGCCGGGGCATGCGGGAACGCAGGTGTGAACGACATGAATTGTCCTTCCATTTTCAGCACACGCCAAACCTCGTTCATTAACTCAACGAACGGATTGCGTCGGTGCGGGTTGTAAAGAATACGGGGCACATGTTCCAGAAAGTCATGCGCGGTGACGTAGTCAAAAGTTGCACTCTCGAACGGGATGGGTTCGATCACCAGGTCAGCCCGGTAGATATGATTTTCCAAGTCGTCTCGCACATCAATACCGAATACCTCGTCGGCATTGAAGAAGTTTTTGGGCTGCACTCCACAACCCAGATCCAGCGATTTTGTCATTCGACCTCCATTTGTCGTTACCCCCAAAGAAGTGATACAGCTACAACGCTTCGCTCAAACATGAACCATTATGTCAATCCTCCCCGCAAATTGAGCTCCTTTTGCGACCCCACCATGCCACATACAACAGAGGCCAACGCTCTCATAGAAATTCTGGTCACTAGTTCTCCGTCTCCGACCGCGGACTCGAGGAGCCAGGAACCAAATCCACCGTCATGCAGGTGGTCTTCCAGCGTTGTGACTTTGGAAAAACGGCCCAGCTGCACCCGCTGTGACTGCTTGCTCTGCATACCCCAAAGCGGTAATGAATAAACGCCGGGGCGGGGTTCGGACTGCTTAACCCGTTGCTCCATGGAGTACTCCATCGTTGCACCTGTGCAAAGATAGACGCTATCCGACCCCACCTCCGGTGCTACCACACATTGCCACACTCCAGGAGTAGGGTTAATCATGTCCTTGTGAAAGGTGGGTTCTCCAGTCTTACCCAGCCGCAAGTAAGACGGCTGCGGATTGGTCACCAGGTAACGCATGCAGGCGCGCACCTCCATCGGGTCACCGGGCGCGGCGATCAGCATGTTCGGGAAGGAACGCATCAGCGCGTAGTCCTGCACCGCATGGTGGGAGTAGCCCAGCGCGCCATAGGCCAGCCCGCCGCCAATCGACACCACCGTCACTGGCAGGCCGTGATAATCGATGTCGTTGCGAATCTGCTCGGCGCAGCGGAACGTGGGGAAGTTGGCGATGGAATAGGTGAAGACGTGATAGCCCTCAGAGGCCATTCCTGCGGCCAGCCCGGTCATGTTCTGTTCGGCAACACCCGCATTGATGAAGCGTTCGGGGAAGCGATCGGCAAATGGCTCCACCACCGAATAGCCGAGGTCTCCCACGATGAGTGCAATGTGGTCGTGGCGCTCGGCCAGGCTGACCAACTCCTGAATGAAGGTGTTACGCATGGAGTGCGCCTTCCACTGCCTGCAGCGCATCAAGGGCCTCGCGCAGTTGGTTGGCGTCCGGTGTGCGGTAATGCCACTCCACCTTGTCTTCCATGTAGGCAACGCCCTTGCCTTTGATCGTGTGGGCAATCAGCACTGACGGTTTGCCACTTTGCCAAGGCGTGGAGCCGAGCGATTTTTCCAGAGCCGCATGGTCATGACCGTCGACCTCCTGCACCGCCCAACCAAAGGCTGTGAGCTTGTCCGACAGCGGTTCGATGCGCAAGGTTTTCTCCACCGTGGTGAGGCTCTGCAGCTTGTTGTAGTCAATCACACTCGTCAGGTTGTCCAGCCCGTGGTGCGCGGCAAACATCAGGGCTTCCCAGTTGCTGCCTTCGCCCAGTTCGCCATCGCTGAGCAACACCACCGTGCGCCAGGGCATTTGGCGGCGTTTGGCGGCCAGTGCCTTGCCCACGCCAAAAGGCAGCCCGTGCCCCAGCGATCCCGTAGAAAATTCCACCCCGGCCACCTTATGGCTGATATGGTTCATCAGCGAGGAGTGGTCATGCCCGTAGGTCTTCAGACTGTCCACTGCAATGAAGCCCCGCTCTGCCAGAGCCGCATACACGCCCACGCAGGCGTGCCCCTTGCTCAGAATGAATCGATCACGCTCGGGCCAGCGGGGCTGAGCCGGGTCCAGTTTCAGCACCAAGCCGTAGAGCACGGCCAAGATGTCACAAATGGAAAGGGCGCTGGCAATATGCGATGCGCGCGCCTCATGCACCATGCGCAAGGCATGCATGCGCATGCGCACTGCCATGCGCTCGGTGTGCAGGCTCATGCAGAGGCCAGCAGTTCGCGAATCACCCGCGTCACGTACATGACCTCGTCACGCGCCAAGCACACGCCACTGGGCAGATTGATGGCCTGCCGGCCCACGCGCAATGCCGTGGGTTGCGGCTCCTGCTGGCGCGGCCAGATAGGGTATTGGCTTATCGCGGGAAACACGGGGCGGGTGTCGACGTTGCGCGCCTTGAGCAGCTTGATCAGATCATCGCGCGCCACCTCGCAGCCCTCGTCCAGGCGAATGCTGCTCATCCAGTAAATGCTGCGCGCGCCGTCCACCTCTTGGTTGAGGGTGATGCCAGGAACACGTTCCAGCCCCTCCTGGTACCAGCTGAAAACGCGCCGCTTCATTTCAATCAGCTCGTCCACCCGCTCAAGCTGACCCAGGCCAATCGCGGCCTGCACGTTGGCCATCTTGAACTTGACACCATCTGCGTCAATCCAGAACGCCTTGCTGGGGTTGCGCCCCTGGTCCCAGATCTTGAGCGCGCGCTCATACAGCGCGTCATCGTCCGTAACCAGCATCCCGCCTTCCCCTGTGACCATGAGCTTGGCACCCTGAAAGCTGAAGGCACCAAACTTCCCGAAAGAGCCACAACGCTGGCCGTTCCATTCGGCACCGATGGCCGGCGCAGCATCTTCGACCACCGGAATTCCATGTTTTTCCGCAACTTGCTTCACGCGGTCCATGCGCGCGGGGTGACCGTACATGTGCACCGGCATGATGGCTTTGGTGCGCGGGGTAATGAGGCGCTCCACCGACGCTGCATCCAGATTCCAGGTGTCCAGCTCCACGTCAGCAAAAACAGGGATGGCACCCGCATAACGCACTGCGTTGGCCGTGGCCACCCAGGTCAGGTCGGGCACTATGACTTCGTCACCCGGGCAAATGTCCAGCGCCATGAGCGCGATCTGTAATGCACCCGTGCAACTCGAAGTTGCCATGGCGTATTTCACACCCACGTATTCGGCAAATCTCTTCTCAAATGTCGTGAGATATTTCGACCAGCTACTGTTCCATCCGTTTTGTGCAGCGTCAAAGGCGTATGCGGCTTCCCTTGCGGAAATGGAAGGGCCTGCGGTGAGGATCAGTTTTTCGCCGGCGTGGCTGCCAGGTGCGTAATCCATGCGCAGGAAATGCTTTACCGGCGCCTGACCTGGCGCAGCTTCATGCCACACCCGCGTGCCGCCTCGAACTTCATCCACCAATGGGATTTTTCGGGTGTGGGTGAAACTGTTTTTTTCGTAAAACGCAATGGCATGGGGGTTGTCATCCATCACACGCAGAAAGAATCCGTCTACGGGAAGCTGCTTGCGGGCCCATTGAATAATGGCATCCATGGCCAATGCCATCAGGCCTTTGGGGCCATCGGCCACACCCCGCACCACGTTATCGATTTCAAAATGCTGTTCATCGTTGAAGCAACCGTTGAATCCGATGTGCCCGGTGAGTTGCCCCGACGAGGTCAACACAAGAAAAAGCATGCGGTCGCCCACGGCCAGCAGTCGGTTCTTCATCCAGGCACGTGTGCTTTCAACCGTGGCAACAAATTGCGTGGGGTAGACAGCGACATTCGTATTGCGCCACTGTGTCAGCAGTTCCAACAGTCTGTCATCTGCCAGATGCATTTCACAGACCGGAAGAAGGAACCCCTTTTCCGCGACAGGTATCGCCCGGAGGTAGGCCTCCAGCATATTCTTCGCGGCCTTGAGAAAACCAAAACTGGCGCTCACCGCCTGAAGGTATGTGTCTGACTTGGATGTGGTCATGGCATTCTCAAAAAAAAATGTGCCCCGGTCAGCGCTAGAACCTGACTCCAAGGTAACTTTCAATCTTCGCAGCGGCGAATTCCAGCATTTCCTCGGTCAACGAAGGCTGCACACCAATCCAGAACGTGTCATTCATCACGCGATCCGTGTTGGTCAGGTCGCCACTGACCCGGTAATTCGCTCCAAGCATATAGGGCTGCCGGGTGAGGTTGCCAGCGAAAAGCAGGCGGGTTCCCACCTTATTCTGGTCAAGATAGGTCAGCAAATCGACGCGGGACACCGGCGCGTTGTCCTTGAGCGTGATGGGAAAACCGAACCACGAGGGATCGGAATGCTCTGTGGCCACAGGCAGGTTCACAAACTCCTCGCAGTCGCGCAAACGCTCCTTCAGGAAAGCGAAGTTGCGCCTGCGGGCCGCAATGAACTCGGGCGCACGCTCCAGTTGTGCCAACCCGCATGCAGCCTGCATGTCGGTGATTTTCAGGTTGTAGCCAAGATGGCTGTAGGTGTACTTGTGGTCGTAGCCCTCTGGCAACTCGCCCAGCTTCTGGCAAAAGCGCTTGCCACAGGTGTTGTCTTTGCCCGGCTGACAATAGCAGTCTCGACCCCAGTCGCGAAAGCTCTCTGCGATGATCTTCAGTTCGTCGTTGTCGGTGAATACCGCGCCCCCCTCACCCATGGTGATGTGATGGGCGGGATAAAAACTGAGCGTGCCGATGTCGCCAAAGGTCCCGACGTTCTGATCCCGGTACCTAGAGCCCAGTGCGTCACAACAGTCCTCCACCAGCCACAGGCCATGCTTCTTGCAAACTGCCGTGATGACATCAATGTTGAACGGGTTGCCCAGGCTATGCGCCAGCATGATGGCGCGTGTCTTCGGGCTAATCGCCGCTTCCACCTTGCTGGCATCGATGTTGTGCGTTAGCGGGTCCACATCGACAAACACCGGAACCGCGCCAAATTGCAGAATGGGGTTCACCGTGGTCGGGAAACCTGCAGCCACACCAATCACTTCGTCACCCTTGCGAATGGCCCGTTCGCCCAGACGGGGGGAAGTGAGCACACTGAATGCCACCAGATTGGCCGACGACCCAGAGTTCACCGTGATCAGGTGCTTCACGCCTATAAACGCTGCCAGGCGTTTCTCAAATTCGGCGTTGAACCGGCCAGTGGTCAGCCAGCCGTCCAGCGAGGCTTCCACCATATTGCGCAGCTCACCCGCACCCATCAACTTGCCCGACGGAGGAACCACCGTGAGGCCAGGAAGAAACGGCACGGGGGTCTGCGACAGGGCGGCATATTGGTCCACCAGGGCAGCGATTTGGGAGCGCAGTTTGGCGAGTTCGGGTTTGTTCATTTCGAAGCTTGGGATGCCAGACGGGAATATTCCTGAATTTGACGCAGAGTGACGTCGCGCGCGGGCTGGCCACTGGCCACATCGCGGTGCCACTGCACCACCCATTCCAGCGCGTTGGCCAGCGATAGCCGGGAGTGCCACTGTAGCAGCTGTTGTGCCTTGCTGGTGTCCAGCCGAAGATAGTGGGCCTCATGGGGATGCTCGCCCTGATCGAGATGCCAGCGCGCACCCTCGCCCCACATTCTGGCGAGGTACTCCACAATCCACTGCACCTCACGCGCGTCTTCAGTGCGGGGGCCAAAGTTCCACGCCTGCGCCACCGGTTGCCCCTCATTGAACAGCCGCTCAGCCAGCGTCAGATAGCCCCGCAGTGGCTCCAGCACGTGTTGCCAAGGGCGAATGGCATGCGGGCTGCGCACTGCCACCGAATCCCCCCGGGCAAAAGCGGCCAACACATCAGGCAACAGGCGGTCTGCAGCATAGTCACCCCCGCCGATGACGTTGCCTGCACGGGCGCTCGCCACCGCGGTCGTCCCCTGGGGGGCGTCCGACCTGGCAAAAAAGGACTTCCGATAGGCCGAGGTGACCAACTCGGCGCAGGCCTTGCTGCTGCTGTAAGGGTCGTGCCCGCCTAGGGGTTCGTTCTCACGGTAGCCCCAAAGCCACTCCTGGTTTTCGTAGCACTTGTCGGTGGTAACGCTCACCACGCTGCGCACCCCCGGGCAGTGGCGCACGGCCTCTAGCACATTCACAGTACCTATGACATTCGTGGAGAACGTGTTTACCGGATCGACGTAGGACGCGCGCACCAGCGCCTGCGCCGCCAGATGCAGAACCACTTCCGGGTTGGCTCCTTGCATGGCCGACTGCAGGGCAGGCAAGTCGCGCACATCACCCATGACCGACTCCATGCCACGCGCCACTCCAGCTTGCGCGAACAGGCTTTGCCAGCCCTCGGCCGGCAGCGCATAACCAGTGATCTCGGCACCCATGTCTGCCAGCCAGATGGCCAGCCAACCGCCCTTGAAGCCGGTGTGTCCTGTCAGAAAAACGCGCCTGCCACGCCAGAACGCGGGGTTCATGGCCACACCTTCCAGGGCGCTTTGTCCCGGGCCCACAAGTCGTCCAGCAGGTTTTTATCGCGCAGGGTGTCCATGGGCTGCCAGAAGCCTTCGTGCACGAAGGCCTTCAACTCCCGGCGCGCTGCCAGCGCTTCCAACGGACCGCGCTCCCAGACACAAGCGTCACCGTCAATCAGGTCAATGACCTTGGGAGAAAGTACAAAGAAGCCGCCATTGATGAGCCCTGCCTCGCCCTGCGGCTTCTCCTTGAATGAAATCACCGACTGGTCCTGCTCCAGCTCCAGAATGCCAAAGCGCGCGGGCGGATAGACAGACGTCAGCGTGGCCAGACTGCCGTGCCCGCGATGGAACTGAATCAGGTCCGTGATGGACACGTCGCTGACACCATCGCCATAGGTAAAGCAGAATTCCTTTTCATCCTTGAGGTAGTCCGCCACGCGCCGCAAGCGGCCGCCCGTCATGGTGTGTTCGCCAGTATCGACCAGCGTAACCTTCCAGGGCTCCGCGTACTGGTGATGCACCTGCATGCTGTTGGTGGCCAGGTCAAAAGTGACATCCGAGTTGTGCAGGAAGTAGTTGGCGAAGTACTCCTTGATCACGTAACCGCGGTAGCCGCAGCAGATGATGAACTCATTGACACCATGCGCCGAGTACATCTTCAGGATGTGCCAGAGGATAGGCTTGCCACCGACCTCCACCATGGGCTTGGGTTTGAGGTTGGTCTCTTCGGAGATTCTGGTGCCTAGGCCGCCGGCCAGTATGACTGCTTTCAAATCGACCCCCGTCACGAATTCATTTTGTTTGGCGCTTCGCCTCAGTAAACGCCGGAATGCCCTGCGCCAGTCAGCAAATCCCTGCGTGCCTTATCCACTGAGGCATTCGGTGCAGTGTACTTCCGATACAACTGCAGGGTGCACGCCAGCAGCTTCTCGTCCTGCGAGTTGCCGCGGCGCATGTTCTCTTCTGATGTTGGCTGGCTTTTGTGGATCACGACCGACGCCACATTCACATACTGCAGGTCGTGGTGCTCCAGACACTGCAGAAGGAATTCCCAGTCTTCATACAGGTCCAAGTCCTCCGGGAAGCTCAAGCCCGCGACCACATCGCGCCGATAGGCCAGGCAACTGTTGGGAATGCGGTTGAGCACATACACACTGTCACGCGTTGCACCCGCAATGGAGATGGCATCGCGGTGCATCAGGCGCGGTGGCATGGTGCCGCGGTCCTCGTGCTGCACCTGAAAATCGCAGAACACCAATGGCGGGCGCTTGGCACCAATAGCATCTGCCAGCGCCTGCAGGTGCCCGGGGTCAAAGCTGTCGTCATCGTCCAGAAAGATGACGTACTCACTCTCGACGAGTTTGAGCGCCAGATTGCGGCTCCCGGCAGGCCCGGGGCGTCCACTGCGAATGACGTAGGTGTAGTGCCCAGCCAGCGCGTTCAGTTCCTCATAAGGCGGCACATATTGGGGCGAGTCGTCCACCACGATGACCTGAAAGTCCCGGAAGGTCTGCGCCATGAGGGACTGCAGCGTCCGGCGCAGAAGGATCGGACGGTTGTGGGTGGGAACAATGATGGTGAACATGGGCATCTGTGTCGCCTACGCCGCGGCGGTTGCGGGCTTCACCGCTTTGAGCACGTACTGAAACGCAACCGAATCAGCCAGCGCCTGATCAGCGTCCGCGCCAGAGGACGTAGCCATAAGGCGGATGGCCTGCGAAATGCCGGCGTTGGGTGGGTTGCCATTGCGCGCCAGGATTTGCGTGACCGCATAACCCGTATCGGCAAACATCATCAGCATCGTCATGCGCGTAAACCAGCGGATGTGTGTGCGGTCCAGCAGTCCCGCGTCCTGATAAATGAATGCGCCGCTGTTGAGCACCGACTGGATGCCCCAGTACTGCGCGTTCGGGATGGAAGCCACTATTTCGGTTCCCGGCGCGCTGAAATGCGCGATGCGCCGCAGGAGTTTCCACGGGTCATACAGGTGCTCCAGTGCGTCACCGAATACCCAGCACTGCGCGTCGCACAAGCGGACCAGATCGGCATCGGGCAACTGCTCCACGTTGCCGGTCAGCACTTCGGTGCAATAGCGCGCCGAGGCTGCGGCATATTCCGGGTCAATCTCAAGGCCCACATAGCTGCTGCCAGGATTGCGCTCCCGGTAGGCGCGTGCCATGGCACCGCTGCTCGAACCCACCTCCACCACCTTGGTGTAGCCCGCGTTCATGAGCGAGAACAACTCGGCGTTGTGAACTTCGTGGATGGGCGTCTGTTGCATGGCGCGGCTTCAGACTTCCGGTGCCAGATCGTCGTGCGAGACAGCCGGCACCGGCACCTTTTGCAGGATGGCAAAGATATGCGGGCCGCGCCACTCATGCGTTCGGATGCTGAAGGCACCCTTGAAGCCGTAGATCGATGCCCAGCGCTTGTCGTCGTCAAAGTACATCGGGAAGGTTTCATCCGTAATGATGTTGACGTGGGTCGGGTCGCGGTAGGCGACTGCGTGCGGGAACGCCGGGGTCATGGACAGAAAAAGGCCTCCGGGCTTGAGCACGCGGTACACCTCGTTCATCACCTCAATAAACGCATTGCGCCGATGGGGCATATAGATCACACGCGGAATATGTTCGATGAAGTCGAATGCCGTAACAAAGTCGAACATGTCGTCGTCAAACGGAATGGGCTCGATGGCCAGATCAGCGCTCCTGATGTTGTTCGCCAGATCGTCGCGCACATCCACGCCATAAAACTCGTCGGCGTTGAACGGATTCTTGGGGCGCTTTCCGCATCCCAGGTCCAGTGTCGTGGTGCTCATGCAGTGGCTTCCGTAGAGTGGCTCAGGCCTTGGATTTGCGGTACAGCCAGCAACTCCGCGCAGCGCGCTACGCGCCGCTGGGCATCAGCCAGGCCTTCTGGCGCCAGGGCCGCGCCCTGGGCCTGCAGCCAGCCCAGCAATTCAGCCAGCGCACTTTGGGCCTTGGCCACTTCGCGCTGTGCCAGATGGGGGTCAAAGCCCTTGTCCAGGAGAAACTGGGCCAGGCGCAGGTAGGTATAGGGTATATCGAAGCTGCGCACCGTGATCTTCTTAGTAATAGCGTCTGCATTGTCTTGCCGATACAGAAACTGTCCATCGCAAAAGACGACCTTCTGGCACTGCAGAAAGAACACTCGCGCGGTGTACTCGTCGCCGTTGGTCGAGAAGTCGGCGTATCTTAGTTGCTTCACCATGGAACTGCGCCACAGGGCGTTGCCCGGTATGGTCCAGTCCAGCGAATGGACCACGGCCTCACGGCCGGTCAGTTCGACCCGTCGGTCTCCCCGCAAACCGACCAGCGCGGTCTGTCGCTGGGGCTCGTTTTCGTAATAGAACACCACATCGGGAATCACGGCGTCAGCACCTGTGGCCGCAGCCCGCTCCACCATGCTGGAAAGCCAGTTGGGAGAATACTTATCGTCCTGCGAGGTGTAAACGCACCAGTTACCACGAACCTGACCCAGGGATCGATTGATCACTGGCGGTACGCTACCAAGATTGGATGACATACTCAAGACTCGGAAGCGTGAATCAACTTGTGCAGCGCCTTGCAGGATTCGCAGGCTGTCATCTGTGGATGCGTCGTCCATGCACAGCACTTCAAAGTCGTTCAGCGTCTGCGCCCGCAGCGACGCCAGCGTGGCGGGCAGGAAGCGGGCACCGTTGTAGACCGGCATCAGCACGGTCACCCTTGGCGAGCCGGAAAGCATCACAGGGACATCTTGGCCCCGCGGGTCACCTGCATAAAGATGCCATTCACGAAGAAACTCGGATTCGGCTTCCCATTCACCTTGGACCAGCTGATGCAAGGCTCGGCAGATCCCTGCCATATCCTGCTGCTGCGAGTAGTGCAGTAGCACAAATGCGCCAATGCGGCGAATGGCCGCTTCAGCATCCTCAATGTTAATTCGCCCGAGATTGCGCCCAATCGTCACCATGGCCACGTACGCGGTGAAGGCCAACTTCAATGGCCGCCCCATCGGTTGCGCCGAGTTCTGGTTATCACTCTGACGGAAACTTCCCAGATGGGCGTTGATGTACCCTAAGGGGCCCCGAAGAGAGGCTTTCACGAACGCCATGAGATCTTCGAGCCCTGCGCAATTTATCCCGCTCAACTGCAGATCGATCAGTTCCGACGCCATCTCGGCTCGGAACGTAGCGTTAGAAAACTCACCCAACCAGTTGCGCCCCGCGGCAATGGCGCTTATGAAAAGCGCATCCACACTGAGCGCAAGCAAGCGCTGTTGATGATCACTTACCAAAGTCGGCACGACCAAGTCGTCCTTGATCGGTTGTCCCAGTTCGTTGCACGCCCAGCGGCGACTAACCACGCACTGCAGTGTGCCCATGTTGTGCGCCTGCAAGTGCTGCTCGTAAAAACTGGGGTAAATCAGGTCATCGTCCAAGAGTACATGAAACAGTTCGGTGTGTTCAACACGCGCACTGAAGTGTCTGAAAAGATGGCGAAAGTTGTTGTACCCGCCACTGCGTGGACCATCGATCACCTCAACATTCAGGTCGGCCAACATCGACTTCAGTGGCTCTGAACCGAGCATCGCAGTGAATGTCCGGTCAGGACTGTCATCTGACACGATCACGCGCGCCGGCTTGACCGTCTGGTGACGCAAACACGCCATCAGCTCAATCAAGTACTTGGGCTTGTAGGCAGGGATCAGCGTCGTGAACTGCATGGGCATAGATCACTGCATGGCGCTGCGCACCACGTCCACCACGGCATCGACATCGGCATTGCTAAGGTAAGGCGCCATTGGCAGGCTGATCACTTCGTGCTGCAGGCGTTCCGCCAGCGGCAGGTTCGGCCAAGTCTGAGCGGAATAGGCGCCCTGGCGATGGCAGGCGATGGGGTAATGCACCTGGTGACCAATGCCTGCCACGGTCAGTGCCTGCTGTAGGTGCGCTCGCCGCTTCGTTGTCACCACCATCAGGTGCCATACCGGCTGGGCGCCGTCCATCACTTGCGGCAGAATCAGCGGCAGGTTCTGCAGGCGTTCCAGATAGCGCAGTGCCACTCGGGCGCGTGCGGCGTTTTCAGCATCCAGGTGGGGCAGTTTGCAGCGCAGAATGGCGGCCTGCATCTCGTCAAGACGCGAGTTCACGCCCGCCACCTCATGGTGGTATTTAACTTTGGAACCATAGTTGCGCAGCACGCGTAGGCGCTCTGCCAACGCATCGTCGTTGGTGGTGATGGCGCCGCCATCGCCCAGTGCACCCAGATTCTTGCCCGGATAGAAACTGAAGCCCGCAGCATCCCCCAGCGATCCGGCACGTTGACCATGTAGTTGCGCACCATGCGCCTGCGCGGCGTCTTCAATCAGCCTCAGGCCATGTCGCTGCGCAATGTCTTTGAGCGCCGTCATAGCGGCACACTGTCCGTAGAGATGCACGGGCATGATGGCCCGAGTGCGGGATGTAATGGCCTGTTCGACCTTTGCCGGATCAATATTGTGCGTGCGTTCGTCCGGATCAACGGGGACCGGCAGGGCACCAGCATGGCTAACCGCCAGCCAGGTTGCAATGAAGGTGTTGGAAGGCACTATTACCTCGTGCCCGTCGCCTATGTCATAAGCACGCAGGATCAGGTGCAGCGCATCCAGCCCATTGGCCACACCGATACAGTGTCGAACGCCGCAATAGGCGGCGAACTCCTCCTCAAAGGCCTGCACTTCGTCACCTACGATGTACCAGCCGGATTCGATCACGCGCGCAATGGCCACGCGAATGCCCGCGTCATGCGTGGAGTTCACACGCTTGAGATCCAAAAAGGAAATCACTAGCTCCACCTCGAGCGCATGAACTCCGCATAGTCACGGTAGTAGTCGGCTTCTTGAAACCGGGTCGACGCCAGCACCATGCAAACCGCGCCGGACGAGAAATTGTCTAGCTCGCGCCAGATCATCGGGCAGACGTACAACCCGTTATAGGAGCGGTTCAAGTGCACACGCTTCTTTTCCTTGCCGTCATCGAGAACAACGTCAAAGCTACCCGACATGGCTACGATGAATTGCTGCAGTTCCTTGTGGGCGTGGCCACCGCGCTCGGACCCACCGGGCACATCGTACAGGTAGTAAACGCGCTCGATCGCAAAGGGAACATGGACCGTTGACTCTATGAACGTCAGATTGCCCCGTGGATCGTGAATCTTGGGCAAGTCCAACAACTTGCAGTCATGGATGGACATAGTGAAATCCCCTCGCGCAGTCATCTGCTCTGCATCCGCTGAACACGCGCCGCGTCACCATAGACAACGGCATCCGGTGGGACATCCTTTGTCACCACGGCCCCCGCGCCGACGTTTGCGCGTTCGCCTATCACTACCCCGGGCAAAACAACTGCCCCGGCCCCTACGGAGGCCCCCCTGCGAATCACAATGCCCTGGAAAGTTTCTACGGACGAGGGTGGGTGGCGGTCATTGGTGAAAGTGGCACCGGGTCCGAGAAACACGTTGTCTTCGACACGCAGGCCATCCCACAGATAGACGCCACACTTTACGGTAACGTTATCGCCGATGACCACATCGTTTTCGATGAACGTGTGTGCACAGATATTGCAGTTGCTGCCGATGCGCGCGCCCGGCAGTACCACACTGAACTGCCATACTCGCGTTGCAGCCCCGATTTTCCCACTCTGACAGTCTGCCAGCCGGTGTACAAAGAAACCATCCCTGTTTTCAAGATCCATGTTGAACAACCTTGCAAGCCTGCAACTCCTGCCGCATTGCACCACAAAAACTCTCTGCATCCGATTGTGCACCAAAGCCCATCAGGGACAGCCGAAACCAGGCTTCTGGCTCTTCGTGTTTGTCACTGGCCCCTCCCTGGCGCAGGGCCAACAGGCTCTTGCCACGTAGTTCGCCAGAAAAGTGGTGCTGCAAGACACGCCATGTGGGGGCCAGAGACCGGCGGTGCACCAGCGGTGCAAGTTCCACGCTCCAACCCGTTCCAGGCAGGGACCTGCTGTTCTCCAAAATGACCAGTCCATCCGGCAGAGAGGCCGCAGGGGCCCCTGCCTCTGCCTCTGCTCGTTCGGATTTCTCTGCGTTGGCCAGACTGCCTCCGCCTAGAGAAAACGCCACACCCGCGTATGCGCGAAACACTTCGGAGCGCGATTTTTGCCAGTCGTCCTGGCTGCGCTGGAGATTGCGACGCGCATCCATCAAACTGCCAATGTCTAGCGCATCGGCGGTGAACGCGTCGGCAGCAGCCTTGTACATGGTCAATGAGGCTCGCACAGTGCCAAGCTGGGCATCCATGCGCAATCGCCCGGTCCTGTAAGCCGCAAGAGCGCTTTCTACTTCACGCAACGCTTGCAGCATTGTTTGCGCGTAGGTCTCGAGCATTTGTTCTTTCGCCAGATCCGCAACGGCCTTGTCTCCCTCGCGTCGTCCACCGTCAAAGATGGTGGCCGCGAGCGAAGCGATGGCATTGACCAGAAAGTTTTGTGGCTGAAGCAGATTGGCCATTCCCAACGCGCTATAGCCCACTTGTGCGCTCAGATCGATGGGTGGCAGCAGGCGGGCACGCACTACGTCAATGTCGGCCTTGGCCGCCTGTAGCCGCGCTTCCACCAGGCGCACATCCGGGCGCTGCAGTATCAGACGCGAAGGCAGGCCTGTGTCGAGGGCAGGCAAGACAAAGTCGTCCAGGCCCCTCCCCGCTAACGGCACCTGGAGAACAGAAGTTCCAAGCACACGGGCGATGACAGTATGGTAGTCGTCGCGCTGATTTTCCAGGCTGGCAATTTGTGCAGCAGCCATGTGAACTGCGGCGCGCTGCATTTCCACTTCAGCTATGGTGGCGTCCCCAAGCGAAAATCTCTGCTCCATCGTCTGCAGGATGCGGCGAGTCAGCGTCTCATTCTCTCGCAAAATAGCAATGGAGTCACTAACCTCAAGCCATGCAATATAGACTGTCACCAGATTGCCAACTACATTGCGCTCCACGTTCTGGCGCTCGTACACGGACCGCCACATCTGCAGCTCGGCAGAGGCTTCGAGGGCTTTCTGCTCCCCCCAAATATCAAGTCGGTAGGTGCCCTGCAGCGCAGCCTGTGAACTTTGCTGCGCGTCGACCGTCGTGCCGCCGCTTTGGGAAACCGTACGCAGCGAACCCGATACGAACGGCATCGATCCGGCGCGGGTCTGGTCGCTGCGAATCCGCGCCTGCGCGATCTGTAGTGTGGCAATGCGCAAGTCTGGATTGTTGGCCAACGCCTGATCCACTAGGAGGTTAAGCTCCCCGCTGCCATAGCGTCCCCACCACGTGCCAAGCACCGTCCCTGCGCCGCTCGAGACGCCACCGTCGAATGGTAATTCAACGTTGCGATACATCGCAGGAAGACTGAACAGACCACTAAGTGCTGGCACCTGCTGGGCCAGGACTGTCGGGTGGTTTTGAATCAGCAGTGCCGCGACCAGACCAACAAGTGAGGTACCCTGCGAAAAACGACTGGTTACGGTAGACACGTTCATGGTTCACGAATCGATTCCGACGTCGCCTTCGTCAGTGGCCACAGCATGTAGGACATCACCGAACGCTTGCCCACCAATATTTCGGCCGACAGGGTCATTCCCGGCAACAATGTTGCATCGATAGGCATGTTGTCCAGCCTCGCCGACTTGAGCTTCACACGCCCAGCGTAGTAGGCATCGCCCACATTGCTTGCACTGGACTCGCGCCGAAAAGAGTCCTGGCTGACATTGCGTAGGATGCCTTCCATCATGCCATGCTTCTGGAACGGAAACGCATCAACCTTGACATGCACGGGCGCATTGGGCTTGATATAGCCAACATCCTGCGACTCGATCTGTACCTCAGCTTCCAACTCGGTGCCCAGAGGTACGAGGGTGAAAATCGCTTCAGCCTCGCGTGCAATGGATCCGGGTGAAAGCTTGGCAACCTCCAGCACCACCGCATCGGCTGGGGCCGTCAACACCACCTTGCTCTGGCGCAGCGAGGCTTTCTGGAGTTGGTCGCTCACCGCATCGCGCTCGCGCGATACTGAAAGTAGTTCTTCAAGCATTTTCTGGCGCCAACTGGCATCGAACGCTGAGCGCTCTGCCTCCAGAGCCGCTAATTCACGTCGCAACTCGGCCTGCCGGTTGCGCGCGGATGCAGTTGCTCGCTCAGCTTCAAGCAGCCTGTCCCGCGCGTCAAGCAACCGACTGCGCACGGCCAGTTTCTTGGCAACCAGATCATCTGTCATCGCTTCGAGCTCGCGCAACCCCTTGACACGTGACTCCTGTGCCTTCTCATCGTGTTGCGCAGCTTCCAGCGACGAGCGCAGACGGGCGATAGACTCGCTCTGGCGCCGCATCTGTTGCGTGTAGCTGGCTTGTCGCTCATTGGACAACTGTGCCTGAATCTGCTTGTCCGAGGAGTTCACTTCCGGCCTGTGCGCCGCATGCCCGTTAAGCTCTGCATCGAGACTTTCCCATTGGGTATTGAGGCTCTCCAGCTTGTTCCGCAACTGGGACTCATCCGCCTTGGTGAATGTGGGATCCAGCGTAGCGAGTTTGTCACCCTTGTGCACAAGTTGCCCGGCCCGCACGTCAATCGTCTGAACGATCGAAGTTTCGAGCGGCTGGACTACGATGTTGGGCACAGGAGCCGCGAGACGTCCACGCGCTATCACGATCATGTCAACCTCGGACACTGATGCCCAGACTAGGAAACACACAAGCGCCGCCAGCAGCACGTGCAACGTCAGGCGTGCCGCAAGCGGCAAAGGGCGACGCTCTATCTCGTCCGCGTCTGGCAAGAAATCAATCGCCGTCTTGCTGGACGCCTCCGCTACACTGCGCTTCGCCGCTACAGATGACTTGTCTGTTGATGCCATAGCTGTTGGTACGTTGCACTGCGTGCAAGCAGTTCTTCATGTTTACCGGCGTCTGCGAGGCGACCTTGCTGCATCACCAATATCGCATCCGCATTCACCAGGGTAGAAAGGCGGTGGGAAATCATGATGACCGTTCGCCCGACTGCCATCTTGGACAGATTCCCAATGAAGATGGCCTCACTCTCAGGATCCAAAGCGCTGGCTGCCTCATCCAAAATCAATATTCGGGGTTTAAGCAATAGGGATCGTGCGATAGACAAACGCTGTTTTTGCCCCCCACTCAAGTTCGAAGCATTCTCTTCCAAGAGCGTCTCGTACCCTTGGGGAAGTCTTTCTATGAATTCGTCGGCGCCCGCAATTTGCGCCGCTGCGACAACTTCCTCAAACGTTGCACCTGGCTTGGCAACTGCAATATTTTCGCGAACCGTCCCGCGAAACAGAAAGTTCTCTTGTAGCACGATACCAATTTGTCGGCGCAAGTGCGAGAGCTCAATTTCCCGCGCGTCAACGCCATCAAACCTCACAAGCCCTTCCTGCACAGGATATAGGCCCTGAATGATCTTGGTAAGAGTTGACTTCCCTGACCCACTTCTACCGACTACCCCCACTACAGAGCCCGCCCTGATGTCAAACTTGGTTTTGTCTAACGCAGCAGTGTTGGAGCCGGGATAACGAAAGGTCACGTCCTCGAAGCTGATGTTCCCGGATAAAGTTGGCCTCAATCCGCCTGCAACGCCCCGCCCTTCAGATGGTCGATTCATTACTTCTGCCAGGATACCCACCGACACTGCCGTCTGCTGGTAGTCATTGATCAATCCAGCTATCTGAATCAGGGGGCCAGATACTCTTCCGGCGAACATTTGAAACGCGATGAGTGCACCCACACTCATCGTTTGATCAAAGACACTTTGCGCCCCGACCACGATGATGATGACGGGAAGAATTTTTCCCAAAAACTCAGTTGCTGCATTTCCAGTGATGGCGATGCGACTCACTCCGAAGTGACAGGTAATTGCCTGCGCGGAAAATTGATCCCACGCTCGTCGTTGCGCGGGTTCGATGGCGAGTGACTTCACCGTGCGCATTCCGTGGATGGTCTCAACAAGCAATGCCTGACGCTGACCCTCTGCAGCATTCAGCGCGTCCAGCTTACGTTTGTAGGTGGGCAATAGCCCTCCAATAATCAGTGCTATCAGAAGCGCAAAGCAAATGACGATAAGGGCGAGCTTGGCGGAGTAGGAAAATAGCAGTGGCACATAAAAGATCAGGACGATCGAGTCCAGAAAGGTCATGAACAGTCGTCCAGTCAGGAAGCTTCTGATACTTTCGAGTTGCTGCATGACTCGCGCAACTACACCAACTGAAGTAGTGTCGAAATAGTCGATCGGTAGCGAAAGCAAATGCCCGAATGCCCTTCGCGTAACCTGCATGTCAATCTTGTTCGTTGCCGAGAGCAGCAATATCTGCCGCACGTAATTGAACAGGGATTCAAAGACAATCGCCACCAGTATCCCGATAGTCAGAACCCAAAGGGTAGAAGAGCTCTGATGAACCAGTACCTTGTCTATGACCAGTTGGAAGAAGATCGGGGAAGCCATTCCAAGAAAGCTCAAGGCGACGGCGGCAATGGCGACGTCCCTGAACGCAGTCTTGTGTTTGAAAATTTCCGGAATGAACCACCGCAAGCTGAACGGCTGTTTGGGGTCGGTCAAACTATGCACACGCTTGAGAAAGATGACTGCGCCACCCCAAATCGCCGTCAAATCGTCTTGATCAAGAAAATGAACCCCCAGCTGTGGAATCGTTGGGTTTAGTACGGCCACTTCGCCGGGAGCACCTCCTCCGCCCTCACGGACTCCAACGATGATGACAGCCTTGCCATCCTTCAGTAGTCCGACAAATGGAAATACCCCCTCTTGAGCAAATAGCCCCTTCCACGTCAACTTAGACACTCTTCCCTTGAGACCTATTCCATTTGCCATTCGCAATACCAGAGCAGGCCGTGGCTCTTCGTCGGAAAGAGAATATTCCTCAATCAGGCGCTCAGGATTAACCTGCAGCCCGTGATGCTGCGCAATTGCGGTGAGGCACTGAACGACAGAGTGCGATTTGTTCTCAGCCATTGAGGAAGCCAACGTTGGAAGATGCTCGAGGATGCGTACCTAGCAATACTCCCACGGCGGGGCAATTGGCAAGCCGAGAAAAGGACGACTAATGAACGTCTTTTCTATTTTGATGAAGGAATTCAGAGCTACGGCGCTGCGCCTCTTCAAGCTGCATCGCTGTCATGGCCGACCTTGCAAGCTCGGAATTTGAAACGGCAGCAGCATCACCGCCGTATGCAGCCACGATAAACCATTTTGCGGCCTCAATCTGGTCCAAAGCCACGCCTTCTCCGGTCGCGTAACACAATCCAATGCGCGCTTGGGCGACCACCAATCCCATGTTGGCGGCCTTGAGCCATAACTGAAATGCAACTTGGGCATTTCGCGCGACACCTCTTCCTTCAAGATGTGCCGTCGCCAAATTGAACATCGCTTCAGGATCACCCTTGTCGGCCGCCGTGCGCCACCAATACACGGCCTTGTCAAACCTCTTCGCCCGCGCGAACAGGGTCCCCAGCGTCGCCTGTGCAGGACCATAGTCGGCTTCAGCTGCGGCTTTGCACAGAAGCATCGCCTTTCTGGTGTTTTTCTCCACTCCTGCAATACCTGTGGCATACATTTCACCTAGGCGCCACTGCGCTGGAGGGTACGATTGAGCCGCAGCAAGTTGATACCAGTGAAATGCCTGCGCAGCATCCTTCTTAACCCCTTGCCCTTGTCCATAGACCGCAGCCGTGGCGCACTGCGCCTCCGCAAATCCCTGCTGCGCGGCGAGTTCGTACCAACGCAATGCCGCCCCGTAGTCTGGTGTCACTCCATGCCCGCCGGAATATCGACGCCCCATTTCATATTGAGCCTGAGACACCCCCAACTCAGCAGCAATCTGGACATGCTTTAGCAGTATTTTGTCGTCCAACTCGCCAAGCGACTTGGCAACTTCCCAATGCGCGCCGGCGTGCCCTTGGTCAGACGCCTTCAGGTACCAGTACAACCCGGGATCAGAAGCACGCCCCTCTGAACGCCGACTTGCCAGCAATATTCCAAGAGAAAACTGCGCTTCGGCTACGCCCTGTTTCGCGGCTCTCTCATACCAGACCCGTGCTGTGGCCGAATCTGTCGCTTCGAATAGCTTCCCAAGGGCAAGCTGGGCCATCGCATGGCCGCCCTCCGCCGCCCCTATGTACCACTTCTGGGCGCGCTCAAGGTCACATCCAACGCCCAGCGCAGACTCGTATAACACTCCAAGTTGGTACTTGTCCTCCGGGGTTCCACGGTCAGCGTATTCTTCCCAGCGATCTCTCGAGACCCTTCTTTCCGGCAACTTTGATCGTTTGCGCCAGTCGTTCGACTTCGGTGTCCTGCCGCCACGTGCTGAATCCAATCGAAACAGCGCAATTTGCGACGCTGCCATCCCCTGCATGGATGCCTGTCGATACATTCTGCGTGCAAGCTCCAGGTCCACCGAACCACCGAGACCGTGCTCATACATTTGGCCCAAAGTGTGCTGGGCAACGATCTGACCATGGCTGGCTGCCCGGATGAACCATACTCTTGCAAGCTTTTGATCAGCCATCCCATACGAACCCCTCAGATGGTACTGTGCAAGCAAAGTCTGGGCGTCTGCCATACTAAGGTCGGCGGCCTGCTGGCAATACCTCAGCGCCAGCGCTGTTTGAGATGACTCGAATAACTTCGCAAGCCTGAAAGCCGCCTTCTCACTCCCACGCTCTGCCGCCTTGACTAACCAATTCACCGCCAGCAGCTCATCCTTTGGAGTTCCTGTTCCCGTCAAATATGAGCGCCCAACGAGGTATTGGGCCGTGGCGTGTCCCCGCTCAGCTGCCTTCTTGGCCCAAATGTGAGCAAGCCGGAAGTCTCTCTCAACCCCCACACCATTGGCGTACATGACGGCCACTTCGTATTGTGCGGAGGGGTCCCCAATCCTCGCTTCCTTGATCCTTCTGGAAAACGTTTGCCGGTCGCTCGCACTAAATATGTCACTCATGCCACTAATTGCTTGATTCGGGACTCAAGGTCACGGACAAACTGAGGTGTGTCAAAAAGAACGCCGCGGCCGCGCACTTCACTCAAATGATGACGGAAACCCAAGCTCCGTGCCGGGTCATATGCCAACGCAACGGCCATTTCCTCGTATTCTGAAAGGCTGGTTGTAATCAATTCCGGGAGCCCGGCAGCACGCAGCAGGGAGCCAGCCATGCGCGAACCGAATGAACGACCCGTCAGTGTAAGAATCGGGCATCCCATCCACAAACAGTCGTTCGCAGTAGTTCCCGCATTGAACGGAAAAGTGTCCATGAATAAGTCGGCAACTTGATATCGAGCCAGATAATTTTCAGGTGATACGCGACCCGCGAAGACCAACCGGTCGCTGGATACTCCACGACTCTCAGCCTCGCGGCGAAGGTTTTGTTCAGCCCACGAGTTGTCCGCTAGCAGCCACATTACGCTCGAGGGGACTCGACGCAGAACGTTAGCCCATACGTCAAACATCTCTGGCGTATATTTGTAGCTGTTGTTGAATGAACAGAATACAAAACCTTCATCTGGCAATCCGCACTCGTTTCGTGACGGCTGAGGAGCCGCTGTACGCTGCCGGTCGCTCACTTGGTACACATGTGGCATGTAGAGTGGCTTTTCAGAGTAAAAAGGCGCAGCGTTTGACGGAATCAGGAATTCATCTGCAATGACGTAGTCGATTGAGGGCAACCCTGTCGTTGCTGGCAATCCAAGGTACGTAATTTGTATCGGAGCGGGCCGTCTCCCTAGCATGTTGGGGCGAGCCCCCGATGTCTGTCCTTGCAAATCAATGAGCACGTCTATCTCATGAGACCTGATCAACTTTGCCGCATCTTCATCGCTCAGCGAATGAATAGTTAAAAAGTGGTCCATGGCGGACACCACACGCTTGCGCAAAGCGGAGCCATCGTCAGGACTCCAACAAAAACCATAGACTTCAAATTGTTCGCGGTCGTGAAGTTCAAAAAGTTCCACCGTAAGCATGGAGACTGGATGCAAGCAAAAATCCGAAGAACAATAGGCGATTCTTATCTTCGAATGACCGTAGCCTGCAGTTTGTGAAAGGGCAATCAAATTGCGATCTACCTTTTCATTAACATAGCGGCTTGCTGCTGCCAACTGCAACTGCAGATCGTCCGACAGGCTCATCATTGCGAGCGCAGATGTCGCATTCTTCATCGCATCCAACGTTACGCCCTCAACTGGCTTGTAGACTGGCCAAGCGCACTGCTTTTGGCGAAGAAAGACCCAATGATGCAACACGTCAGGCTGAAGTGGGTTCAACATCAGACTGGCCGTCAGATACTCTTCGGCCTCCAGCAACTGCTTCTTGACTTCCAATACGCGCCCCAAGTGATTCAGAGCAAGCAGTGTTACCGACCGGTCAGCGCCAGGTCCTTGCGCATTCTGGTGTATCCACTCCCACTCTGCTAAGGCATCATCGAGTCTGCCCATCCGCTCATAAAGAATACCCAAATTCAAACGTGGGTGGCTGAAGGTCGGAGAAAGCGTGATTGCCTGAAGGTAAGCTTTTTCTGCGCCAGCGAGATCAGCCAAGTTCGAAAGAGTGACCCCCAGATTGAAATTTACGGCGTGCGCGTACGCGGAGTGCGTTTTTTGCAACCAAGTCTGGTACAAAACCGCAGACAACTGCGGCAGTGCTTGCGCCTCCAGTTCGGTGGCCCTACTGATCAAATCAGCGAACGACAAGTTGCCGCTCCATGCCATCTCCACAGCGTAGGCGAACTCATACTTGGCTTCCATGCATCCTCACATTTCCATCTGATTGAGCGCAACGGATGGTGTTTGACACAACACATTGATCGATGTGCCGCGAGACACATCGATCAATTCGATCCAATAGTCGGCAAATTACTTGCTGGATGCCAGTATATCTGTGTGTCGCTTAATGGTCGCTGATGTATCGAGAGTGATGGCAACAGCGGCGCTCTGCACCGTAGACAGAGAATCGATTGGTTTGCCATTGGCATCGAACTTCTTCATCGCATCGACAACCCCTCCAATAGAACTGGCCAAGTTGCCGCCTGCCGAAGTGGTCGACGAAGCCGACCCTCCAGGCAGCGCAAGCTGTTGCTCGTCAACAGAACCATTCGCGGAGCTTCCGTAAGCTGTCAGGGCATCTACCAGCCCGCTAACCTGCGATGTCAAATCATTCGCCGTAGCGACATCTTCACTGCTTGAACTCAAGCCTGGATGCTGCACTGTTGTCGACAGAGCAATCAAAGAGGTAGCCTGCGCAGAAACAGGTGGCAATGCCAAGGAAAACTCCAGCGCACCAGCCGAATCGACCGAAGAATCCACCACAGAAGTTGGCGCAACATTGTTGGTCGCAAACCAAACGTCCGCCATCTCATGGTCAGACCCATCGGCAGTGGTGTAACTGGATACCAAACCAATGATATTCCCGTTATCCGTCGCAATAGACTGCGCAGCCTGCAAATTCAGTTGAGTGATTCCAAGCGAGCTCAAGCTGTGAACTTCTTCACCCTGACTGACACCATCAGAATTACTGTCAACCCACACCATTAACTCAGAAAATTGTGCGTCTGATGCATCAATCTTTCCATCGGCGTTGTTATCAAGCTGACTCAAAGCCATGTACCCATTGGCGGCCTTGGTTCCATTCGCTAGGGTAGTACCTTCACCGAACAGTTCAGCGCCCCCGTTGATCATTCCATCATGGTTGCGGTCCAATACCAACAAGCCATCGCCTCCAGTGACCCAACCAGTGTTCACTTGCTTGCCATTGCCAAAGATATCGAACTTGACACCTGACGCAGAACTCTGGGTTGAAATGCCATTGCCTGTCAGATCTAACACAAGCGGCGAACCGTACATGAGTTGTGATACCTGATCCGTTGTTAGCGCTGCATGCTGGTCCGTAGTGAGCGCAATTATCTGATTACTCGAGAGAGAATGCACCTGATCGGTAGTCAAAGCAACGATCTGATCCGTACTCAGCGCACTCACTTGAGAAGTGGTTAGCGCTCTAACTTCATCGGTCGTCAGACCCTTCTTCACCTGGTCCGTCGTCAACGCCACCACCTGCGATGTCTTGAGGGCCGCGACATCGCGCGTCTCCATCGCCACTACCTGGTCGGTCGTCAAGACCACCACCTGATCGGTCGTGAGCACCTGCACCTGCCCGGTCGTCAGTCCAACGATCTGGTCCGTCGTCAGACCCTTCTTGACCTGGTCCGTCGTCAGCGCCACCACCTGCTTGGT
>CAIPGC010000002.1 GCA_903864505.1 uncultured beta proteobacterium | reverse complement strand
TATTGGTTGCGGAGGCTAGATTTGAACTAACGACCTTTGGGTTATGAGCCCAACGAGCTACCAGGCTGCTCCACTCCGCGTCAAGTGCTGCATTGTACCTTAGTTATGCCGTCTCGGTGATATCTGCGGCCTCAACTACGACAGGGCGATCGACAAATTCAACCAGGGCCATCGGGGCGTTATCTCCGACTCGAAATCCCATCTTAAGTATGCGGGTGTAGCCGCCAGGCCGGGCCTTAAAACGGGGCCCCAACTCATCAAACAACTTCGTGACACTGCCACGGTCGCGAAGACGATCAAAAGCCAAACGACGGTTTGCAACCGAAGCTTCCTTCGCTAACGTAATCATGGGTTCAATAACGCGACGCAACTCCTTCGCTTTAGGAACCGTTGTCTTGATGACCTCGTGCTCAATGATCGAATTCATCATATTGCGAAGCATCGCCAACCGATGAGATGTAGTTCGATTCAGTTTCCGTAGTCCGTGTCCGTGACGCATAGTATCTTCCTTCAGTTATAAAACAGACAGCCGGATTAGGTACTGCCCGTCGCACGGCACCCCTTATGGGGCAAAAAATTATCGCTTCTCTAACGCCGCAGGGGGCCAGCTTTCCAGTTTCATCCCCAGCGTAAGTCCGCGAGACGCCAGAACTTCCTTGATCTCATTAAGAGACTTACGTCCCAGATTCGGTGTCTTAAGCAGCTCATTTTCGGTGCGCTGTATCAGATCGCCAATGTAGTAGATGTTCTCCGCCTTCAAGCAATTCGCGGAACGCACCGTCAGTTCCAGTTCGTCGACTGGGCGCAACAATATCGGATCGAATTGAGTATTGCCGCGCGGCGATGGTGCATCAAACGCAGATAGCTCATTACCCTCAAGCTGGGCAAATACAGCAAGCTGTTCTACCAGAATCTTTGCGGATGCGCGAACTGCATCCTCAGCTGAAACAGCGCCATTTGTTTCAATTTCAACCACCAGCTTGTCCAGATCGGTCCGCTGCTCAACACGTGCGCTTTCGACCGTATAGCTAACTCGTTTTACAGGTGAAAACGATGCGTCCAAAACAATGCGGCCGATGGACTTGGTGGGTTCGTCACCATGGCGGCGCATGGTTCCTGGAACGTAGCCGCGCCCTTTTTCAACCTTAATCTGCATATCGAGCTTGCCACCGTGGGACAAATTTGCGATCACATGATCAGGATTCACAATTTCGACATCGTGGGGCGTTTGAATGTCAGCGGCAGTTACAACCCCTTCGACATCCTTGCGAAGACTCAACGTAACTTCATCGCGGTTATGCAGTTTAAAGACAACACCCTTCAGGTTCAGCAAAATATTAACAACGTCTTCCTGTACGCCGTCAATCGATGAGTACTCATGCAACACCCCAGCGATGGTCACTTCGGTTGCGGCAAATCCGGGCATTGACGACAACAACACACGACGTAGGGCATTCCCTAACGTATGTCCATACCCACGCTCAAATGGCTCAAGGGCAACCTTGGCCCGGTTGTTACCAAGTTGTTCCACGCTAATTGTTTTGGGTTTTAGCAAACTGTTCTGCATGCAGACTTCCTCTCAATACCCCCGACTCGTTACGTCGGTAAGGCTGGTGAAGCACCCCGGCTGCAGTAGTCTGCAACCAAGGAACGAAAAATAGCCATTAGCGTGAGTACAACTCAACAATAAGAGACTCGTTAATGTCCGCACCAAACTGATCGCGGTCTGGTACCGACTTAAATGTGCCTTCTGCCTTGTCGATATTGACCTCGACCCATGTAGGCATACCCACCTGCTGGGCAAGTTGCAAAGCTTCTACAACACGGTTCTGCTTCCTCGACTTATCCCGCAAAGCAACAACATCCCCTGATTTCACCATGTACGATGGAATGTTCACGGAACTTCCGTTCACCGTAATGGCTTTGTGAGATACCAGTTGTCGCGCCTCGGCGCGCGTAGATCCAAAGCCCATCCGATACACAACGTTGTCCAAACGTGATTCGAGCAACAACAAGAGGTTCGCACCCGTATTTCCCTTGCGGCGGTCTGCCTCTTCAAAATAGCGTCGGAACTGGCGTTCCAAAACTCCATACATACGCTTTACTTTTTGCTTTTCGCGTAACTGAAGCCCATAGTCTGAGGTTCGGGCCCCAGAGGTACGTCCGTGTTGGCCAGGTTTTGAGTCGAACTTTGCCTTATCTCCAATAGCGCGACGTGCGCTTTTGAGGAAAAGGTCTGTCCCTTCACGGCGTGATAGTTTGGCCTTTGGGCCGAGGTAACGTGCCACTTGAACTTCCTTTTATGTCATCTGCCACGAAAAAATCCGCGGGAGCCATCAACCAAACGGTGATGGCGGTGGGCTTGCTGAAAAACTTAAATACGACGACGCTTCTGCGGGCGGCATCCATTGTGGGGAACGGGTGTCACATCCGCAATCATGTTGATACGAATTCCAAGGGCCGCCAATGCACGTACAGAAGACTCTCGACCAGGACCAGGTCCCTTGATTTCAACGTCGAGATTCTTGATCCCCTGTTCCAGCGCAGCGCGACCTGCAACTTCAGAGGCTACCTGCGCCGCAAACGGAGTTGATTTACGCGAGCCCTTGAAACCCTGCCCGCCAGATGATGCCCATGACAAAGCATTCCCTTGACGATCAGTGATCGTGATGATGGTGTTGTTAAACGAAGCGTGAACGTGCGCAATCCCGTCTGCTACGTTCTTGCGAACCTTTTTGCGGACGCGCTGGGCGGCGTTATTTGCAGGAGCTTTTGCCATAGTGGTCTTTCAATTCCTGTTATTTCTTCAATGACGCAGCGGCCTTGCGTGGGCCTTTGCGGGTACGTGCGTTGGTGCGAGTGCGCTGACCACGCATGGGTAAACCGCGGCGATGACGGAAACCACGATAGCAACCAATGTCCATCAAACGCTTGATGTTCATTGTTGTTTCTCGACGCAGGTCACCTTCAATAGTGAACTGGGCGATTTGATCACGGATTTTCTCCAGATCACCGTCCGTCAGATCCTTGACCTTCTTGGAATAAGCGATGCCACAGGCCTCGCAGATTTTGCGTGCTCGGGTGCGACCGATGCCAAAAATGGCGGTCAAGCCAATTTCAGAATGCTGTTGCGGCGGAATATTGATGCCAGCGATACGTGCCATTTTCGTCCTCTAAAACTCTTGCAATTAGCCCTGGCGCTGCTTGTGGCGTGGATCTGTACAGATCACACGCACAACGCCTTTGCGTCGGATGATTTTGCAGTTACGGCAAATTTTTTTGACCGAAGCTGAAACCTTCATATTTCTCTCCTAAAACACTTCGCTGCGTTCCGACTTTCAATCGCGCGGAACATGCGCTACTTACTTTGCTCGGAATACTATTCGCGCACGCGTAAGGTCGTACGGCGTCAATTCCACAGTTACCTTATCCCCTGGCAAAATCCGGATGTAGTGCATTCGCATCTTTCCAGATATGTGCCCTAATACTACGTGACCGTTTTCCAGCTTTACGCGAAACGTCGCATTCGGCAGATTCTCGACCACCTCACCCTGCATCTGAATGACATCATCTTTTGACATTGACAGCTACCGAATCAGGAGGATTTGAAATTTGCCTTTTTCAATAGTGACTCATACTGTTGAGACATCAGATAATTCTGCACTTGGGCCATAAAGTCCATGGTCACAACGACAATAATCAAAAGCGAAGTGCCGCCAAAATAGAATGGCACGTTGTATTTCAAAATCAGAAACTCTGGCAGCAAACAGACGAAGGTGATGTAGATCGCGCCAGCCAGTGTCAAACGAAGCAAAATTTTGTCAATGTAACGGGCCGTTTGATCACCAGGTCGAATGCCTGGAATGAACGCGCCGCTCTTTTTCAGGTTGTCTGCGGTTTCGCGGCTGTTAAATACCAGTGCGGTATAGAAAAAGCAGAAGAATACTATAGCAGCGGCGTACAACATTACGTAGACGGGTTGGCCAGGACTCAGCGTACTTGCAATGTCCTTCAGCCAGCGCATCGAATCACCAGAGCTAAACCAATTTGCAATCGTCGCTGGAAGCAAGATGATCGACGACGCAAAAATTGGCGGAATAACGCCAGCCATATTGAGCTTGAGTGGGAGGTGCGAGGATTGTCCGCCGTACACCTTATTGCCCACCTGACGCCTCGCATAGTTCACTAGGATTTTCCGCTGTCCGCGCTCCACGAAGACTACGAAATACGTAACTACTGCAACCAGAACCACCACTACAAGCGCGACGATAATGCTCATCGCCCCAGTGCGGACCAATTCCAGCAAACCACCTATTGCGTTTGGCAATCCGGCGGCGATACCACCGAAAATCAATATCGATATGCCATTTCCCAAACCACGCTCTGTTATCTGTTCACCCAACCACATCAAGAACATCGTTCCAGCGGTGAGCGTAACCATGGACGTCATTCTGAAACCGAATCCAGGCGCAATCACCAGTCCGGCCGAGGACTCCAAAGCCAACGCAATTCCCAGTGATTGAAACAGTGCCAAAGCCAAGGTGCCGTAACGGGTGTATTGCGTGATTTTTCGACGGCCAGCCTCACCTTCCTTCTTCAGTTGCTCGAAGGTCGGAAGCACATAGGTCAGCAATTGCATGATGATCGATGCAGAGATGTACGGCATGATCCCAAGTGCAAATATCGTAAAGCGCGACAGCGCACCGCCCGAGAACATGTTGAACAGGCTGAGAATTCCACCCTGCTGCCCTTTGAACAATTGTTGCAACTGCGCAGGATCAATTCCTGGGACCGGTATATGGGCACCGATGCGGTAGACCACAAGCGCCAGCAACAAAAACACAAGACGGCGACGCAGGTCGCCAAACTTGTCTGTCTTTGCTATCTGAGCTGCGTTGGTTGCCACGTGCGTATCTTTCGAACTCTAAATCAGGCAACGCTGCCGCCAGCCGCTTCAATAGCAGCCTTAGCTCCTGTCGTTGCACCAATACCGTTGAGTTTGACTGCAGTCGCGATCGCGCCCGTATTGATTACCTTGACGACCTTAATCATTTCGCCGACCAGTCCAGACTGCTTTAAGGTCAACAGGTCCACCTCTACCAGACCGAGCGCGCCAAGTGCCGTCAGGGTAAGCTCTGCGTTGTACTTCAGCAAATGCGATTTGAACCCACGCTTTGGCAAACGCCGGTGCATTGGCATTTGACCGCCTTCAAAACCGACCTTGTGATATCCGCCCGCGCGAGACTTCTGCCCTTTGTGCCCACGCCCTGCGGTTTTACCCAGGCCAGAGCCAATACCGCGGCCAACGCGGCGCTTAGCGTGCTTTGAGCCATCCGCCGGCTTGATGCTATTGAGTTCCATCATTTACCTCTTAGAGCACTTTGACCAAGTAACTGATCTTGTTGATCATTCCACGCACTGCAGGCGTGTCCTGCAATTCGCTCGTGCTGTTCATCTTGCGCAATCCCAGTCCGCGCACTGTGGCGCGGTGGTCTTCTTTGCACCCAATCGGGCTACGCACTAGTTGAACTTTTACTGTTTGTTGTGTTGTCATTTCAAACTCTCCGTTCAGGCGAAGAGCTCTTCAACGCTCTTACCTCGCTTGGCTGCAACTTCCGACGGTGTGGTGGACACCGACAGTGCGTCCAAGGTGGCACGAACCATGTTGTAGGGGTTGGTCGAGCCATGGCTTTTAGCCACAATATCGGTAATACCCACTACCTCAAAGACTGCGCGCATAGGCCCACCCGCAATGATGCCGGTACCCTTGGGCGCCGGGGCCATCATGACATTTGCAGCACCGTGGTGACCCATCACTTTGTGGTGAATGGAACCATTCTTGAGCGACACCTTGATCATGTTACGACGCGCCTCTTCCATCGCCTTTTGCACCGCAGCCGGCACCTCTTTCGATTTGCCTTTGCCCATACCAATGCGACCATCGCCATCACCAACAACGGTCAAAGCTGCGAAACCGAGAATACGACCGCCCTTCACCACTTTAGTGACGCGATTGATCGCAATCATTTTCTCGCGCAGACCGTCTTCTGGACCCTCTGCCTTACCCTGCATTTTTGCTTGTACTTTAGCCATCATTTATTCCGATCTGCTTAGAACTGCAAGCCAGCTTCACGCGCCGCGTCAGCCAACGCCTTGACGCGGCCGTGGTACGCAAAACCAGCGCGATCAAACGCAACTTTTTCAACACCCGCAGCCTTGGCCTTCTCGGCCACCCGCTTGCCAATGATCTGGGCTGCGGCTACATTGCCGCCTTTACCGGAACCACCAAGCGATTTGCGAACTTCCGCCTCGGCGGTGGAGGCGGCCGCGATCACTTTGCCGCCATCGCCAGAAATAACACTGGCGTAGATATGCAAGTTGGTGCGATTGACTGTCAGTCGGGCTACGCCCTGGTCTGCAATACGAATCCGGGTTTGCCGGGCTCTGCGAAGACGCTGCTCTTTTTTGGTCAACAT
>CAIPGC010000001.1 GCA_903864505.1 uncultured beta proteobacterium | reverse complement strand
GTTCAAGGCCGCGTTGGAGAATGGATCTGATGGTGCACAGCGGCCCAATCTCGTGCTGGCGGCCAGCAAAACCTTTGATTGGGGTGGCGTGAACGCGCGCCTGGTCTCCCATGACCAGCGCAACGGTGCTGCAAGCAAAAGCGGCGGAGGCTTCGGCCTGGGCGGTTCCTACAAGCTGACTGGCAGTCTGACCTTCATGGGTCAGTACGCCGAAGTGGATGGTGACAACGACAACGCTTTGATGTACGGCGCCAATTACCCAGACTGGAGCACGGGCGCCATGCTGTTGGACAAGTCACGCGGCTTTGTGCTGGGGTTGACCAATGTGTATAGCGAAAAACTGCGTACCACGTTGGCCTATGGCTCGGTCGAGTCGCAGTTGGGAGCGAGCGATGCTCTGACAGCCTTGACCTGGCCAGGCAACAAGAAACTGGAGCAGTGGCATCTGAACTTCTTCTATACGCCGATCAAGAATGTGGACCTGGCGGCTGAGTTGATCGGCGGCAAGCGCACGACTTTTACCGGTGAAACGGGAGATCTGTCCCGCCTGAACCTGTTGGCGCGTTACACCTTCAACTGATCTGAACCCTGCCATCGGGCCCTTGCGGTCTGTGGCCTGCAGCACGGCACCCTGGAAGGAATCTGTCCGGGGTATTTTTTTTCCAAAGAAAGGCAATGCGACCAGGCTCAATGTCCGTGCAACGCAACCGGCTTGCTGTCTGCCATAAGGGGTACCAGTTGCACCGCCACAATGCAGGCAAAAATCAGCGCGCCCCCGAGCATTTGTACTGTACTGAGCCTTTCGCCCAGTACGACTGCCGCAGCGATGGCAGAGAAAAGAATCTCCGAGCTCAGCAGGATGGCCGCATCCGATGCGCGTGTGTGCCGCTGCGCAATGACCTGCAGCGTAAATGCCACCCCTACCGACAAAAGTCCGGCATACAGAATGCTGGGCAGGCCCTGGATGAGACCGGAAATGGTCACCACTTCCTGGGCCCCGGCAAGGACGCATCCCAGCAACCCGCATACGGTGAACTGGGCGAACGCCACCAAAATCGGAGCGCCCTTCCATGATGCCACACGGCCGATATACAGCACGTGAAATGCCCAGAACAGGGTGCTGGCGATAACCCAGTAGTCTCCCGACACCATTGCGTCGATCTTTCCGCCGCTGAGCAGAAAAGTACCGACCAAGCTCCCGATGGCGCCCGCCCAGATCGAAAAATGCGGCTTGTGCTTGTCGACCAACCAACCCAGCATGGGCACCATAGGAACATAGAGCGCCGTGAGAAAACCGGCGTTGGACACGGTCGTCGCTGCCACGCCCAGTTGCTGCAGGATGGCACCCAGAAACAGCAGAAACCCTAGCCCGCACCAGGCTGCCAGGTCGCGTCCGTCAAAGCGCACGCCCTGCCCGCGCAGGCGCACGTATTCACGCAGCGCCCAGGGGGCGACAAACAGCGCGCCGATGAGAAACCGCGCACCGGTGTAAGTCAACGGGCCGACGTCCTTCATGCCCAGTTGCTGGGCAACAAAGGTCGTTCCCCAGATCAGGGCAATCAATAGCATCAATGCGTTGGAAGTGGTGCGGGTCATGGGGTTCAGTGTCCCAGTGCGGGAAACAACTTGGTCAAACCATCGGACATTACCTCTACCGCCAGCGCGGCCAGAATCAATCCCATCAAGCGTGTCATGACGTTGATGCCGGTCTTGCCAAGCACCCGTGCAATGGGTTGCGCCAGGGAAAAGCACAGCGCAGTTGCCAGCGCCACCACCACGCCGTATCCGACCAGCGTGCCGAGTTGCAGAAAGGTTTTGGCCTTGTCGGCGTAGATCACCACAGTGGACATGGTGGCCGGACCGGTGAGCAGGGGAATAGTGAGGGGAACCACTGCAATGCTGGCACCCATGGCGGCCTTCTCGGCTCCGTCTTCGAGTTCGTGCGTGCTGGTCTTGGCTTCGGCGGGTTGCGCGTTGAGCATGTTGAGCGCAGAGGTCAGCAGCAGCATGCCGCCGCCGACCTGAAAGCTGGCCAGCGAGATGCCGAAAAAGTCGAGAATGTGCAGACCCGCGAGCGCACTGACAGCAATCACCACAAAGGTACTAAAGGCAGACACTCTTATCGTCTGTTGTCGTTGTTGCAGTGAGAAGCCCGCCGTGTAGTGAATAAAAAATGGAACGATCGCCAGCGGATTAACGATGGCCAGCAGGGTGATGAGGGGTTTGAGATCCATTGGGGGAAGGGTTCGATCAATAGTGCGGTGGTAACTCGTTGCGGGCGCTGCCCGGCAGATCCGAACCGCGCTCCTGCGCCTGCTGCTTGAGCAGCGCTACTTCGCGCACCAGCAGGCGGATGTCCTCCTGTTGCTGCACGATGACCTGGTTGAGCTCATCGAGCAGATCCTCGGCGAAACTGGCCTTGATCTCCAACTCCGTCAACCGCTTATCGTTGTCATGCAAGTGTTCCATGCCCCTATTGGACACGAAATCAAATTCAAGTCACTGGATCAGTGCCGAACCTCGTAGTGGCGGTAGAAGTGCGTCTTCACTCCCTGCACCACCACGAGATAAGCCAGCGCCATGCCGCCCAGGATCGCGTAGAAGGTCGCAGGTGGCGCAACAAAGCCAAAGTACGAGCCGATTGGCGTGAAAGGCATGAGGGCACCAAAGAGGACAATGGCCAGCGAAGTCATGGTGAGGTAGGGATGGGGGCGGCTCTTGAAAGGATTGCCGCGTGTGCGGATCACAAAAATCACCAATACCTGGGTGCAAAGTGACTCGACAAACCAGCCGGTTTGAAACAGTTTTTCGTCGGCGTGGAGTATGTGCAGCAACAGGTAGAACGTGAGAAAGTCGAACAGCGAACTGATCGGGCCAATCGTCAGCATGAAGTTGCGAATCAGTGGCATGTCCAGCGTACGCGGTTGCAACTGCTCGTTCTCGTCCACGGTGTCTAGCGGGATGCTGATTTCGGAGAGGTCATACAGGATGTTGTTTAGCAGTATTTGCGTTGGAAGCATCGGAAGAAATGGCAAGAACAGGGCAGCGCCCGCCATGCTGAACATATTGCCGAAGTTGGAACTGGTTCCCATCAGGATGTATTTCATGATGTTGCTGAACGTTCTCCGCCCTTCCCGGACGGCTTCAAACAGCACCTGCAAATCCGGTTCCAGCAAAATCATGTCCGCCGCTGCCTTGGCGACATCGACTGCCGAGTCCACCGAAATCCCGACACTGGCAGCGTGTAGCGAGGGCGCGTCGTTGATGCCGTCTCCCATGTAGCCCACCACATGGCCCCGTGCACGCAGCGCCCGGATCACACGTTCCTTTTGCGCCGGGTTGACGCGACAAAAAAGGTTCGCCGCCTCAACCCGCGCTTGCAGCGCGTGGTCATCCAGATTGGCGATGTCTTGCCCGGTCAAGGAGCCAATGACCGGTATGTTCAGTTGTGCACAGACATGGCGGGTGACCAGTTCGCTGTCGCCGGTGACGATCTTGATGGCAATGCCAATACCTTTGAGTGCCTCCAGGGCTGGTCTGGCACTGGCTTTTGGTGGATCCAGAAATGCGGCGAATCCGGCCAGCGTCAGAGTGGTCTCGTCGTCCACCACCGCGTGAGGATGGTCACGCGGTACGGGTCGCCAGGCGATGCCCAAGGCGCGAAATCCCTGTTCTTCCAGGGCATGGTACTGCCCCTGGATCTGTCCCAACGCGTTTGAATCCAGGGCCTGGGTAGCAGCAGGATCGACGGTTTCGAATTCGGTGCAAAGGCCCACAATGTCGTCGGGCGCGCCTTTGACCACCAACCAGCGCTCGGTCCCGTTGTCGATCAGCACCGAGACCCGGCGCCGCTCAAAGTCAAACGGCACCTCGTCTACCTTTTTCCATGGCTCGACCGCGATGCGCTGGTGCGCCAGAATCGCGTCGTCGAGCGGGCTTTTCAGACCGCTCTCGAAGAAACTGTTGAGATAGGCCAGCTGCAGCACCCGCTCGCTGCTCTGGCCTTGCGCGTTCACGTGGCACTCCATGCGAATTTTGGCTTCGGTCAGGGTCCCAGTCTTGTCGGTGCACAGGATGTCCATCGAGCCCAGGTCCTGTATGGCGGTCTGGCGCTTTACGATCATGTGCTGCTTGGCCATGCGCAGTGCGCCGCGCGCGAGCGTGACGGAGACCACCATGGGCAGCAGCTCGGGTGTCAAGCCCACCGCCAGTGCCACCGCAAATAGAAAGGAGTCGAGCCACGGCTTGTGGTTCCAGGCATTGGCGAGCAGCACGAACAGCACCATCAGAAAGGTCAGCCGCATGATCAGCGCACCGAACTTGCGCGTACCCGCTTCAAACGAAGACACCTCGGTGGGTTGGTCAACGCGCTGGACGATCGCACCCATTGCAGTGCCGATGCCGGTTGTGACCATCAGGACCCGGGCGTTTCCGCTGATCACCGAGGTGCCCATGAACACGGCGTTGGTCGCTTCCGTCAGGTCCGATGCATCCGTTGCAGGGCGCGCGGCATGCTTCTCTACCGGGTAGGGTTCACCGGTGAGCAGAGCCTGTTTGACAAAAAGATCGTGTGCTTCCAGCACCAAACCATCTGCAGGAATCAGGTCACCCGCGGAAAGCTCGACAACATCGCCTGGAACCACATCGCGGGCAGCGACACGCAGATGCTGACCTGCCCGAATGACGCAGGCTTGCAGTGACACCGATGCACGCAACTTGTCAGCGGCTGTGTTGGCGCGGTACTCCTGCACAAAGTCCAGCACGACGCTGAGCAGCACGATCACAGTGATGATGAAAAAGTTGGCCAGTTCCCCGCTGAAGGCCGAAACGACCGCGGCCGCCAGCAAGATCAGAACCAGTGGGTTCTTGAAGCGACTCAACAGTTGAACCAGCAGCGGCGTCTGCCCTTTATCGTGAAACAGATTTGGCCCAAATGCGGCAAGACGCTCGGCCGCCTGCGCTGGCGACAGTCCTGAGTGGGCCTGTGCAAGATCCTGGCGGGTCTGCTCGGGCGGCTCCAGCCACCAGGGCGACAGGGACGATTGGTCTGGCATGGCGATGCCCATTGTGCGCCCTGATTCAATGGTCCCCGGGGCGATGGGCGCTTAACGTGGGGTGCGTGCCAGGTAGCGTTTGCGCCAGAACACGGTAACCAGCACCAACGCAATGGTGACCATGGTCCCGATCGCCCAAAGGAGACCCGTTTGCTGATGAATCAGCGGCAGAGCGTCGAAATTCATGCCGAAGAAGCCGGTGATCAGGTTTAAGGGCAAAAAGATGGCGGTCAGCACGGTCAGTGTGCGCATGATGTCGTTGGTGCGGCTGCCCTGCACGCTGAAGTGCATTTGCACTGCAGTCTCCGCGCTCTGCTCCATGCGCCGCACGTGGTGCACCACGCGCTCTATGTGTTCGAGTACGTCGCGGCTGCGTACGTGCAGCAGGTCGCGCTCGCGCTGCTCGGTCGGCGTGTCGGCGTCGGGCCAGGTCTTGATCGCTTCAATCCAGTCCTGCAGCGCCGCCCTTTGGTCTTCACAAATTTCATCAAGATGGTGCAGCGAGAGTCGCGCGTCCAGCAGCGCACCCCAGTTGTTGAAGCGGGTGCGGGGGTTGAGCAGTTCACTTTGCCAATGGTCCAGCTGGTGGGTCAGTTCCCGGCGCAGCTCCAGAAAACCGTCGACCATCTGGTTGACGATTCGCAGCATCATGTCGGCCGGGCCGGACGGAAGGCGCACACCTGCAGTGCGTGAGTCGGCATGGGCGGCCTGCAGCAGTTTGGTGGCATAGGCATCACGCACGGCACAGTCGGTCGGGTGAACGGTGAGCAGCACGCGGTCAAAGACGGCAAAGCCGACCGGGCTGGTGTCGATACGCCGCAGAATGGGTGGGCCGCCACGCGTCGGCGCGGTGGTAAGCGGCACGCCCGGATTCTCGAAGTCGGTTGGACGGTTGCCGGCAGCCAGGCGGCGAAACACCAGCACGTCGTATTGGGACGTGTAATCGTAGTGCGAAGGCAACTGGTTGTTGAGAAGGTCGGAGATATGCAGGTCCACCAATTGCAGGCTGCACAAGGCCTGGAGCGCAGACTGGATCTGTGACTGCTGAACTTCAAACTCGCGTCGGGCGCAGGCCACCCACACATAGCCTTGTGCCGGAAGTCCAACCGAGGCCAGCGCAGCCAGATCGGCACTTTCCAGCACAGTGCCGCCCTGTATATGAAAGATTCGCATGCAAGCCCCCGTGGATACTGCGCAAGCAGCTCCTATTGTTGTAGCAGTCTGGCGGCGTCCCGGGCGAAATAGGTGAGTACGCCATCGGCTCCGGCGCGCTTGAAGGCGAGCAAACTTTCCATCATCACCGCGTCGTGGTCGAGCCACCCGTTTTGCGCTGCCGCCTTGAGCATGGCATATTCGCCCGACACCTGGTAGGCGAAGGTGGGTACCTTGAATTCGTCTTTTACGCGGCGCACCACATCCAGGTAGGGCATGCCGGGCTTGACCATCACCATGTCCGCACCCTCGGCAATGTCCATTGCTACTTCACGCAGTGCTTCGTCGGTGTTGGCGGGGTCCATCTGGTAGACCTTCTTGTTGCTTTTTCCCAGGTTGCTGGCCGAGCCGACGGCATCGCGGAACGGGCCGTAGAACGCGCTGGCGTATTTGGCGCTATAGGCCATGATTCGGGTGTGAATATGGCCTTTGGTTTCGAGCGCGCGCCGGATGGCGCCAATGCGTCCGTCCATCATGTCGCTGGGTGCCACGATGTCGACTCCGGCATTGGCCTGGGTCAGGGCCTGTTGCACCAGGATCGCCACCGTTTCGTCGTTCAGGATGTAGCCTTCGGATTCAGGACGGGTGTCTGGCAAGCCGTCCTGGCCGTGGCTGGTAAACGGGTCCAATGCCACATCGGTCATAACGCCCAGATCGGGGAACTCCTTCTTCAGTGCTCGCACGACGCGTGGCACCAGTCCGTCCAGGTTCAGTGCTTCTTTGCCGTCATAGGTTTTGAGCGACTGGTCGATGACCGGAAACAGCGCCATGACGGGAATTCCCAACTTGACACATTCTTCGGCCACCGGCAGTAACAGATCCAGGCTCAAGCGCTCCACGCCGGGCATCGAAGCAATGGGGACGCGCTGCTGGTGTCCGTCCACTACAAACACTGGATAGATCAGGTCATGCGCTGTGAGCACGTTTTCACGTACCAGATTTCGGGTAAAGTTGTCGCGGCGCAGACGGCGGGGGCGTCCAAAGGGGTAGGGGGCGTGGGGTGTGAAAGTTGTCATGGGGAAAATTGTGCCTCATTCCAGGCCTGCAGAGGTCCAGCAATTCCTTTTCGGCGCGAAAAAGCCGACCTGGAAGCAACCAAAACACCGGCTTGGCGATGCGGAAGCAACAAAAATTTGATAAAAAGTGCGCATTTAGCTTGCGCGCGTACCAAAGAATTGCTATATTTCAACCCGGGTAGCTTGCTACCTCCCGCTTTTCCTCCCTGAGCGGGGCCTTGATGTGTGACAGCAAATAGGCTTACCACCCCAGCCCTTGTGCTGGGGTTTTTTTTGGAATGCACAAAACATCCGCTTCCCCTCTGGCGTTGGTCTATGTCGCGCTGATTGTTTACGCAAGTCTGTATCCTTTTGCGGACTGGCGTGACCAGGGATTGGCACCCTGGGCCTTTGTGTTCGCTCCGCTACCGCGTTACTGGACAGGCTTTGATGTGGCGGTCAACGTAGCAGGCTACTTGCCGCTGGGGGCCTTGTTTGCCTTGGGCATGCGGCGGGCGCGGCGATCGCATGCGGTGTTGGTGCCGCTGCTCCTTGGATGCGCTCTGTCCTTCACCATGGAGGCATTGCAGAGCTACTTGCCCATGCGCGTTGCTTCCAGGGAAGACCTTCTGTTCAACACCGTCGGCACCGGGCTGGGCGCGCTGATGACGCTGTTGCTGGACCGGTTTGGGGTTATCCGACGCTGGAATCGTCTGCGTGAGCGATGGTTCGTAGAGCAGTCGCGCGGCGGGATCGTGCTGCTGGCGATCTGGCCCATGGCGCTCATGTTTCCTGCATCCGTGCCATTCGGCCTGGGGCACGTGCTGGTGCGCATGCAAGACGCTTTAGCGCTGCAACTCAGTGACACGCCGCTGATGGCATGGCTACCGGTACGCGATGCGCACATGCAGCCGCTGGTGCCGGGCGCCGAGCTGGTCTGTGTGGCTTTGGGCTTGATGATTCCCTGCCTGCTCGGTTATTGCGTAATTCGATCGGTACGAAGACGTTTTCTGCTGGTGCTGATGACGGTTGCACTCGGAGTGGTGGTGACGGCGCTTTCCTCTGCGCTGAGTTGGGGCCCCAATCACGCCTGGGCATGGCTGAGCCTGCCCGCGCTGTCTGGTATTGGAATTGCTTGGGTTTCTGCAATGTTGCTGCTGCGGTTGCCGTGGCGTGCCAGCGCTGCGTTGCTGCTGTTGGGACTGGGCATTGACCTCAGCCTGCTTAATCAGGCACCTGAAAGCCCCTATTTCGCGCAAACGTTGTCGGTCTGGGAACAGGGCAGATTTATTCGGTTTCATGGTCTCGCGCAGTGGTTGGGCTGGTTGTGGCCCTACTTCACGCTGTTGTACATCCTTCCACTGATCGGGCGTTCTGACGCAAAAAACTAGAATTGGGCCATGAATGCCACGCAAACCATCCCCGAAGCCTATTACAAACGTCACGTTTTCTTCTGCCTGAATGAGCGAAAGAATGGTGAAGAGTGTTGCGCGCAGCACCGTGCGCAACAGGCGTTCGACCGTTGCAAGCTAAAGGTCAATGAGGCCGGAATGGCGGGGCCAGGGCAGGTGCGCGTCAACAAGGCCGGCTGCCTGGACCGCTGTGCCGCAGGTCCCGTCGCGGTGGTCTACCCGGAGGGTGTCTGGTACAGCTATGTCGACGATCAGGATATTGATGAAATTGTGGCGGCGCACCTCATAGGCGGCAAGATCGTCGAGCGCCTGCTGACACCGCCAAATGTAGGTCGATAAAATGGCTGGACGCCTCGCATTTAAAGCGTATAGCGCTCTTAAAATGATAGCTATTCCGTGAATTCAAAGACCCAAAAATTTGCCATCCCAGGTCCCGCCGGTGTCATTGAGGCGCTCGAAGACCTGCCCGCAGTGTCGGCAGTTGCTGTCACACATGGGGTGGCGGTGATCTGCCACCCTCACCCCCTCTTTGGCGGGACCATGGACAACAAGGTCGTGCAAACACTGGCCCGTGCCTTTGTCCAATGCGGCTGGCGCACGGTTCGATTCAACTTCCGTGGGGTCGGAGCCACCCAGGGCTCGTACGACGAAGGCCGGGGCGAGTTGCAGGATTTGCTGGCCGTGATTGACCACTGCAGCCACAGCCCAAGCGGCGCGCCTATGACCTTGGCTTTGGCCGGATTTTCGTTTGGCTCGTTTGTCACCAGCCATGCTGTGGTGGAGCTGGGGTCGGCCCGTGCGCCCCACACTCTGGTTTTGGTGGGAACTGCGGCGACGCGATTTGACGTTGCCCCGGTTCCCCATGCGCTGCACGAGGACACGCTTGTGCTTCATGGAGAGTTGGACGATACAGTGCCCTTGGCGGATGTGATGCAGTGGGCACGTCCCCAAAGTTTGCCCGTGACGGTGATCCCGGGGGGTTCCCACTTCTTTCATGGACAATTACCCCTTCTGCGCAGTCTGGTGGTCCGCCATTTGCGCGCTAATCCCCTAGAGCCGCGTTGACGCTTGTTATTGCTTTTGGCTCCCGTTGGGAGCACATTGATCGAATCCATCCCATGAAATTATTTTTTGCTGCCCTGGGGGCGTTCTTGTGTTTTTCTGTGGGCGCCCAAACCCCGCAAGCACCCGAAGTCGCAGCCCGCGCCTATCTCCTGTTAGATGTGACTGCCAACCAGATCCTGGCAGCGAAAGATCTGGATATGCCAGTCGAGCCAGCATCATTGACCAAGCTGATGACCGCTTACGTGGTGTTCGATGCGCTGAAAAGCAAAAAGTTGGATCTCAAACAGACATTCCCAGTCAGTGAGCGTGCATGGAAGATGCCGGGGTCGCGGATGTTCATTGACCCCAAGATGCAGGTTCCCGCAGAAGATCTGATCAAGGGAATGATCGTTCAGTCGGGCAACGATGCGACGATGGCGCTGGCTGAAGGAGTCGGTGGTTCGGCAGAGCGCTTTGTGCAGATGATGAATGACCAGGCACGGGTGCTGGGCATGAAATCTACCGGATACAAAAACCCGGAAGGTCTGACCGAAGCCGGTCATACCACGACCGCGCGCGACCTGAGCGTCCTTGCGACTCGCCTGATGGCGGATTTTCCGGATTACATCGGTTACTACGCCATCAAAAAGTACCGCTATCCGGGCACCCCGGCCGCCAATGACAGCAACCGCAACCTGTTGTTGTTTCGCGACCCGACCGTGGATGGCCTGAAGACCGGCTACACCGAGGCAGCTGGCTATTGCATGGTGGCGACGGCAAAGCGGGACTTTCCGAATCTGGCGCCACTCGCCCCCAGCGGCGCGACCGTTTCCGCACATGCCAGTCGACGATTGTTGACCGTCGTGCTGGGCACAGCCAACGAGAATGCACGGGCCAATGAGTCCCAGAAACTGCTGAATTGGGGATTTACGGCGTTTGAGGCGGTGAAATTGTTTGAGGCGGGCCAGGCCGTGGTGACCACGAATGTCTGGAAGGGCGTGTCCTCGAGTGTGAAGGTTGGGCGTGTTCAGCCCCTGGTCGTAGCCGTTCCCAGTGGGAGTGCAGCCAAACTCAAAACCCAGGTGGTTCGTACGGAGCCCTTGGTTGCTCCGATTAGCAAAGGCCAGCAGTTGGCCACGCTGCAGGTCATGCTGGGCGAACAGACAGTGGCAGAAGTTCCCTTGCTGGCGCTCGAAGGGGTAGAGCAAGCTGGGATTTTGGGTCGTGCATGGGACGCTGTCCGGCTGTGGATTCGCTGATTGAACAGTCAGCTTAGAGTTTGATGCCGGGTTCTTATTGCGTGGAAACTCCCTGTCTGGTACATTAGAAGGCTTTTCGGAAATTCCGAAGGGATTCACGTTTTCGTATTATCCAAAACAATTGGTGAAACAATTGTTGTCAAACGTTTAGGGACGTTTTATCAATGCCAACCATTAACCAGCTCGTGCGTCAAGGCCGTGAGGTCGAGACCATCAAGTCGAAGAGTCCTGCGATGCAGAACTCTCCGCAGCGTCGCGGTGTGTGCACCCGTGTGTACACCCCGACACCTAAGAAACCGAACTCTGCCCTGCGTAAAGTGGCCAAAGTGCGCTTGACCAACGGCTTTGAGGTTATTTCCTATATCGGCGGAGAAGGCCATAACCTGCAGGAACACAGTGTTGTGCTGGTTCGCGGCGGTCGTGTCAAGGACTTGCCCGGCGTGCGTTACCACATCGTGCGTGGTTCGCTGGACTTGCAGGGTGTGAAAGACCGCAAGCAGTCGCGCTCCAAGTATGGCGCCAAGAGACCCAAGGCCAAGTAAACCCTGGGTTGTGCAGATTCAAAAATGGTGTTCGTTTGTTGCGTGGCGCAGCAAATGAACGAAGTGACCCGCTGTTTGGGTCGAGTAAGTGAGAGTCTTATTTATTAACTCTCGCGGCGCTTGAAAAAGCGCCAACTGAAGCAAAGAGGTGAAAAAATGCCACGTCGTCGCGAAGTCCCTAAACGTGAAATCCTGCCGGATCCCAAGTTCGGCAATGTAGAGTTGTCCAAATTCATGAACGTGATCATGGAAGGGGGCAAGAAAGCTGTTGCTGAGCGCATCATTTACGGCGCCCTCGAGTTGATAGAGAAAAAACATCCAGACAAGGACCCGGTTGAGGCGTTCACGGTTGCCATTAACAATGTGAAGCCTATGGTGGAGGTCAAGTCCCGTCGGGTGGGCGGCGCCAACTATCAGGTGCCGGTTGAGGTTCGTCCTGTTCGGCGCTTGGCTTTGTCAATGCGCTGGATTAAGGAAGCTGCCCGCAAACGTGGCGAAAAGTCCATGGCCCAGCGCCTGGCAAACGAACTGCTGGAAGCTACCGAAGGCCGTGGCGGTGCCATGAAGAAGCGTGACGAAGTTCACCGCATGGCTGAAGCCAACAAGGCGTTCTCGCATTTCCGCTTCTAAAGCGGACCCCGCGGCTTTTTGCTTCGGGGCGGTCCTGGCGGCGTGCGCGCTCCCACGAAAACCGCACCCGACTTGAAGGGTCGCTCGCCACGCCGCGCTGTGCGGGTGGTGCTTTATAGATACAGATCAACCAAGGACCCATCATGGCTCGCCATACCCCCATTGAGCGCTATCGCAATATCGGTATATCTGCTCACATTGACGCCGGTAAGACCACTACCACCGAGCGAATTCTTTTTTATACCGGCGTGAATCACAAGATCGGTGAAGTGCACGACGGAGCGGCCACCATGGACTGGATGGAGCAAGAGCAGGAACGCGGCATCACCATTACTTCGGCTGCGACCACCTGCTTCTGGAAAGGTATGGACACATCCTTCCCCGAGCACCGCATCAACATCATTGACACCCCTGGACACGTCGACTTCACTATTGAAGTAGAGCGCTCAATGCGCGTGCTCGACGGTGCCTGCATGGTGTACTGCGCCGTGGGTGGCGTGCAGCCACAGTCTGAAACCGTGTGGCGTCAGGCTACCAAGTACAAAGTGCCACGCCTGGCATTTGTCAACAAAATGGACCGCACCGGTGCCAATTTCTTCAAGGTTGTGGAGCAGATGAAACTGCGTCTGAAGGCCAATCCAGTTCCGATCGTGATCCCAATTGGTGCAGAAGAGAAGTTCACCGGTGTGGTGGATTTGCGCAAAATGAAGGCGATTTACTGGGACGAGGCGTCTCAGGGAATGAAGTTCACGTTCGAGGAAATCCCTGCGGAACTCCTGGAGCAGGCCAAGGAGTGGCGCGAGAAGATGGTGGAAGCGGCCGCCGAAGCGTCTGAAGAGTTGATGAACAAGTACCTCGAAGAAGGTGACTTGACAGAAGCCGAAATCACCCACGGTCTGCGTGTGCGTACCATTGCCACCGAGATTCAGCCGATGCTGTGCGGAACAGCGTTTAAGAACAAGGGTGTGCAGCGCATGCTCGATGCAGTGATCGAACTGATGCCCTCGCCTCTGGATGTGCCACCTGTACCTGGTTTCGACGACGACGAAAAAGTAACTACTCGCAAGGCGGACGACAGCGAAAAGTTCTCGGCACTGGCCTTCAAATTGATGACGGACCCATTTGTGGGGCAATTGACCTTCGTGCGCGTCTACTCCGGTGTTCTGAAAAAGGGCGACAGCGTTTTCAATCCCGTACGCGGCAAGAAAGAGCGTATCGGCCGTATCGTGCAGATGCACGCCAATAATCGAGAAGAAGTCGACGAAATTCGTGCAGGTGATATCGCTGCCTGTGTGGGGTTGAAAGATGTCACTACCGGCGAAACGCTATGCGATCCGACTGCCATCATCACGCTGGAGCGCATGATCTTCCCAGAGCCTGTGATTACGCAGGCGGTGGAGCCGAAGACCAAGGCCGACCAGGAAAAAATGGGCATAGCCTTGCAACGACTGGCGCAGGAAGATCCGTCGTTTCGCGTGAAGACGGACGAAGAGTCTGGTCAGACCCTGATCGCCGGTATGGGCGAACTGCACCTTGAAATTATTGTTGACCGCATGAAGCGCGAGTTCGGTGTGGAAGCCAACGTGGGAAAACCCCAGGTTGCCTACCGCGAAACCATCCGCAAGACTGTGGAAGACTCCGAAGGCAAGTTTGTGCGTCAGTCTGGTGGTAAGGGGCAGTACGGGCACGTGGTGCTCAAGATCGAGCCTAACGAAGCAGGCAAGGGTTTTGAGTTTGTCGATGCCATCAAGGGTGGCGTGGTGCCACGCGAATACATCCCCGCAGTTGAAAAAGGTGTGATCGAAGCCCTGACGCAAGGAGTGTTGGCTGGCTACCCCGTGGTCGATGTAAAGGTGACATTGCACTTTGGTTCCTACCATGATGTGGACTCAAATGAGAATGCGTTCAAGATGGCTGCCATCTTCGGTTTCAAAGAAGGTTGCCGCAAGGCTGGCCCCGTGATTCTGGAGCCAATGATGGCCGTGGAAGTGGAAACCCCTGAGGACTACGCCGGCAATGTGATGGGTGACCTGTCTTCACGCCGCGGCATGGTGCAGGGCATGGAAGACATGGTTGGCGGTGGTAAGGCCATTAAGGCCGAAGTGCCTTTGTCTGAAATGTTCGGTTATTCCACTACCCTGCGCTCCATGTCGCAAGGCCGTGCAACATATACGATGGAATTCAAGCACTACTCGGAAGCTCCGCGTAATGTGTCCGAAGCCATCATGGCGGCAAGGACAAAATAACGACCTCTGATTAGTACAGAACTGGTTAGAAGATTTCCTGTCTGCGACGATGTGCCGCCCTGTTTTCCGTGCGGGGCGAATCAGCAACATCGTGCAGACGTAAAACCAACACACGGGAGTAGCTCTTTGGAGATTTGAAAAATGGGAAAAGAAAAATTTGCACGTACCAAGCCCCACGTCAATGTGGGCACGATTGGGCACGTTGACCACGGCAAGACGACGCTGACGGCGGCCATCACCTCGGTGCTGGCGGCCAAGTTTGGCGGCACCGCCAAGGCGTATGACCAGATTGACGCAGCCCCTGAAGAAAAGGCACGTGGTATTACCATCAACACCGCGCACGTCGAATATGAGACGGCCAACCGTCACTACGCCCACGTGGACTGCCCCGGACACGCTGACTATGTGAAAAACATGATCACCGGTGCTGCCCAGATGGATGGAGCCATTCTGGTGTGCTCCGCTGCTGACGGCCCCATGCCCCAAACCCGCGAGCACATTCTGCTGGCGCGCCAGGTGGGCGTACCCTACATCATCGTCTACCTCAACAAATGCGACATGGTTGATGATGCCGAACTGCTCGAACTCGTTGAAATGGAAGTGCGCGAACTGCTCGACAAATACGACTTCCCCGGTGACGCAACCCCCATCATCCACGGCTCTGCCAAACTCGCTATGGAAGGCGATAAGGGTGAACTCGGTGAAGGCTCCATCATCAAACTGGCTGAAGCGCTCGACACCTACATCCCGCTGCCCGAGCGCGCAGTGGACGGCGCATTCCTGATGCCCGTGGAAGACGTGTTCTCCATCTCCGGACGCGGCACCGTGGTGACCGGCCGCATCGAGCGTGGTATTGTCAAAGTCGGCGAAGAAATCGAGATCGTCGGCATCTCTGACACCCAAAAAACCACCTGTACTGGCGTGGAAATGTTCCGCAAACTGCTCGACCAAGGCCAAGCTGGCGACAACGTCGGTATTCTTTTGAGCGGC